>DATAWA010000168.1:0-36115 GCA_036267435.1 Xanthobacteraceae bacterium | reverse complement strand
GCGGTCCAAGTCTCGGGAGGATGACCCGCGAGCGCAAAGCATCGCCAGCCACGCCGGTAATGCGTACTCAAAAGTAAGCGTGGGTTATGGGTTAGACGCGGATTTATGGCAGGGCTTTGGCCCTGCTTTTTCTTTGCCCGGGCACTCAATATTTCAATTCATGAAATGAACTTAATACGCTGATAAATATCAGTATTTTGTGTAATCGAATCGTCCCATCAGACCCGATAGACTCAGCAGATGCTGGCTATAGAGGAGATAGCAGCCGGCATAGATCACAAGCGCCACGGCCGTCGTCCACAACAGTTTTCGGCCAAGCCGGAAACTGACCGGCGCGCCCGGGTCGGTGCCGGGTACCACCTCGCCGCTTTCGTGCTGGCTGTGCACGCCCCACGGCAAGACGGCAAATAAAGTCACCCACCAGATCAGAAAGAATGCGGCGAGCGCGGTGGCGAAGGTCATGGCTACGCCTGCTCCAACTCAACCAGCGTGCCCGAAAAATCCTTCGGATGCAGGAACAGCACCGGCTTGCCGTGCGCGCCGGTCTTCGGCTCGCCGTCGCCGAGCACCCGCGCGCCTTGCGCCTTAAGCGCATCGCGGGCGGCGCGGATATCGTCGACCTCGTAGCAGATATGGTGCATGCCGCCGTCCGGATTGCGCTCGAGGAATTTGGCGATGGGGGAATTGTCGCCGAGCGGTTCGAGCAGCTCGATCTTGGTATTGGGCAATGTGATGAACACTGTGGTCACACCGTGGTCGGGCTGCGCCACGGCGCCTGAGACATTTGCGCCCAGGGTGTCGCGATAGACCGCAGCCGCCTTGCCGATATCGCGGACCGCGATTGCCACGTGATTGAGCCTGCCGATCATTTTCGTCTCCTGCTCGCCCGGCCAGATACATAATCAGCCGTTTCGGCACCGCTGTCAGCGTCCTTTGGCGAACTTCGGCGTATTTACGTCATTGACGCATATAAGCCAATGGCGTATATCCCCGACCATGTCGGCGGCACTTCACGTCGTGGCTGAATTGCCGCAATTCGTGCGGGACGTCGAAGCGATTGGGATTAGTGCAACGGAATGTCGGACGATCATCGATGCGATTGCCGCCAATCCGTTGCAAGGAGATGAAATTTGAGGCTCCGGTGGTGTTCGCAAGATCCGCTTTGCCGGCCGCGGCAAGGGCAAGAGCGGCGGCTATCGGGTCGTCACGGCCTATTTCGGACCGAATGCGCCGGTCTATCTCGTTGCCGCGCTGAGCAAAGGTGACCGGGCAAATTTCACGGCCTCGGAGATTGCCGCATTCAAAACCCTGACTGGAGAGATCGCCGGCTATTGGCGACGGAGAGCGAAATGAAAAAACCGGCAGACAGGATCATTCAGGGCCTTCGCGAAGCCGCCGCGCATGCGCGTGGCGAGAAGGTTGCCGGCCTCAAACTCCACATCCCAAGAAAGGTCGACGTTTCCGCAGTCCGGCGCAAAACCGGTCTCTCCCAAGCGGCGTTTTCTAGCAAGATCGGCGTTTCGCCAGGAACGTTACGCAATTGGGAACAGGGCCGACGCATGCCCGATGGACCGGCACGCGTGCTGCTTGCTTTGTTGGAGCGCAATCCGCAGATCGTCGAGGACATGCTCGGAGGCGCGTGATCACACGTACTCATCACACGACCAGCACATGGACGTGGCAGATCGGTTTCTTGTTCCAGCGCTCGGCGATGCGGCCGCGCACGCCGCGCCGCACCGCTTCGGCCACGCTTTGCGGATCTCGGCGGCGCGGCTTCGGCAGGTTTTCGAAAGCTTCCTCGACCGCGTCGCGTGCGATGGAAAACATAGAGACACCGCCGGCGTCCGCTTCAGGCAGTCCAATGAGCTCCACTTCAGGATCGGCCATGAGCTGGCCTTTGTCGTTGAGCGCCAGCGCCACGGAAACCATGCCGGCAAAACTCAGGCGGCGGCGCGCCGCGACGCTTCGTGCGTCGGCGCTGATGAGCAGAGAGCCGTCCTTGTAAAGCCGGCCCGACGGCACCTCGTCGGCGATTTCCGGACCGTCCGGCGCGAGGCGGACAAGATCGCCGTTACGGCACACCAGCACCTTGGGCACCCCGGCCTGGCGGGCAAGCGCGGCGTGCTCGGCCAGATGCAGCGCTTCGCCATGCGCGGGGATGAGGATTTGCGGCCGCACCCAGGCGATCATGTCGCGCAGCTCATCGCGCCGCGGATGGCCGGAGACATGCACCAGATGCGTGCGGTCGGTGACGACCTCGACGCCCTGCTCCACCAGGCCGTTGATCACGCGAGCGATGGCCTTTTCGTTGCCCGGGATCGGCCGCGAGGAGAAGATCACGCGGTCGCCGCGCGACAAGGTAACTTCCGGATGTTCGTCCGCGGCAATGCGGGCAAGCGCCGCGCGCGGCTCGCCTTGGCTGCCGGTGCATAGCGCTAGCACCTTGTCGGGCGGCAGATAGCCGTAGGCATCGGCGCTGCGGAAATCCTGCACGCCGTCGAGATAGCCGGTCTCGCGCGCCACTTGCACGACCCGCTCCATGGCGCGGCCGACAAGGACGACCTCGCGCTCGGCCGCGCGCGCGGCATCGGCCACGGCGCGCAAGCGGCCGACATGGGAGGCAAACGTGGTCACCGCGACCCGGCGCGGGGCGGTGCGGATCAGTTCGGCAAGCGTCTTGGCGACCTCGGCTTCCGACGGCGAGCGCCCTTCCCTGACGGCATTGGTGGAGTCGCCGACAAGCGCCAGCACGCCTTGGTCACCCAACGCTTTGAGCCTCGCCGCGTCGGTCGGCGCACCGATGGTCGGCGTCGGATCGATCTTCCAGTCGCCGGTATGCAGCACCGTTCCGGCAGGGGTCCGGATCGCAAGCGCGTTGGATTCCGGGATGGAGTGCGCGACGTTGATGAAATCGATCGCGAAAGGGCCGAGTTCCAGATGTCCGCCCATTGGCACGACCGTGACCGGCACCTGCGGCGCGCCGGGCTCAGATGCGCGGCGGGCCTCGAACAAGGCCGCGGTGAACGGCGTGGCGTAGAGCGGCACGTTGAGCCGCGGCCACAGATCGATCAGCGCGCCCATGTGATCTTCGTGGCCGTGGGTGAGAATAAGGCCAAGGATATTTTTGCGCTCCGCGAGCAGATAGGCGATGTCCGGCAGGATGAGATCGACGCCAGGCAATTGCTCCTCGGACGCGAACGACACACCGCAATCGATAATGATCCACTGCCGGCGTCGCGCTTCGCCGAAGCCGTAGATCGCGAGGTTCATCCCGATCTCGCCGATACCGCCAAGGGCTGCGAAAACCAGCTCGTTCTGGGCCATCATTGCGCCCGGTTCGGAGCGCGCCGGCGCTCGCCGCTATCGAGGGGAAACACGTCTCCCGCCGATATTTTTTCGGTTCCGCCGGCCGGTGTCTGCAGAACGAGCCGCCCCGAGGGATCAAGCCCAACAAAGCGGCCGTGCTTTTCGCCAGAACCGTTGCGCACGGTAATCTCCTCGCCAAGGCCGCTCACGCACGACAGCCAGTCGCCGAGAATAGCGGAGAAAGCCTGCCCGCGGTCCCACTTTGCAAGCCGGCGGCACATGGCGGCGGAAAGCCGCCGGAATAACCGCTCCGGATCGATGGCGGCGCCGTGGGCTGCAAGATCGGTCGCCGGATAGGCGGTGTCAGCGGGATGGCTTGCGCAGTTGACGCCGATGCCGATGACAGCGTTCACGCGATTGTCCACGCCGACGTCGCCTTCGATCAAAATGCCCGCGCATTTCTTGCCGGCCAGAAGCAGATCGTTCGGCCATTTGAAGGCAAGCCGCGAAGCGAGCGCCGGCGCTTCAGCAATTATGGCGTCGCGTAACGCCAGGGCGGCGACGAAGCCGAGTTCCGGCGCCCGCTCCGGCGCCGCCGGCTCGCGCAACAACAAGCTCGCATAAAGATTGCCGGGCGGCGACGCCCAGGAGCGGTCCATCCGGCCGCGGCCTTGCGTCTGCGTCACCGCCGTAATCCACAGCGGCGCATCGTCGCCGCGCAGCGCGCGCAAGCGCGCTTCCTTGTTGGTCGAGCCGACGCTGACGAGAGCTTCCAGCCGCACGCCGGCCGCGACCGCTATCGGGTCAAGCTGCATCAGAACAAAGATTGGGCGGCAGCGCTGGCGACGCCGACAAGCGGTCCCGGGTAAAGGAAGAACAGGATATTGAACAGGCCACACACCGCCAGAACGAGGCGCAGCTCATAGGGCATGGCATAAAAACTTTCAGCCGGTTCGTCGAAATACATGACCTTGATGATCAAGAGATAGTAATAGGCGCCGACCACGCTTGCCAGCACGCCGATGACGGCCAGGACGTAAAGGCCGGCCTTGATCGCGGCCAGGAACACGTAAAACTTCGCAAAGAATCCGGCGAGCGGCGGAATGCCGGCCATCGAGAACAACAGCATGGCCATGAAGAAGGCCGTCGCCGGATGCGTGCGGGCGAGGCCAGAGAGCTGGTCGATCGATTCGACCATGCCGGTCGAGCGCCGCATCGATAGGATCACGGCGAACACCCCGAGCGTCATGGTCATATAGATCGCGATATAGACCAACACGCCTTGCACGCCCTCCGACGTGCCGGCGGCGAGCCCGATCAGGGCAAAGCCCATATGGCCGATCGATGAATAGGCCATCAGCCGCTTGATGTTGCGCTGCCCGATCGCGGCGAAGGCGCCGAGCGCCATCGAGGCGATGGAGACGAACACGACGATCTGCTGCCATTCGCCGGTGAGCCCGGGAAAAGCCATGACGGCGGTGCGCACGAACATGGCGATGCCCGCCACTTTCGGCGCCGCAGCAAAGAACGCCGTGACCGGGGTCGGAGCGCCTTCATAGACGTCCGGCGTCCACATATGGAACGGCACGGCGGAGACCTTGAAGCAAAAGCCGGCGAACAGAAAAACAATGCCGAAGATCAACCCGATATTGGCCGGACCGCCCTGCCCCGCGGCGTGGGCAATGCCGACGAAGCTCACCGTGCCGGTAAAGCCATAGGTCAGCGACGCGCCGTAGAGCAGCATGCCCGACGACAACGCGCCGAGAACGAAATACTTCAAGCCGGCCTCGGTCGAGCGCAGATTATCGCGATTGCTCGCGGCGACGACGTAAAGCGGCAGGCTCATCAATTCGAGCCCGAGATAAAGCGCGATCAGGTCGGTCGCCGAAATCAGCATCATCATGCCGAGCGTCGACAGCAGGATGAGCACGGAGGTTTCGAACCGGTATTGACGCTCGCGCTCGGCGTAATCGAGCGACAGCAGTATGGCGGCTGCCGAGCCCAACAGCGCCAATATTTTCAGGAAACGGGCAAAATCATCGACCTCGAAGCTGCCGTTAAAGCCCGTCAGCTTGCCCGCCGGCAACAACAAGAGCGCGACACCGGCGATCGCCAACGCGGCGATGGCGGCATAGTCGACCGCGCGCCCGCGACTGCCGGCGAACACCCCCGCCATCAAGAGCGCCATGGCGCCGCCGCCGACAATGAGCTCCGGCAAGAGCGGAAGGAGCCTGGCAAGGTGCGTCGTGTCCATGGGTCCCTTCGGCGCTACTTGGTCAACGCCGCCGTCTGCACGGCGTTGATGGCATGATGATAATTATCGACCAATTGCGTCACCGACGCCGCGGAAAAGTCGAGCACCGGCTTCGGATAGACGCCGAACAGAATCGTCAGCGCCACCAGCGGGGTCAAAATAGCGATCTCGCGCCAGCCGATGTCGCGAATGGCGGCAAGGCTCGGCTTCTCCAGCTTGCCCAGAATAACCTTGCGGTAGAGCCAGAGCGCATAGGCCGCCGACAGGATGGTGCCGAGCGTCGCCAGTGTCGCCACCCAAGTGTTGATGCGGAACGTGCCGATCAGCGTCAAGAACTCGCCGACGAAACCTGACGTGCCCGGCAGTCCGACATTGGCCAGCGAAAATACCAGGAAGACGAAAGCGTAGAGCGGCATGCGGTTGACCAGCCCGCCATAGGCGGCGATCTCGCGCGTATGCACGCGGTCGTAGACCACGCCGACGCAGAGGAACAAAGCGGCGGAGACGATGCCGTGCGAGATCATCTGGAAAATGCCGCCGGCGACCCCTTGCGCCGTCACCGCGAAGATTCCCATGGTGACGAAGCCCATGTGCGCGACCGACGAATAGGCGATAAGCTTCTTCATGTCCTCCTGCATCAGCGCCACCAGCGACGTGTAGATGATGGCAATAACGGACAGCGCGTAAATCAGCGGCGCCAGATGCTGCGAGGCTTCCGGAAACATCGGCAGCGAGAAACGCAGGAATCCATAACCGCCCATTTTGAGGAGGATGGCCGCCAGGATCACCGAGCCGGCGGTCGGCGCTTCGACGTGGGCGTCCGGCAGCCAGGTGTGGACCGGCCACATCGGCATTTTCACGGCAAAGGAGGCAAGGAACGCGAACCAGGCCCAGGTCTGCAAAGCGAGCGGGAATGGATGATGCAAGAGCGTCGGAATGTCGGTGGTGCCGGCCTGCCAGTACATCGCCATGATGGCGAGCAGCATCAGCACCGAGCCGAGCAGCGTATAGAGGAAGAACTTGAAGCTGGCATAGACCCGGCGCGGGCCGCCCCACACACCGATGATCAGGAACATCGGAATGAGGCCGCCTTCGAAGAACAGATAGAACAGCACCAAATCGAGCGCGCAGAAAGTGCCGACCATCAGCGTCTCGAGCACCAAAAAGGCGATCATGTATTCGCGCACCCGACTCTGGATCGAGGTCCAGCTCGCCAGGATCGAAATCGGCATCAATGCGGTGGTCAGCACCACGAACGGCAGCGAAATGCCGTCGACGCCCATCGCGTAAGTGATGGTGCCGCCGAGCCAGGGACGCCGCTCGACGAACTGGAAATCCGCGCTCGACGGGTCGAAGCGCCAGATCAGAATGAGCGAGATGGCGAAGGTGATGAGCGTCGTCCACAAGGCGACCCAGCGCGCGTTGCGGACGCCGGCGGCATCGTCCTTGAGGAAGGCGATGAACAGCGCGCCGACCACCGGCAGGAAGGTGACGACGGAAAGAATGGGCCAGCTGGTCATCAGTGCGGCCCCGCGAACATGAACCAGGTGATGAACGCGGCAACCCCGATCAGCATGGCGAACGCGTAGTGATAGAGATAGCCGGTCTGCAGCCGCACCACGTTGCGGGTGACGTCGAGCACGCGCGCGGACACGCCGTCAGGACCGAAGCCGTCGATGAGAAAACCGTCGCCGCCCTTCCAGAACAGCCGGCCGAGCCACATCGCCGGACGGACGAAGATAAGGTCGTAGATTTCGTCAAAGTACCATTTGTTGAGCAGGAATTCGTAGAGCACACGTTGGTCCCGCGCCAGCGCCACGGGAAGGTCTGGACGGCGGATATAGAACTGATAGGCGATCAGGAAACCGATGATCATCATCAAGGTCGGCAACAGCGAGAGCCACAGCGGCAGCTTCTCGGCGTTCTCGAACAGCGTCTCGGCGCCGCCCAGCGTGAGCGCTTGGCGGAAAAAACCTTCCGCGCCGTGCCCGGTGAAGACCGACAGAAACGGCCAGCCGGCGGCGAACGAGCCGAAAGCCAGTACCGCCAGCGGAATAAGCATGACTTTCGGGTTCTCGTGCGCCGCCTCGTAATGATGGCGGTCGTGCGGGGCGCCATGAAACGTCTTGAAGATCAGCCGCCAGGAGTAGAATGCGGTCAGCGCCGCGGCACCGAGTGTCATCAGATAGCCGTAGGCCGCCATCGGATTGGCGCTGACCGAGGCTGCCTCGATGATGGCATCCTTGGAAAAGTAACCCGCCGTCAGCGGAAAGCCGGTCAGAGCCAAAGTGCCGATGACCATGACCGCATAAGTAAACGGAATTTTGCGCCACAGCCCGCCCATGTGGCGAATGTCCTGTTCGTGGTGCATCGCCAGGATGACCGAGCCCGAGCCGAGGAATAATAGCGCCTTGAAAAACGCGTGCGTGAACAGATGAAACATGCCGACCGAATAGGCCCCCACGCCCATAGCCACGAACATGTAGCCGAGCTGCGAGCAGGTCGAATAAGCGATGATGCGCTTGATGTCGTTCTGCACCAAAGCGATGGTCGCCGCGAACATGCAGGTCGTCGCGCCGATGAAGGTGACGAAGGCCGACGCGTCCGGCGACAGCGAGAACAAGGGCGACAGCCGCGCCACCATGAAAACGCCCGCGGTCACCATCGTCGCGGCATGGATTAGCGCCGAGACCGGGGTCGGGCCCTCCATCGCGTCGGGCAGCCAGGTATGCAGCAGGAACTGCGCGGACTTGCCCATGGCGCCCATGAACAGCAGCAGGCAGACCGTGGTCAGCGCGTTGACGTCCCAACTGAGGAAATGAAAGCTCTTGCCGGCCAGCGCCGGCGCTTGCGCGAAGATGGTATCGAAGTCGACGGCGCCGGTAAGATAGAAGACCGCGAATATACCGAGCGAGAAACCGAAATCGCCGACGCGGTTGACGATAAAAGCCTTGATCGCCGCGGCATTGGCTTCCGGCTTGTAATACCAGAAGCCGATCAGAAGATAGCTTGCCAAACCGACGCCTTCCCAGCCGAAGAACATCTGAACAAGATTGTCGGCGGTCACCAGCATCAGCATGGCAAAGGTGAAAAACGACAGATAGCAGAAGAAGCGCGGCTTATAGGGATCCTCGTCCATGTACCCGATCGAATAGACGTGAACGACCGACGAGATAGTCGTGACCACAACCAGCATCACCGCGGTCAGCGAATCGATGCGCAAAGACCATTCCGAATGCAGATCGCCGAAGCTGATGAACGAGAACAGCGTCACGCGCGTTTCATGGCCTTCGATGCCGACGTCATAGAACGCAACCCACGACAGCACGCAGGCGATGATCAAAAAGAGCGAGGTCACGAGCATGGCGGGCAGCGAGCCGGCCGCCGCGGGTTCGTGCGCCTGATGCTCCTCGACATGCGCGTTGGAGAACGCGGCATGCGCAGCGTGCGGATCCGGCGCGCCGTGCGGATGACCTTCGGGAACCGGCGGCGCGGCGTGGTCGTCGTGCGGCGGCGGCGGATCCTCGCCGGGGAAGCGGTTATGGGCGCCGATCAGCGTGATAAGGCCGGCGATGATCGCGCCAAGGAGCGGCAGCGCTACGATAGCTTCGTACATGCTAGAATCCGCCCCATCCAGGAAGAATGCCGTCGCCTGCTATTTTTGTTTGGCGCATGATCTTTACCGAAAACCCGTACCCACTTTTCGGGGTCATGCGCTAACCCTTCATCAGATTGATATCTTCAACCGCGATCGAGCCGCGGTTGCGGTAATAGGCGACCAGAATGGACAGCCCGATGGCCGCCTCAGCCGCCGCGACGGTCAGTACGATCAGCGCATAGACCTGGCCGACGATGTCGCCGAGGAAGCTGGAAAACGCCACGAGATTGATGTTGACGGACAGCAGAATGAGCTCGATCGACATCAGGATGACGATGACGTTCTTTCGGTTCAGGAAGATGCCGAAAATGCCCAGCGTAAACAGCACCGCCGCCACGGCGAGGTAATGACCGAGACCGATCGTCATGACAGGCCCTGCCCCGATTTGACTTTGACGATCTCAATCGCGCTGGCGCGGTTGCGTGCCACCTGCGCGGCGATGTTCTGCCGTCTTACGTTCGGCTTATGTTGCAGCGTCAGCACGATGGCGCCGATCATCGCCACGAGCAGGATGACGCCGGCGGACTCGAAGAAATAGACATAGCGGGTGTACAGCACGAGTCCGAGCGCCTCCGTATTGGTGACCCCGCTTGGAATCGGCGCGGCGATCCCCTTCACCACGTCCGGCCCGATAACCCAGGCGCCGACTACGAGCAGGAGCTCGGCCAAGAGCACGGCACCGACCAGCGCGCCGACCGGAAGGTAGCTGAGAAAGCCCTCGCGCAATTCGGCGAAGTCGACGTCAAGCATCATCACCACGAACAGGAACAAGACGGCGACGGCGCCGACATAGACCACGATCAGGATCATCGCCAGGAATTCGGCGCCCAGCAGCACGAACAGGCCGGCGGCATTGACGAAAGCGAGGATCAGGAACAGCACCGAATGCACCGGATTGCGCGCCGAGATCACCATGACCGCGGACGCCACCGTGATCGCGGCGAACAGATAAAAGAAGATGGCGTGGATGATCATGGGCGGCGCGTCTCAGCGGTAAGGGGCATCGAGCTCGATGCTTTTTGCGATCTCGCGTTCCCAGCGGTCGCCGTTGGCAAGGAGCCGCTCCTTGTCGAAATAAAGCTCTTCGCGCGTCTCGGTCGCGAACTCGAAATTCGGCCCTTCGACGATGGCGTCGACCGGACAGGCTTCCTGGCACAGCCCGCAATAAATGCATTTGACCATGTCGATGTCGTAGCGCGTGGTGCGCCGGGTGCCGTCGTTGCGCCGCGGGCCGGCCTCGATGGTGATGGCCTGCGCCGGACAGATCGCCTCGCACAATTTACAGGCGATGCAGCGTTCCTCGCCGTTCGGATAGCGGCGCAGCGCATGCTCGCCTCGAAAGCGCGGCGACAATGGGCCCTTCTCGAACGGATAATTCAGCGTGGCTTTCGACTTGAAGAAATAGCGCATGGACAGGAAGAAGGCCTGCACGAATTCCTTCAAAAACAGAGAGCGGGCGGCTTGATCGAGTTTCATGTCAGCCTCTTAATCCCGCCGCGGTGCCGCCGGCCGCCCGGCCGATCCAATAGCCCAGGGTGGCAAGCACGACGATAGCGATAGCCAAAATCAGCCGCCGCGTCACCGAAAGCCGAGCCTCGAACGCGGCGCGCTGATCGAGGGTTTGCAGGCCGCGCCGTTCGCGCAATCGCCGCTCGACGAACCGGATCGCCGGCACATAGAGCGCGACAGCGACAATCGTTCCGGCTAGACCGCCGAGCCAGGCCGGCAGCGAATACTCCATGCCGTCCTCCCGTCATTGCGGTGCCCAGCCGGTGATTTGAAGCACGCCGGCCACGATCGCGACCATGGCGAGCGAAATCGGCAGAAACACTTTCCAGCCGAGCCGCATCAATTGATCGTAGCGATAGCGCGGCACGAACGCCTTCACCATCGCGAACATGAAGAAAACGAAAAATGCCTTGAGCACGAACCAGATTATGCCCGGAACCCAGGTGAACGGCGGCACCAAGAGCGGCGGCAGCCAGCCGCCGAGGAACAAAATGGTCGCCATGGCGCACATTGTGCAAACCGCCACGTACTCGCCGAGCATGAACATCATGTAGGGCGTCGAGCCATACTCCACCATGAAACCGGCGACCAGTTCCGATTCAGCCTCGACCAGATCGAACGGCGGCCGGTTGGTCTCGGCCAGTGCCGAAATGAAGAAGATCACCAGCATCGGCAATAGCGGCAGCCAGTACCAGTTCAGGATCGACAGCCAGGGCACGCCCAGCATCGTGGCCAGGCCGTGGTTTTGCTGCGCTTCGACGATCGCGGACAAATTGAGCGAACCGACGCACAGCAGCACGGTGATAATGACGAAGCCGATCGAGACTTCGTAGGACACCATCTGCGCCGCCGAGCGCAGTGCGGCGAGGAAGGGATATTTCGAATTCGACGCCCAGCCGGCCATGATCACGCCGTAGACCCCAAGCGACGAGATGGCGAAAATATAAAGGATGCCGACATTGATATTGGCGATGACCCAGCCGGCATCGACCGGGATCACCGCCCATGCCGCCAGCGCCAAGACGCAGGTGACGAGCGGAGCGAGCAAAAACACGCCTTTGTTGGCTCCGGCCGGGATCACCGGCTCCTTGAGCACGAATTTGAGCAGATCGGCAAAGGACTGGAACAGTCCCCAGGGCCCGACCACGTTCGGGCCTCGCCGCATTTGCACCGCGGCCCAGATCTTGCGGTCGGCGAGCAGCACATAAGCCACCGCAATAAGCAGCACGACCAGCAGCAGCACGCTCTCCGCGACCATGACGATCAGCGGCCAGAGATAGTGCGACCAGAGCACGGCCATGGTCATGTGCTACTCCGCCGCCGTCATAGCCGTGCGCCCCTGGGCGATGGCCGAGCATTCCGCCATCACGGCCGAGGCACGCGCGATCGGATTGGTGAAATAGAAGTCGGTCGCCGAAGCGGCGAATGGCGCCTTGTCCGTCGTGCCGCCGAGATTCGCAATGTTTTGAATAATTGCCGCGTCGCCCGCCGCGACCTGGCCGATGCGCAGCATATGAGGGTGCGCCTTGTACAGCGCCAGCCGGAGCGCCGCGAGTGAATCATACGGCAGCTTGTTCTTCAGCACGTCCGACAACGCGCGCAGGATCGCCCAGTCTTCGCGCGCATCGCCCGGCGGGAACGACGCCCGCGCCGCCATCTGCACGCGGCCTTCGGTGTTGACATAGGTCGCCGACTTCTCGGGATAGGCCGCGCCCGGCAAAATGACATCCGCACGCGATGCGCCGCGGTCGCCATGCGTGCCGATGTAGACCACGAAGGCACCCGGCGCGATGTCGATCTCGTCGGCGCCGAGCAGAAAGGCGATATCGAGCGTTCCGGACGCTGCCATCTGCCGCGCAGTGAGGCCGCCCTGCCCCGGCACGAAACCGAGATCGAGCGCGCCGACGCGCGATGCGGCCGCGTGCAAAACGCAAAAGCCGTTCCAGCCGTCTTTTACGACGCCGAGTTCAAGCGCAGCCTTGGCCGCGAGCGATGCAATTGCCGCACCGTCGCTGCGGGTAAGCGCGCCGGCGCCTAGCAGCAACAGCGGTCGTTCGGCCTTGCGCAAACTATCGGCAAAGGAATGCCGAGCGAGACTTGCAAGCGTGTCCGCGCCGGCGCCGAGATAATCGTATGGGTAAGTCAGATCGACTTTCGGGCCGACGAGACCGATCGGAAGCGTTCCGCTGCGCCAGCGCTTGCGGATGCGCGCGTTCAGTACCGCCGCCTCGCGGCGCGGATTGGACCCTATGATCAGCAAACCATCGGCGGCATCGATCCCGGCGATCGTGGCGTTGAACAGATAGCTGCCGCGGCCCCACGCCGGATCCAGTGCCGAGCCGTCTTGCCGGCAATCGATATTGACGACGTTAAGCCGCGTCATCAGCTCCTTAAGCGCGAACATTTCCTCGACCGCTGCGAGGTCGCCGGCGATGGCGCCGATCCGTTTCGGATTGGCCTTGCCGACCCTGGCTGCGATGGCGGCGAACGCCTCGGCCCACGTCGCCAGCCGCAAGCGGCCGTTGTCGCGCACATAGGGCTGGTCCAGGCGCTGGCTGCGCAAGCCGTCGACCACATGGCGCGTCTTGTCGGAAATCCATTCTTCGTTGATGGCGTCATTGGTGCGCGGAAGGATGCGCATCACTTCGCTGCCGCGGGTGTCGATGCGGATCGCGCAGCCGATCCCGTCCATGACGTCGATCGACTCGGTCTTGATGAGCTCCCACGGCCGTGCCGCGAAGGCGTACGGCTTCGAGGTCAGCGCGCCGACCGGACACAGATCGACGACATTGCCCTGCAGCTCGGACTTCATCGCATGTTCGAGATAGCTTGTGATCTCCATATCCTCGCCGCGGCCGATGGCTCCGAGTTCGGGAACGCCGGCGACCTCGGCGGAGAAGCGCACACAGCGCGTGCACTGGATGCAGCGGTTCATCGACGTCTTGACCAGCGCGCCGAGATATTTGTCTTCGACCGCGCGCTTATTCTCACGAAAGCGGCTGGCGTCGACGCCGTAGGCCATGGATTGATCTTGCAGATCGCATTCGCCGCCTTGATCGCAGATCGGACAATCCAGCGGATGATTGATCAGGAGGAATTCCATGACGCCTTCGCGCGCCTTGCGCACCATCGGCGAGCGGGTCTTGACTTGCGGCGGCTCGCCCTTGGGCCCCGGACGGCAGTCGCGCACGCCCCAAGCGCAGCTCGCGACCGGCTTTGGCGAGCCGACGAGTTCGACGAGGCACATGCGGCAATTGCCGGCGATCGACAACCGTTCGTGGTAACAGAAGCGCGGAATTTCAGCGCCCGCCGTTTCGCATGCCTGCAGCAGCGTATATTCCGGCGGAACGTCGATCTCTGTGCCGTCGACGATGAGCTTGGTCATGTTTTTCTCACGCCGCTTGTCCCGCGGTCCCGCCGCAGCGCGCCGTCTTCCACAATTGCGCCGACGGAACGCTTTCCCAGCCGAAGGCGAAATCGCTCGGCCCTCGCGCTGTCAAATATTCAAGCCGTTCTTTGGCTTCCTGAAGCGACGGCCGATGGCCGGCGCTCACCCACCACATCACGGAATGCGGCGTATCCAGCTTGTCAAACCATTCCGGGCGCCGTCCGTAGAACCGCTTATGCACGGTCTGCCAAACGAAGCGCTCGAGCGCTTCCACGCTGCCCCAGACCGATAAATTGACCGCCATCTGCGGATCGGGAAACGGCCGGAAGTTGGTGGCGTTGCCGCTGTCGTCCTTGAGCCGCCAGATAAAGCCGGTGCTACGTTCGGCGAGACCGTTGACCAGATCAAGATTGTTCATGAAATCAGCCATGCGCGGATCGTCGGTCGGATAGCGGAAGCGGCCGATATTGAGCTGAGCGAGGTGGCGGGCAGCGTCCATGATCGTTACTCCGCCGCCACCGCGATCGGATCGGGATGCGGGTTCGCGGTGTATTGATCGATGCGTCTTTCGATCTCGGGGCGGAAATGGCGCAGCAAGCCCTGCACCGGCCAGGCCGCGCCGTCGCCAAAGGCGCAGATGGTGTGGCCTTCGATCTGCTTCGAGACGTCCCACAATACGTCAATCTCGCGCTTGGTGGCGTGGCCGACCGCCATGCGATCGAGCAGGCGCCACATCCAGCCCATGCCCTCGCGGCACGGCGTGCACTGGCCGCAGCTTTCATGCCGGTAGAAATAGGAAATGCGCGTCATCGCTTTGACGATGTCGGCGGATTTATCCATGACGATGACGGCGGCGGTGCCGAGTGCGGATTTCTTCGCCACGCAGCCGTCGAAATCCATCAACAGCGAGTCGGCCTGATCGGGCCCGGCGGGAATAAGCGGCATCGACGAGCCGCCGGGAATGACCGCAAGCAGATTATCCCAGCCGCCGCGCACGCCGCCGGCATGCCGGTCGATTAATTCGCGCAGCGGAATGCCCATATTCTCTTCGACATTGCACGGCCGCTCGACGTGCCCGGAGATGCAATAAAGCTTGGTGCCGGTGTTGTTCTGCCGGCCGATGCCGGCGAACCATGCCGCGCCGCGCCGCATGATGTCCGGTACCTGAGCGATGGTTTCCACGTTGTTGACGGTGGTCGGGCAGCCGTAAAGACCCATGTTTGCGGGAAAAGGAGGCTTCAGCCGCGGCTGGCCTTTCTTGCCTTCAAGACTCTCCAACAGCGCCGTTTCTTCGCCGCAGATATAGGCGCCGGCGCCGTGATGAACGACAATGTCGAAATCCCAGCCGTGGACGTTGTTCTTGCCGATCAGCCGCGCCTCGTAAGCCTGATCGACAGCCGCCTGCAGCCGCTCGCGTTCGCGGATGAATTCGCCGCGGATGTAAATGTAGCAATGGTTTGCCGCCATGGCGCAGCCGGCGATCAGGCAGCCCTCGACCAGAAGATGCGGATCGTGCCGCATGACTTCGCGGTCTTTGCAGGTGCCAGGCTCGGATTCGTCGGCATTGATGACGAGATAATGCGGCCGCTCAACCTGCTTCGGCATGAACGACCATTTCAGCCCGGTGGGGAACCCGGCGCCGCCGCGCCCGCGCTGGCCCGATGCCTTGCATTCGTTGACAATCCCGTCACGGCCTTTTTCCAGGATGGCCTTGGTGCCGTCCCAGGCGCCGCGGGCACGCGCGCCGTCGAGGCCCCAGTCGTGCTGGCCATAGAGATTCTTGAAAATGCGGTCCTTATCGGCGAGCATCAGTTGCGCCTCGGATCGGTTGCATCGGCGGCCGGCGGCTTCGGCATCGGCGCTTCGTGAACATTGGCGGCGGCGCCCGGCTTTTTGCCCTCGTCGTCCAACAATGACGGCGTGGAGTCTCTCGCGGCTTTGCGGGTCGCAAACAGTGCCGCATCGGTCAGCGTATTGGGCCCGCCGATCGGCGCCGAATTGATACGGTCGATCTGCGGCCCCGGCTTCGGGGTGCGGCCGTTGGAGAAATCGTTGATGATGCGGGTGAGGATTTCGGCCGTTAGATCCTCGTAATAGTCGGCGTTGATCTGCACCATCGGCGCGTTCACGCAAGCGCCTAGGCACTCAACTTCGGTCCAGGAAAACGCGCCGTCGGCGGTCACGGTATCCGCTTCGCCGATCATGCGGTGGCACACCCCCTTGAGGTCCTCGGCCCCGCGCAGCATGCACGGCGTGGTGCCGCAAAGCTGGACATGGAAGCGCCCGACCGGCGACAGATTGAACATGGTGTAGAAGGTCGCCACTTCCAGCACGCGGATTTTCGCCATGCCGAGGAGGTCGGCGGTTGCCTCGATGGCTTTTTGCGGCAGCCAGCCGCCGCATTGCTCTTGCGCCCGCCACAGAATCGGAATCACCGCGGATTGCTGGCGGCCTTCCGGATATTTGGCGATCCGCGCCTTGGCCCAGGCGAGATTGTCCGGGCTGAAGGCGAATGCCGGCGGCTGCTTTTCAGCGAGACGGCGCACGCTCATCGGTCGACCTCGCCGAATACGATGTCGATCGAGCCGAGAATCGCCGAAATATCCGCCAGCATGTGGCCGCGGCAGAGAAAATCCATGGCGGCCAGATGAGCGAAGCCGGGCGCGCGGATTTTGCATTTGTACGGCTTGTTGCTGCCGTCGGCGACCAAATAAACGCCGAATTCGCCCTTGGGTGCTTCGACCGCGGCATAGACTTCGCCGGCCGGCACCTTGAACCCCTCGGTGTAAAGCTTGAAATGATGGATCAGCGATTCCATCGAGCGCTTCATCTCGCCGCGGCGCGGCGGCGCGATCTTGTGATCGTCGACGGTGACGCGGCCCTGGCCTTCCGGCGCGTGCAGTTTCTCGATGCACTGCTTCATGATGCGGACCGATTGCCGCATCTCTTCCATGCGGATGCAATAGCGGTCGTAATTGTCGCCATTCTTGCCGATTGGAATGTCGAAATCCATTTCGGCATAGCACTCGTAAGGCTGCGCTTTGCGCAAATCCCAGGTGGCGCCCGAGCCGCGTACCATCACGCCGGAAAATCCGCGCGCCCAGGCGTCATCAAGCGAGACCACGCCGATGTCGACGTTGCGCTGCTTGAAAATGCGGTTCTCGGTGAGCAGCTCCTCGAGATCGTCGCACACCTTCAGGAACGGGTCGCAGAACGCGGCGATATCATCGATCAGCTTCGGCGGCAAATCCTGATGCACGCCGCCAACCCGGAAATAAGCCGCGTGCATGCGCGACCCCGAAGCGCGCTCGTAAAAGCCCATCAGCTTCTCGCGCTCTTCGAAACCCCACAGCGGCGGGGTCAGCGCGCCGACGTCCATGGCCTGGGTGGTGACGTTGAGCAGATGCGACAACAACCGCCCGATCTCGCAGTAGAGCACGCGAATAATCTGGGCCCGCTTGGGAACTTCAATCTCGAGCAGCTTCTCCGCCGCCAGGCAGAAGGCGTGCTCCTGATTGATCGGTGCGACGTAATCGAGCCGGTCGAAATACGGAATCGCCTGCAGATAGGTCTTATGCTCGATCAGTTTTTCGGTGCCGCGGTGGAGCAAACCGATATGCGGGTCGACCCGCTCGACCACTTCGCCGTCAAGCTCGAGCACCAGGCGGAGCACGCCGTGCGCGGCCGGATGCTGCGGCCCGAAATTGATGGTGAAAGTGCGCTGGACGTCGCGCGTTGTGGCGTCGGCTTCCGGCATCACGCTAATTCCTTCACCTTCGCCGCCTTGGCCGCGACACGCGCGTTGAACTTGTCCCAGGCGACGACGAAGCGTTCATGCCGGCCCTCGCCGATCAGATCGATGCCGTCATGCGCCTTGACTTTGAACGTCACCCGCGGTCCTACGACTTCGACGCATTCGATATCGACGGTCACTGTCATGCCGGGCGGCGTCGCCGCGAGATGGCTGACATCGACATGAACGCCGAGACTGCCTTCCCCCGGATCGAGATGTTGTCCGAGAAGCTGCGTGCAGGTCCATTCCATCAGGATGATCATGTTGCCGGTGGCGAATACTTTGGGCATCGCGGCAATTTCCGGCGCCTCGGGATAGGTGTAGGGAACGGTTTTGTTCTCCGGCACCTGATAGGCGAAGCGATGGGTGAGTCCGGGCTTTAAGGTCGGTTGCATGTCACGACCCTTTGGCCTTTTCGTCGCCAGGCAAGACGTAATCGGTGCCTTCCCACGGCGACAGAAAATCGAAATTGCGGAATTCCTGCGTCAGCCGCACCGGCTCGTAGACCACGCGCTTGAGTTCGTCGTCATAACGAACCTCGACGAAACCGGTCAGCGGGAAATCCTTGCGCAGTGGATGGCCGTCGAAGCCGTAATCGGTGAGTATGCGCCGCATGTCGGGATGGCCGGTGAAGACCACTCCGTAAAGGTCGTAGGTCTCGCGCTCGAACCAGTCGGCACCGGGAAAAACGTCGATGATCGAAGGCACCGGCGTCGCCTCGTCGGTTTCCGCTTTGATGCGAATGCGTTGGTTATGTTTCGGCGACAACAGATGATAGACGACGTCGAAACGCCGCTCGCGGCTCGGCCAATCCACCGCGGTTACGTCGAGCAGATTAACGAACAGGCAGTGCGGGTCGTCGCGCAAAAACCGCATCACCGCGATGATGTCGGCGGCCTTAACAGAGACGTTGAGTTCGTGATGCGCGACCGTATAGCCCGTCACGGATGTGGCAAGCGCACCCGCGATGGTCTTGCCGAGCGTGTCGAGCGACTCATCCATTTGGCTTGCTTCGAATAATCTAGCGTTCGATGGTGGCGGTGCGGCGGATCTTCTTCTGCAACAGCAGTACTCCGTACAGCAGGGCTTCGGCGGTTGGGGGGCAGCCCGGCACATAGATGTCGACCGGCACAATGCGATCGCAGCCGCGCACCACCGCGTAGGAATAATGGTAGTAGCCGCCGCCGTTGGCGCAGGAGCCCATCGAGATCACATAACGCGGCTCCGGCATCTGGTCGTAGACCTTGCGCAGTGCGGGCGCCATCTTGTTGGTCAGCGTGCCGGCGACGATCATCACGTCGGACTGCCGCGGTGAAGCGCGCGGCGCAAAGCCGAACCGTTCGGCGTCGTAGCGCGGCATCGACATCTGCATCATCTCGACAGCACAGCAGGCCAGGCCGAACGTCATCCACATCAGCGAGCCGGTGCGGGCCCAGGCGATCAGATCGTCGGCCGCGGCAACGAGAAAGCCCTTGTCCGCAAGTTCGCCCGTGAGACTATCGGCGAACGGATCCGGCGCGCCGGCCGGCTTGCCGGTGCGCGGATCGAGAATGTTCCGTCGCGGCGTGGCGGTCGCGGGTTCGCTCAGTCCCATTCGAGCGCTCCCTTCTTCCACTCATAGATAAACCCCACGGTCAGCACCGCAAGGAAGACCATCATCGAAACGAAGCCAAATAGCCCGAGCCGGCCGAACGCGACCGCCCAGGGGAACAGGAAGCTGACCTCGAGGTCGAAAATGATGAAGAGAATCGCCACCAGATAAAAACGGATGTCGAACTTCATGCGCGCATCGTCGAAGGCGTTGAAGCCGCATTCATAGGCCGACAGCTTCTCCGGATTCGGCTCCTTGTAGGCGACGATGAACGCCACCACCAAGAGCACAAGCCCGATTACGCCCGCAACGCCGACAAAGACAATGAGCGGCAGATAAGCGAGCAGCAATTGAGTCAGAGATTGACTCATCGGAATTCCCTTGACCGGCTGTCACGTCGCCGGCTGTCGCGGCCCACCTTCCCGGGCTGGGAACAGGCCTTTATGCAGCGCCGTCCCGTCCGCCGCGCCGGTGCGCCGATTTGCCTCAAAATCAAGCGGATTCGCGCTGCCAACGGAACTTTCGACCCTTAGCGCAGTGCACAAAAAGGTGCAAGGCGCGCCTGTGCGTGACGGCCGCGTTGACGCCGTCCGCGGTGCGGATGCTAAGATCCGACGATCGAATTCTGCTGGATGGGTGACGCTGCCGATGCTGTGCCGAGTCCGTTTGCGTCACGTCCACTGGCGTCAAGCGTGCGGACGCCAAACCCGTTATTGCGTATCCGCCGTTATCGCGCTGTCATTGGTGGTTCTGCCTACGCCGCAGGCCAAAGCCGCGGCGTTTCCGGACCGGCCGATCAAGCTGGTGGTTCCGTTCGCACCGGGCGGCCCCCCGGATGTTGCAGCGCGCATCGTCGGCGACTGGCTCTCCTCGCATCTCGGTACGGTCGTGGTGGAAAACCATCCCGGTGCCGGCGGCACGCTCGGTGCGCGGCTTGTCGCCACAGCGCCGCCCGACGGCTACACGCTTTTAGCTGCCACATCGGGCTCGCTTGCCATCAGCCCACAACTCTACAAGAACTCCGGCATCGACCCGGGAAAGGATTTTACCGCGGTCGCGCTCCTGTCTTCGACCCCGCAGGTGCTCGCCATCAGCGCCACAATCCCAGTTCACAGCGTCAAGGAACTGGTTGCGTATGCCAAGGCCAATCCCGGCAAATTGAACTTTGGCGCGGTGATCGGGACGCCGCCCCATTTGAGCGGCGAAATGTTTAAGCATCTCACCGGCGCCGACATCGTCTTTGTGCCCTATAGAGGCGCTACCCAGGCGACAACGGATGTTCTATCCGGGCAGATGAGCATGACGTTCGAGGGAGCGACCGGAATCCTGCCATTTCTCAAGAGCGGAAAATTGCGGGCGCTGGCGGTGACCAGTCCGCATCGGCTGCCGGAAATTCCCGACGTGCCGACCATGACCGAAGCGGGATATCCCGGCATGCCGCCGGACGCGTGGCAGGCCATCGTGGCGCCAGCCGGCACGCCGACGGATATCGTCGTCAAAATCAACGCCATTGTGAATCAGGGCTTGGCCGATCCGCAAGTGCGGGCCCGAATCGTCGGTCTTGGTGGCGTTCCCCAGCCGATGTCGCCGTCGGACTTCGCCGCTTTCATCGCCGAGCAGGTTCATCGCTGGGCCGACATCATCCGCGTCACCGGCGTCAAATTGCAGTGAGGGCAACAATGGTGCTGAAATTGACCCGCCGCGAGGCGGTGCTTTTGGCCGCGGCCAGTTTCGCCATGGTTGGGACGGTGGCCGGAACGGCGCGGGCCGATAATTACCCCTCCCGGCCGGTCAAGATCATCGTGCCGTTCGGCGCCGGCGGACCAACCGACGTATTCGTCCGCGAACTCGCGGGCGAACTGGAAAAATCGCTGCACGAGCCCTTTGTCATCGAGAACCGCCCCGGCGCCGGCACCACCATCGGCACCGATTACGCCGCCAAATCCGCGCCCGACGGCTACACGCTGTTGATGGCGAGCGGTACGCAGACCGTCAATGAGACGCTGTACAAGAACAAGCCGTACCAACTGTTGCGCGATCTCACTCCAATCGCGCCGATGGAGGAGAACGGCCTGGTGCTGGTAGTCAATCCGTCGGTGCCGGCAAACAATCTCGCCGAGCTCTTGGCGCTAGCCCGGGCCAAGCCGGGGGTGCTCAATTTCGGCTCGTCGGGGCCGGGCTCGAACTATCATATGGCTGCGGAGCTTCTCAAAAACCTCACCGGTATCGATATCGTGCACGTGCCTTACAAGGGCTCGACCGGCATGCGCGTCGATATTTTAAGCGGCCAGATCCAGATGCTGTTCGATTCGATCCCGACCATGGCCGCTTACATCAAGGCCGGCAAAGTGCGCGCGCTCGGCACGACGGGGACGAAGCGCTCGCCGATCCTGCCGGACGTGCCGACGATTGCCGAGACCGTTCCCGGTTTTGAATTCACCCAGTGGGTCGGTTTCATGGCGCCCAAGGGCACGCCGCAGCCGATCCTCGATCTCCTCAACAAGACGATCGCCGAAATTCTCAGCCGGCCCGCCATCAAGGACGCTTGGGAAAAGCAAGGCGCGACACCCATGGTGATGTCGCAGGCCGAATTCACCTCTTTCATGGCGGCGGAGGTCGCCAAATGGGCTAAGGTGATCAAGGATAACAAGATCAAGCTGATCGACTAAGGCCCACACATCAGGCGCAGATATCAGGTGAAGGCATGGATGAAATAGCCAATCGCCCCGCGGCAGCAATCCAGGGCGAAGATCATTGGACGACCAGGGACGGCAACGTGAAGCTGTTCCTGTTCGAAAAATGCGCCGGCGACCCGAAGAACGCGAGCGGCACGATCCTGTTCGTGCACGGCTCGTCGATGGCGGCACAACCCACGTTCGACCTTCGTGTCGAAGGCCGGCCGGACTCCTCGGCGATGGATTGGTTCGCCCGCCGCGGCTTCGATTGCTGGTCCGTCGACATGGAAGGGTATGGACGCTCGACCAAGGACCGCGACAACAATGCGCCGATCGCCCAAGGCGCCGACGATTGCTTCGCCGCCGCAACCTACATCCACAAGCTCCGCGGCAAACGGCCGCTCCTCGTCTACGGTATTTCCTCGGGCGCTTTGCGCGCCGCTTTATTTGCGCAGCGTCATCCCGAGTTCGTCGCGCGCCTCGGCCTCGACGCCATGGTGTGGACCGGCGAAGGCTCGCCGACCTTGGCCGAGCGCAAGAAGCGACTGCCCGAGTTTAGCGCCAAAAACCGCCGGCCGATCGACAAGGCCTTCATCCATTCGATCTTCGATCGAGATCATCCCGGCACCGCGGAGGAGACTGTCATCGACGCGTTTGCCGACGCTGTCGTCGCGCTCGACACCTCGGTGCCGACCGGCACTTATGTCGACATGTGCGCCCATCTCCCGGTGGTCGACCCCGAGAAGATCACGGTTCCGACGCTGATCATGCGCGGGCAATGGGACGGCATCGCGAGCTTCGACGATTTGATCAAGTTCTTCGTCAAGCTGCCGAACCCGGACAAGCATTTCGCCGTTATGCCCGGGATCTCGCACGCAAGCTTCCAGCAGAAGAACTATGCGCTCGTCTATCACATCCTGTGGAGCTTCTTCACCCAGCCGGCGCCGGTCTACCGGGGCTGATTCGGCGTTGCTGGGGGGAAAAGCGCCGGCCGTCCCGGCTTTTTCGGTGGCAGCGGCCAGGCTGAAACTTGCCCTCGCCGCGGTTCTCACGGCGTTCGCGGTCCTGGCGATAAAGCCCGCCGCGGCAGCGCACCGCCCGCGGCATCACCCCGTTGCCCCCATAACGCACCACCCCCATCCGGCGCCGCGGCAGGGGCAGATCGCTTGCACCGTTCTCGGCTGCCAGGCCATCCCCGCGGCCTGCACACCAGTCGCAGGCAGAACACCCGGCGGAATCCCGTCCGGCTTCGACGTCATCGCCTGCCCGCCGGGGGTATGGCCGCTGAAGTAGCAGCCTTAAAATTTGCAATGTTTGGAAAGACTTGGCGGGAGCGACCGGGCTCGAACCGGCGACCTTCGGCGTGACAGGCCGACGCTCTAACCAACTGAGCTACGCCCCCGCGGGCGACGACGGCACTTAAGGCGGAGCCGCTGCCAAGTCAAGGATTTGAGCCAAAAACGGCCATTTCCGCCTGCCTTACCCTCGCCATACAACACACGCAGATAGCCCCGGCATGCCGAAAACATCGGTGGAATCGGCAAAACAAGCGTGGTCAGCCGCAGCCGAATCGTTTAACTGCTCGCCCTGAGCGGCGCTATTTTACGCCACCGCTTCATTGAGGAGGGACTAATGGCAAGCAAAACAACCGCAACTACCGTGACATTGAAGCATCTCGCCGCGAGCCTTGCGGAGGATAACGAGCTTTCGAAGAAGCAGGCCGAAGCCATCCTCGGCGGTCTGGTGGGCAATATCGTCAAGCATCTGAAAAAGGGTGAGCGCATCCGCATCGGCGGGCTCGGCATCCTGCAGGTCAGGAAGCGCGCAGCTCGCATGGGCCGCAACCCCGCGACCGGCGAACCGATTCAGATCAAAGCCAGCAAGAAAGTCGCGTTCCGCGCCTCGAAAGAGCTGAAAGAGGCGATCTGATCGCCGCTCTCCGTTAGATCCGCGGCAAGGCGGATCTGCGCTGCTCATTGCCCGCTTGCCACTGCGACTAAAAAGTTGCGTGGCAGCGGGCGATATTCTTTCCGGGCTAGCTGCCGAAAAGTTCACAGGTTGGCGCACCCTTTGGCGTCGGCGCGGCCATCTTCGCCGCGTTGCGCGAGCGAAGGATGGTGGGCGGTGACGGACTCGAACCGCCGACATTCTGCGTGTAAAGCAGACGCTCTACCAACTGAGCTAACCGCCCTTTGACGCGCACATGTATCGTCACGGCCCACCTCCGTGCAAGCGCGTCGAATTTTGAAGCTTTGCTCCACCGTCAATTTGTGCGCAAAAATTTAAACTGTGCCACCCGCGGAAAAAGTGTGAGATAAGAAACTGATCGTAAGGGGGCTGGATGCCCGGAAAGGGGGGACATGTTCCGCGTATCGATTTTGACGATCGCTTTGGCGCTTGCCGCCGGTAGCGCCGCACTCGCCCAAACGCTGCCGCCGCAACCACCGCCGGTGAAGGGGATGGGCATGGGCGAAGGCAATCCTCAGGAACGTGCCGCCTGCCACCCCGACGTAACCAAGTTCTGCCAGAGCCAGCTCGAGGTCAATCCGCAGGACGTGCTTGGCATACTGGGCTGCTTGCAAGCCAATCGCAGCAAAATCAGTTCCGCCTGCCAGCAGGTCCTGGCAAGTCACGGCCAGTAGTCGGGCGCTTGACGATGACCTAACGAGCCGGCGCGCCGGCACATTCCGGGTTCAGGCCGCGTGGTCCGGCCCGGTCTCGATCCCGACAGCGTCGGTGGACAATTCAGCCCGGGCGCGCGCCACGTGTTCCGCGAGCCGCACCCATGATTGCGCCAGCGTCAGCCACAGGGCTTTGTCTATATCGTCTTCGCACAATCGCGCCATTGCGACGCATTCCTCCGCACAGCGGCGGTGGTCTCGGATAGTCCCCATCGGCAAACCCCGACACAACGCAACAACACTCGACTCATTGCACAACGCGAGTATGGCGGAGGCTGGATCGACCGACGGCCTAAGCTGGGCGAATCAAGGAGTAAAGCGGGCGAGTTGATCGACGACGATCGGGCAATTTCACCGATGCGTCATAAACATGACAACCATGCTATTCGGCGGCATTGTTTTGGGACTTTCCCGCCTGCTGTTGAATTAACTTAAGAAATTGTTTCCCGAGGCATGCGATAGGTGCGTAGCTGCGCTGCAGCATAATTATATTGCGACGCACCATCGATGCTTATATTCCCGCTGCGGTTCTGGCCCATTCCAAAATTCAGCGGTCAGAGAAAGGGAATAAGCCATGTTTTCGTCAATTGCCCGCTTCCTCCATGCCTGGAAGCGTTATGGGGTCGCTATGGACGAGCTGTCGCACCTCAGCGATCGTGAGTTAGCCGACATTGGGATCACGCGCGCCGATATTCCGCGGATCGCGTGGGAACAGTCGCATCACTAATCCTCTGTTTGGTTGCGTCCGGCGGTTGCCGGACCAGACTACGGGATCGGCATTCGGCGCCCGGCTTCGGCCGGGCGCTGCCGTTTTGAGGCCTTTCAACGCGCCGCGGGCTCCATGCCTTTGGCCTTGATGATCGATAGAGCCTCCGGCCCCGACAGGAACTTGAGAAGCGCCGCGGCTGCGGCACTGTCAGGGGCTTGCGCGCCTAGCCCGGCCGCATAGACCGTGAAATTCTGAATCTCAGCCGGCAGGGGACCGACCAAGACGACGCCGGCCACCGGCAGGATTTCGCTGATCTGATGGATGCCGAGTTCGGCTTCGCCGTCGGCGACGTGATCGGCGACCGCGCCGCCGTGGACCAAAACCGCCTTGGCATTCACTTGTGCGGCAATACCGAGCCGCTGCAACAGGCCGGCGACATAGATGCCGCTCGACCCGCCGGCTTTGGGATCGATATAGGCCACCGACTTTGCGGCTAAGAGCGTTCGTTTGAAGGCGTCGACGGTTGAAATGTCCGGCAGCGGCGTCCCCGCCTTCACCACGACGCCGATGCCGGTCTTTGCCAGATCGGTGCGCGAGCCCGGCGCCACCTTGCCGTCCTTGATCAGGCGCTCGATCGCCTCAGGGGTGAGAATGGCGACGTCGAACGGCTCCTTACCATCGCGGATCAAATCGATGTGCTGGCCGACGGTGCGATAGGTTATCGCGAGCGTATTGCCGCTGTCCTTCCGGTATTGTGCCGCAAGCACA
Organism: Xanthobacteraceae bacterium; assembly: GCA_036267435.1. Taxonomy (GTDB): domain Bacteria; phylum Pseudomonadota; class Alphaproteobacteria; order Rhizobiales; family Xanthobacteraceae; genus BOG-931. The sequence goes on along the minus strand of DATAWA010000168.1, from coordinate 9,783 downwards.
TTGAGAACTTGCTTGAACGCGCCGCCGCTGACGACTCTGATTTCGGCGGCGTGAACGGTCTGCGGCATTGCCAGGCAAGATAGCGCAGACCACAGCGCGATTGCGACTACCGCCGACAAAATTTTCATTCGCGTCTCGCCTGCTCTCTTACCTTTTAAACAATCCCATGATCGTGGCCTTCGCCAAAGTGTTGAAATGCAAATTGAAGCCGACGACGGCCGCCGATGTATCGGGTTTGACGTCAAGCCGGTCAGTCTTCACCGCGAATACCGTAAACAGATAACGGTGCGGATGGTCGCCTTGCGGCGGGCACGGGCCGCCGTAACCGGGAGCGCCGAAATCGGTTCGCGTCTGCAGTGCACCCGCGGGGAGCTTGCCGTCAGCGCTGCCTGCACCTTCCACGAGCTCAGTCACGTTTGCCGGGATGTTGACGACAAGCCAATGCCAAAAGCCCGAGCCGGTCGGCGCGTCCGGGTCGTAGCAGGTGACGGCAAAACTCTTGGTGCCTTCCGGCGCACCGGACCATTTCAAATGCGGCGATTGGTTGCCGCCGGCACAGCCGAAGCCGAAATTGGCTGACAGAACGAAGTTGCTCGCCAAATAGTCGCCGTCCTTGAAGCTCGCGCTGGTGACCGTGAACGCCATTCTCGACTCCTATGGCTTGTCGTCCTATCGCCGGATCGTCGGCAAATCCGCGCCGTAATGGCGCTCACCATAATCATGCGCGGGACGGCGGGAAAGCTGAGCGGGCATTGTCGCCTTCGCCGCCCACGCGTGCTAACGGGACGCTATGCCCGTCATGGATCTCCCCGATGCCGCCGCGCTCTTGCCGCAGCGCGGTGCGCTGATCGGCCTCGATCTCGGCACCAAGACCGTTGGGGTTGCGGTCAGCGACCCGGAGCGGCGGATCGCTGCGCCGGTCGAGACCATCGGACGGCAACGGTTCCAATTGGACGCGCAACGCATCCTGGCGCTGGCCGGCGAGCGCCGCGCGGTCGGCATCGTGCTCGGTCTGCCGATCAATATGGACGGCTCGGAAGGGCCGCGCGCGCAATCGACCCGGGCCTTCGCCCGCAACCTGGCGCAGCTCACCGAACTACCGATCGCGTTGTGGGATGAACGGCTATCGACCGCGGCGGTGGAGCGGGCGCTTATTGCCGCCGACGCCAGCCGCGCCAAGCGCAAGGCCGTCATCGATCAGCACGCCGCAACTTACATCCTTCAAGGCGCGCTCGATCGGCTGGCGCACAAGCCGCCGGATTGACGGCATTCATTCCATCGGCAAAGCCCGCTGCAGCAGCAGTTCGGTGGCCGTAGCGTCGAGCGACGCGGTGCCGTAAAGCGCTCCGTGCGGACGCTCAAGCCGGGTCTTCAGGTGGGCTTCGGCCACTATCGCCGGCGCACTGGCGCTTAGCGCGGTGAAACTTGCGGCGATCGCCAGCTTGCCGACTGTCATACGCGCACTCCCCTCATCCGCCGCGCGCAAGCTCGTCGCGTCGAACGCCGGCGCCGCCGCCCGCAATAGCGCGATGACGTGCTCGGCATCGTCTTCGTGTTTGAGCGCACGCAAGACGTCGAGACCCATGACGTTGCCCGAGCCTTCCCAGATCGCATTGACCGGTGCCTCGCGATAAAGCCGCGGCATCGGATTCTCCTCGACGTAGCCATTGCCGCCGAGACATTCCATCGCCTCAAAAATGAATGCCGGTGCAAGCTTGCAGATCCAGTATTTGGCCGCCGGCGTCATGATCCGCGCATAGGCGGCTTCGGCCGGATCGGCCTCGGCCCGGTCGAGCGCGCGCGCCAACCGGAAGACCAAGGCGACGGCCGCTTCGGCCTCGAGCGCCATGTCGGCCAAGACCGCACGCATCATCGGCTGGTCATACAGCGGCTTGCCGAACACCCGGCGATGCCGGCAATGATGCACGGCTTGCGCCAACGCCATGCGCACCAATCCGGCCGAGGCGACGGCGCAATCGAGCCGCGTCAACTGCACCATTTGCAAAATGGTGCGGATGCCGGCGCCCTCGCCGCCGACGCGCCAGGCGAACGCATCGGCGAATTCAACTTCGCTCGATGCATTGGAACGGTTGCCGAGCTTGTCCTTGAGCCGCTGCAGACGCAAGCCGTTGACCGAACCGTCGTCGCGAAAGCGCGGCAGCAGGAAGCAAGTGAGACCGCCTGCCGCTTGCGCGAGCACCAGAAATGCGTCGCTCATGGGCGCCGAAAGAAACCATTTGTGGCCGGTAATGGCATAAGCGTCGCCATCGGGCGCCGCGACCGTCGTGTTGGCGCGCACGTCGGTGCCGCCCTGCTTCTCGGTCATGCCCATGCCAAGCGTCATGCCCGATTTGTCTCGCCACGGTCGGAACAGCGGGTCGTAATTGCGGCTCAGCGCCTTGGGCACCACTTTGGCGGCGAGCGCCGGCGCAGCGGCGAGCGCGGCCAGCGCCGCACGCGTCATGGTGATCGGGCACAAATGGCCGGTTTCGACCTGCGCGGCCATGTAGAAGCGCGCCGCACGCGCCAACTCCGCAGTCGCGGGTGCACGGCTCCCTTGCGCGGTCCAGGTCGAGCCATGAAGTCCCGCGGCTATGCTTTCACGCATGAGTTGGTGATACGCCGGATGGAATTCGACCTGATCGCGCCGGAAACCCCTGGCATCGAAAACATGAAGTTTGGGCGGATTCTCATTGGCCCGGCGGCCGAGCGCGAACATCTCGGCGGTGCCCCAATGTTTGCCGAAGGCCGCCAGGGCCGGCGCTTCCTCGGTCGCGCCGTTCGCTTTGACGGCGTCCTGCAGCGCGATATCGCTCAGAAACAGATCGACGTCCTCATAGGGCGGCGACTGGTTGAAAACCTCATGGGTGTCGAAGCGCGGGCGGGCGGCCATGGCGTTTCGCTCCGATTGGACCGCTTTTATCGTACCATGCCCGGTGCCGTACCGAGTGCCATCCCGAGCGATCGCTCGTGTTTTCCGGTGCACGGCTTTCCGCCGCGGCGAGAGCGGGCTTGCCGGGGCGCTCCTATTCGGCCTATAGCACCGCTTTAATGATCAAACCGCCACCGCCGACGCGCCATATCGTTTCGATCAATGACCTCACCAATAAGGAGATCGAGACGATCTTCGAGGTCGCGCAAGGATTTTTGCAGGAACTGGCCGACGAAAACGTCCCCTATCGCATCGGACGATCGACCGGGCTTGCGTCGAAACACATCTTGGCAAGCCTGTTCTACGAACCCTCGACGCGTACACGGCTGTCGTTCGAGAGCGCGATGCTGCGCTTGGGCGGCGCCAATATCACCAGCGCCGATCCGGCGGTAAGTTCCGCGGCCAAGGGCGAAAGCCTCGCGGATACCATCCGGGTCATTTCCAACTACGCCGATATTGTCGTTATTCGCCATCCGCGCGACGGCGCGGCGCGGCTCGCCGCCGAATATTCGCAAATCCCCATTATCAACGGCGGTGATGGCGCCCACGAGCACCCGACACAGACGCTGTGCGATCTTTTCACCCTCAAATCGAAAAAAAAGTCCCTCAAAAATATGAAGGTCGCCATTTCCGGCGATCTCAAAGGCAGCCGTACCATCCATTCCTTCGTCTATGCGCTGGCGCGGTTCGGCGCCGCCATCGATCCGCTCCCCGCGCCCGGCATGGAACTGCCGGCGCATGTCGACCGCCGGCTGCGCGAGGAATTTCACTGCCGCATGGTATCCAAGGACCCCGGGCAGCTGCCGGGCGGCTCGATTGACGCGCTTTATGTCACCGCGGATCAACCGCACCAGCTCTCGCTCATTCCCGATCCCGAAGTCGACTACGGCTTCCTGGTGCAGAAAAAAACCGACGCGGTTTATGTCACGCGCTTTCAGAAGGAGCGCTGGACGGAGAAAGAGCGGCCATATCCGAAGATCGACGCAAAATTTCTCGGCGATGCGAAGTATTCCGAGGCAAGTGTCATGCACCCCTTGCCTCGGGTCAACGAGCTCGATGCCTCGTTCGATACCGACCGGCGTGCCATTTATTTCCAACAAGCGGCCTATGGCGTGCCGATCCGCATGGCGCTGATTTCGCTCCTGCTGCATCTGCACAAGAACAAATCGCTGCACAAATTCTCGGCCGGCTTCGCCAAGCCCGAGCATCCGATCTATGCCCAGCCGATCGGCATTGGCCTGCAATGCGGCAATCCCAATTGCATCACCACCGATCCGGCCGAGAAACAATACGCCGCCAATAAATTCTATGTCATTGCCGACGAAGCGCATCGCGAGGTCAGGCTGCGCTGCGTCTATTGCGAGACCGACGTCGAGGACGAGGCTGCGGCGCAGTTTGTGGTCGGCGATCTTGGCCGAAAAACCTTCACGCCGGGCCTCTCGGCGCTGACGCGCGCACCCGGCGACAAACTGAAGCAGCTTGTCATCTGCCGCGGCGAAGCCGATGCAATCGCTGCGGGTTTTGCGCCGCGAGAGAGTAGCTCGGCCAAGGCGCGGCTCGGCTGATCGCATCCTGCGGTCTTTCGCAAACCGCCGGCAGGCGGTATTGAATCGACATGCTGCCTCCGATCGATTGGACCGTCGACAACGCCGAGGCCCTCGGTATCGGCTATCTGTGCGGCTCAGTTCCCTTTGGCGTCATCATCACCAAGCTTGCCGGCGCACCGGATGTCCGCAGCATCGGGTCGGGCAATATCGGCGCGACCAATGTACTGCGCACCGGCCGTAAGGGCCTCGCCGCGGCGACTCTGATTTGCGACATGCTCAAAGGCACCGCCGCGGTTTTGATCGCGCTTTATCTGTTCGAGTCGCAAGCGGCGCGGCTCGCCGCGGCCGGCGCCTTTCTCGGTCATCTGTTTCCGATCTGGCTTCGCTTTAGGGGCGGCAAGGGCGTCGCAATCTTCATCGGCCTCCTGCTCGGCTTTGGTGCATGGATCGCGCTTTTGGCCTTCGCCGCGATTTGGCTCGGCATTGCGGCGCTGACGCGCTACTCCTCGCTTGCGGCTTTGCTCGCAAGCGCAGCCACGCCGCTCGTGCTCGTCTGGCAGGGCGAGGCTCGGCTGGCGGAATTGTTCGTTTTGCTTGCGGTGCTGCTGTGGCTCATGCACCGCGCGAACATCCTGCGTCTGATCCGCGGCACTGAAAGCAGGATCGGCCGGCAATCGGCGGCCTGAGTTTCCGTTACAGCGCGACTATTCCGCCGCCACCGCGGCGGCCGGACGCACCGGCGCGCCGTGGGTGTGCGGGATCTTGTCGGCAAAGACTTCGACAAAATGGTCGGTTTCGCCTGTCCCGCTGTGAGCCTGCAAAGCCTCATCGATATAGGCGCCCGCCGCCGGATCGGCAACGACGCGCGCCATGATGCGGCGGTAGCGCCAGACGAGCCGCAGCCATTGCGATGTGGTTTTGAGGAAATCGAACGCGCGCCAGGGATAGAACATTAGCGGATTGCCGACCGGCATGCCGCTGCGGCGCTGCTTGCGCAGCTTACGCCGGAAGAAGCCGAATTGCAGCGGATGCACGCCCTCGATCCGCGCCGCACCGGAGAAGATGGTCAGCGAATCGAGAAGTTTGGTGCGGTTGATGCCCGAGGCGATGCAACGGCGCATGATCGTCTCGACATGCGCATCGGTGTAATAGCGCTTCCAGGCGTCGGCATAGACCTGCGTCCAGGTTTCTTTCGACATCAACGGGTGCGCGGTGCAGGCGTGCTCGAGATCGTATTTGTTCATGTCGGGGTCCATCGGCACCCCGCGCATATAAAGGTTCTTGTGATCCTCGGAGCCGGGCAGCGGCGTCAAATAGAAGAATTCGAGGATGTCGATCGGTAGCTCTTTCTTGATGATCTCGATATCGCGGGCGATCGTTTCCGGCGTGTCGGTCGGAAAGCCGAGGATGTAGCCGGCGTAGGTCATGACCTTCTGCTTGCGCCAGGCGAGCAGCATTTCGCGATATTCCCAAATCTTGTTCTGGCGTTTTTTGGCGCCCATCAAGGATTCGGGATTGATATTCTCCAGTCCCAGGAAAATCGCCGTGCAGCCGGCGCGCGCCGCCTTCTCGATGAAATGCGGAATGCGATGGCACAGCGTATCGACCTGCAACAACAGCTTGATGTTAAAGCCGTGTTGCTCGCGCAACGCGATCAGCCGGTCGAGGATCGGTTCCCAATTGCGGTTGCGGGCGAAATTGTCGTCAGTAATGAAGAACCGCGTGATGTTCTGCGCGGCATTGGCGCGCACGATGGCCTCGACGTCGTCGGGGGTGCGGTAGCGCGATTTACGCCCCTGCACGTTGATGATGGTGCAGAAGCTGCACTGAAACGGGCAGCCGCGCCCGGCGTCGAAGCTCGAATAGTGCCCGGCAACGCGGGTGACGACGTGGCGCGGCAGGATCGGATAGACCGCCGCCGCCATTTCCGGCATGTCCGAGAGAAAATTGTAGATCGGTTTAGCGGCGCCCGCGGCGACATCGCGCAGCACGTCGGTCATGTGGCCTTCGGCCTCGCCGGCGAATAGATGAACGCCAAGGTCGAGGGCTTCCTGCAAGTCGGCGGGCAGCTTCGGCAGCATCGAAATGCACCCCGACACGTGGAAGCCGCCCATGACCACCGTGAGCCCCTTGGCGCGGAGCGCCCGCGCTAGATCGAGCGCGCGCGGATATTGGTTCGATTGCACGCCGACCAACCCGACCATGCCGGCGCCGGCCTCGCGGATGCGTTTGATAACCCCGTCAACGTCGACGATGCTGTTGCACTCGTCGCAGGCTTCGACGGAAATCTCCACATCGGGGCCGAGCACGCGGTTTTGCGCGCATTCGACGACCAAGCCGTGGACGCTCGCCAGGCTGTTCGAGGGGATCAGCGAACGCAGCCACTGAATGACATAGCCGTCGCGGTCGTAATGCGACGGCTTAATCAGGGCGACATGAAAGCGGCGCTTGGCCAGGTTTCCGTGCAACGCGGGCCCCCCGATGAGCGGCAAGGGGAACCGGACCCAGCCCCGAAGCCGCAACGCGGCGCGACTCTGGGACTTTGGCCGCGGCTTTGCAACAGAGACCTTACGGCCGCTTCCGGTCTTTGCGGTTCCGATGATAGGCTAATCGGCGATACCTCGCCCCTATTTGGCGCGTTTCCGCAGATCTTCAGCGAGTTTGACCAGCGACAAGCGGACCTTCTTGTCGGTGAGGCCGGCAAACGCCTTGAGTAACCTGGCCGCATGGGGGAGCAAGGCAATCTCGGTCAATAAATCCCGCCCGGACTTATCGGTTTGGGCCTCGGCAAATAGCGCCCCGACCCCAACGCCGAGAACGGTCGCGATCTTGTCCAGCCGGCTGCCTGCGATCCGGTTCCTTCCGAGCTCGTATTTCTGAATCTGCTGGAAGGTGACGCCGACCTTTTCGCCCAGCGCCGCTTGCGACATCCCCAAGCTGAGCCGATAGGCACGCACCCGTTGTCCCACTTGGACGTCGATGGGTTCGATGCTTTTTGCCTTGCGCGACCCCGACAAGCCTGTCCGTTCTCCCCGTTCGACCGTTAGCGTCATGCTCGATCGGTCAGACCGTAGGGGTCTAGCGGGGGGCGTCCAATTCCGATTTTCTATGGGGGGGCCGCCGAACAAGATAGCTCGTTAGCGGGAGCGACGAGCGAGACGCCCTGCCAAGTTCCGTTCTCGACCAGTTCTCGGACCAGAGTTTTCAATATCAGCGCAACGGCTTCGATTGCGGGACTGCGCTGGCCAACCTCGGCGAAGCATAGAGAGACCGTTTGCTCCAGCGTTGCATCGGCAAAACGCCGGTAATTAAGTACCTTTGTCCGTTCGCCATCGTAAAGCGCAGACCACGGCAGGATTGAATCGCCGAGACCAGATGCGATGGCGCGGCAAAGCGTTCTCACTCCATCAATTTCGGCAACCGGCGTGACGGTCAGTCCATGTCTCCGGAACGTTTCCTCGGCAACGTGCCGGCTGTTGCTGCCAGGACCGCACATCAGCAGCGGGCGTTGCGCCGCATCGGCGATTGCCGTGGTCGAAGCATCGGGATCCGCCGTCACATAGAACAACTCCTCGAGCAGCAGCGGCTCGACCGCTAGGCCGCGTTCCGGTTGAGCTATGTAAAGCAAGGCGATGTCGAGACGGCCGTTGACCAGCCGCTCCCGCAAAATCCAACTATTCGTATCGCTGATATGCAGGGCGATTTGCGGATACATCGTCCGCACCCGCATCAGTATTTTGTAGCTCAACAGCGACGCTAATACGTTTGGGAACCCGATCGAGACCCGACCCGAAGGGAGGTTGAGCGTGCTGGTGGCCTCCCGCTTGGCAGATTCGACCTGCCGCAGGATTGCCTCCGCGTAGCGGTACAGCACGCCCCCCGCGTCCGTGAGCAGGACACCTTTTGGACCGCGCGTCACCAGTTGCCTGCCTAACTCGGATTCCAGGCTGGCAAGGTGATGGCTGATCGCCGACTGCGCCACATGCAGTTGATCTGCGGCGCGCGATAGGCTGCCGGCCTGGACGATCCCAGCGAAGTAACGAAGCTGGCGTAGGTCCACCTGGCATTCTCCTTCTCATTTGCTTTTCGCTCGACTTTTCGAGGCCCGCGAATAATCTGTCCACTGTACTCGTTTTGCGAGCATCGACAACATGCGCCACCGGATTTTGGGTGTTCTTCTGCTCGTGGGCTTGGCTTCCGCCGCGCGCCCGTCGCCTGCTGCCGAAAACTGGACGCGGGCTAAGCCCATCAAATTCGAGGTGGGTGGGACAGCGGGCGGCTTACCTGACATCGTGCCGCGCGAGCTTTCGAATTACCTCTCGGCGTCGCTTGGCGTGCCAATAGTGGTGGAAATCCGGGCCGGCGCTGGCGGCAACATTGCAGCGGGAATAGTGGCAAAGGCGGAACCCGACGGCCACGCACTTTTGTCGACAAGTTCGAACCAGGTGGCAGTCAATCCAACGCTGCTACCAAACCCCGGCTTCGATTATGAGCGCGACCTCGTGCCGGTATCGATGACGGTCGTGGCGAGGATGCTGCTCGTCGCCTCGCCGTCGTTTGCCGCCAAAAACATCACCGACGTTATGGCAACCGCCAAGCGAAAACCGAAGTCGGTCAGCATCGCTATTCCGCCGATTGGCACGCCCAATCATCTTGCCGCGGAAATGCTAGCGCAATACGGCAATATCGATCTCACATTGGTACCCTACGACGGCATCACCCAGGCGATACCCGACGTGATCGCAGGCCGGGTGGATTTGGCGGTTGGCACCATACCGGCGTTGCGGCCGCACGTGCGCGGCGGGGCGCTCAAAGCACTAGCCGTGCTGGCGCCGCAACGTTCGCCGTTTGCTCCCGAAATACCGACCTCGGCGGAAGCGGGGTTGGCTTCGCTGCAGATTGATTCGTGGAATTGCATCATGACCACCGGCGGCACACCGGCTTCGATCATCGCGCGCTTGGATGAGGACATCGCCAAGGCTTTGGCCCTACCAGAGGTCCGCGACGCCTTCGCCAAGCAGGGAGTCGAAATCCACCATATGGGACCACATCAGCTTAGCACGTTTCTCCATTCGGAATCCGTGCGCTTCGCCAGTCTGCTTGCGCATTCGCGAGTCAAACCCGCGGCGCAATGATTTTGAACAGAGACCTTTTAGCCCTCCCCGGCTTCGCGGTCTGATTGTAGGCTACGCATCGGCTACCAGCTGGGGGCGACTTGAGCGAGACAGCAGAACCCATTCGGCTCACCGATGAGCAGCGGCTCGACTGGCTGCGGCTCATCCGCAGCCAGAATGTCGGCCCGCG
>DATAWA010000167.1:0-5325 GCA_036267435.1 Xanthobacteraceae bacterium | reverse complement strand
CCGGCACCCTGCCCCACAACAGGATCATGCACTGCATCGAGCTTTACGGCACGAAGGTGATGCCGATGGTGAAGAGGATCTTGGCTCAGCAAGCCTAAGTCCCCACCAGCCCGAATTGCGGGCTCGACGGCTCGGCGTGGGTCTTCTTGGCGATCCGCCCGGCAAGCCGCGACAGCCGCCCGGCTTCGACCGCGGCGCGCAGGCTTTGCGCCATCAGCACCGGATTTTGCGCTTTCGACACCGCGGTATTGACCAGCACCGCGGCGCAGCCGAGCTCCAGCGCGAGCGTCGCGTCCGACGCCGTGCCGATCCCGGCATCGAGCACCACCGGCACCGGCGAGCGCGCGCAGACAAGCTCGATCAGTTGCGGATTGCAAATGCCGAGGCCCGAGCCGATCGGCGCGCCGAGCGGCATCACCGCGGCGGCGCCGGCGTCGGCGAGCTTGCGGCAGGTCACCGGATCCTCGGTGCAATAGGGCAGCACGACAAAACCCTTGGCGACGAGCTCGGCGGTGGCGCGAAGAAGCTCCTCGACATCGGGATAAAGCAGTTCGCGGTCGCCGATCACTTCGAGCTTGATCCAGTTGGTGTCGAGCGCCTCGCGCGCCAATTCCGCGGTCAGCACCGCGTCCTTCGCGGTCTGGCAGCCTGCGGTGTTGGGCAAAAATTTCACCCGGCCGGCCAACAGATCAACCATGCTCTCCTCTTCGCCGGCGAGGCTGATGCGGCGGATCGAGGCGGTGACCATCTCGGTGCCGCTCGCCGCAATGGAATCGAGCATGATCTTGCGGTTGGGATAGCCGGCACTGCCGAGAAACAGCCGCGAGCCGAACTGGTGTCCGGCAATGATCAGAGGATCGGACATTTCTTGCTCCTCGCAAACCTCCGCTCATTCCCGCGCAAGCGGGAATCCAGAAAGGCATCACGCGTTTCTGGTGTAACTGGGTCCCCGCTTTCGCGGCGACGAGCGGTCTCCGTCGCCGTCAATTTTTTCACCCTCCCTGCCGCGCGCGCACGATTTCGACGCTGTCGCCGGGTTTGAGCGCTGTATCGTGCCACGCCGCGCGCGGCACCACGGCGCCGTTGAGCGCTACCGCGATGCCGCGCTGCTGCGTGTCGACGGCCTTTTCGGCGAGCAGCGCATCGAGCGTCGCTGCCACGAGCGGCTGGCTCTCGCCGTTGACGCGGATTGTGGATTCGAGAGTCTGTTGCTCCATGTCTTGCTGCGTCATATTTTGCTGCGTCATATTTTGTTGCGTCATGGCCGCTACTCCGCCGCCCGCGCCGGCAGAAAACGCTCCAGGCCGAACGGCTTGATCGCCGGCTCGACCACGTCGTCGAGGATGAGTTTTGCCATCGCGTCCGCCGTCACCGGCGCCAGCAATATGCCGTTGCGGTGGTGGCCGGTCGCATAAAACAAATTTTCCAGCGGCCCGCGGCCGAGGACGGGGGCGTCGTCGCGGCTGCCGGGCCGATGGCCGACCCAAATCTCGTCGATCGGCAATTCCTCGATCGCTGGGATGGCGCGCCAGGCGGCTTCCAAAAGCGTCAGCACCCCGCCGGCGGTGATGGTTTCGTCAAAGCCCTTCTCTTCGACGGTGGCGCCGATAATCAGGCGGCCGTCGCGGCGCGGCACCAGATAGGCCCCCGGCGGCCACAGCACGTGATTGAGGAGCGGCGCCTTGGCATCCATGCGCAGCGCCAGCATCTGGCCTTTGACGGGGCGCACCGGCGGCCGGCGATCCGGCGGCAGTCCGCCGATGCCGCGCGACCAGGCGCCGGCGGCGAGCACCACGCGATCGGCCGCAATCGCCGTGCCGTCGGCGAGCACGACGCCGGTGGCGCGGCCGCCCTGCACGCCGATGTCCTTGACCGGCCGATGCTCGTGAATAGTCGCGCCGGCCGCCTCGGCGGCGATGCGCAGCGCCTCGACCAGCTTGCGATTGTCGACCTGATGATCCTCCGGCGAAAACACCGCGCCGGCGATCTTGCCAGCCAGATGCGGTTCCTTGGCCCGCGTCGCCGCGGGCGACAGCCAGTCGAGCGGCAGGCCGAGCTTGCGCTGAAAATCCAGCTGATGCGCCAGCGTCGCCTGATCGTCGGCCGTCAGCGCCAGAAGAAGCGTGCCTTCGGTGCGCAGCTCGACGTCGACGCCGCTGACGCGAAGGAGCTCCGCGGCAAAGGCCGGCCAGCGCGCCTGACTGTCGCGGCCGAGCGCCACCAACTCCTCTTCGCCCGGTTCGGCCTCGCAGGCCGCCGCCAGCATGCCGGCCGCGGCGTGGCTCGAGCCGGCCCCGGCCTTGCCGCGGTCGAACAGCAAAACCTCGGCGCGCGCGCCAAGCCGCCAGGCGATGCCGAGCCCGATCACGCCGGCGCCGATAATGACGACGCGCGGCCGCTTGCCGACGGGCGGGATGGATAGGTTCGGTCCGGTCAACGCGGCTCCCTTCGCTGGTATGACCCAGACAGGTTCGACGGGTTTGATCTCAGCCGCGCCACCGCGCGGCACCCCATGCCGATGGGGGAATAATGGGGGTTTTACGGCCCTTCCGCAAGACTTAGCCCCGGCCGGCGGAGCTTGAGGAAACGCGCGCAGGTAAGCCCGACCGCGACGATCACGACGGCGCCGACGAGCGGCGGCAGCGTGGTGCCGAAATGGGCGAAGCTGTAGCCGTAATAGATCGGGCCGATCGCCTGTCCGGAAAAGAACGCCGAGGAATGCATCGACAAGGCGGCGCCGCGCGCGGTCTGGGTCAGATCGGTGACGTGCACCTGGATGCAATTGTGCAGCATGTAGAAGCCGAGGCCGAAAGCCACGAAGATCATGGCCAGCACGTACCACTGCGGGTTCAGCGCGATCAGCACGAAGGCAGTCGCCGCAATCGCCGTACCCGACAGCATCAGCCGCCGCTCGGTCAGGTGCAGCACCAGAAACGGCAGCGCCAGCGAGAACGCGATGCCGCCAAGCCCGAAGCCGGCGATGACGATCCCGGCATAGGACGAGTGCGTCTGCCCCGCGGCGAGCAGCAGCAGCGCGACATAGGGAAACATGCCGTGGATGACGATGCCTTCGAAGAACACCGAGCCGAAGCAAATCTTGGCGCGCGGATCGGCCAGCACGCCACGAAATCCCGCCACGGCGGCGGCGAGATTGAACGGTTTTGGCGGGGCGACCTTCATGCCGCGAAAAGCGAAGAAGGCGATGGCCGCCACCAGAAGCCCGAAGCCGCCGATCGACAAGAACACCCCCCGCCAGCCGAACAGGTCGCCGACCACGCCCGAGATCACCGCGCCGATGAGGTTGCCGGTCAGCCCCACCGCCAGCAGCCGGCCGATCGCCACTTGCCGCTCGTGCACCGGCACAAGATCGCCGACGATGGCGACGCCGACGGGAAAAATGCCACCGGCGCAGACGCCGGCGACAATCCGCATCGCCACCAGCACCGGAAAGCTCGAGATGAAAGCGCTGAGGACGGTCGTCGTCACCACCGCAGCGAGACTCGCATTCATCAGCCGGGTCTTGCCGAAGAAGTCGGCCATGGTGCCGAGCGCCGGCTGCATCAGCGCATAAGGAAAGGTGAAGGCGCTCGACAACAGCGCCGCGGTCTTGACGTCGATGGCAAGATCGGCGGCGATCTTCGGCACGATCGGATCGACCGCGCGCGAGAACAAGGTCGAGGCGAATACGACCAGGCTGACAATTCTGAGAACGGGCGAAATGGCGGCGCTCCACCCGTTCAGGCGTGCTTGGCAAGCCGGTCGAATTGCAGCAGTCGCTCAAGCAGCGCCGGCAACTCTTTGAGCGGGATCATATTCGGTCCGTCGGACGGCGCTTTGTCGGGGTCCTGGTGGGTCTCGATGAAAACGCCGGCAACGCCGACGGCGACGGCCGCCCGCGCCAGCACCGGCACGTAGTGCCGCTCGCCGCCCGAGGTTGCGCCCTGCCCGCCCGGCTGCTGCACCGAATGGGTGGCGTCGAAGATCACCGGCGCGCCGATTTTGGCCAGCACCGGCAGCGCCCGCATATCGGAGACCAGCGTATTGTAGCCGAACGACACGCCGCGCTCGGTGACCAGCACATTGGCATTGCCGGCGCCGGTGATTTTTTCGACCACATTGGCCATGTCCCACGGCGCCAGGAACTGGCCTTTTTTGACGTTGACCACGCGCCCAGTCTTGGCCGCGGCAATCAGCAGATCGGTCTGGCGGCAGAGAAACGCCGGAATTTGCAAAACATCGACCACTTCGGCGAGGCGCGCGCATTGATCCGGCTCATGCACGTCGGTGAGCACGGCGACACCGAGCCGGTCGCGCAAATCGGTGAAAATCTCCAGTGCCTGGTCGAGGCCGAGCCCGCGTGCGCTCGCCGCCGAGGTGCGGTTCGCCTTGTCGAACGAGGTCTTGTAGACGAAGCCAACGCCCAGCTTCGCGGTCATCTCTTTGAGCGCCGCCGCCATGTCGAACGCATGCGCGGAGCTTTCCAGCGCGCAGGGACCGGCGATCAAAGCAAGCGGCAAGCCATTGCCGAACTTGGCTTTGCCGACCTCGACGATGGCATTGGGGGTGGCAGGCATGAGTTCCTCGGCGGCGACCATGAAACGTGGCCCGCATCGGGTCAACCATGGCGCGGTTGGGCGGCGTCGCGCAATTCTTTCCCGTTCTCGCGATGCGCCTTGGCATCCGAGTTCTGTCCACGCCACGGTAAGAAAGCCCTTCCCACACACCTCCCCATAAAAAGAAGGGAGGCAGAGCGCCGAAAGGCGCGTAGTCCAAGCCGCATCGGCGGATGCGGCGCGCGCCACGCGAAACGGACGTTACCGTCCATTCGCGCTTCGGGCGCGCTCGCCTTTCGGCGCTCCACCGCGGCACTCGCCGCGCCGGACGCATCCGGACATCGGCTCAGCGCTCAGTCCCGCGCTTCCTGAGACCCGGCGCATTTGGGCGTTACCCTCTGCCACCTGTCTCAGTCTACCGCGCTCCGCGGAGACCGGTCGTTGTGCCGGTCGGGCGGTGACCCGAGGCCGCCCGGGAGCGGTTTGCGAAACCGCCCGCGGGAACCGCACTTGCTCCACCTTCTAGCACTACTTTGGCAGATTTTTAACGGCCTGGGATTCCCAAATCAGTTTTTCTGTGACTCATGGGTGGTCGGCTTTTGGAGGGGCCGACCATGATTGGCAGGACGTCGGATTGGAGAGGCGAGCTTGGACGTTGGCTCAAGCCGTTTCTGGCTCGGTTAGGTCACAAGGCGCGGCGACAAATGTGCCCGCTCTACGTGTCGGGGCTGATCGGTCCTGGCGACCGCAAGAGCGTTCAGCCGATGGCAGC
>DATAWA010000166.1:0-16807 GCA_036267435.1 Xanthobacteraceae bacterium | reverse complement strand
GCGGCGCGGCCGGCGTGGCGGATGGTCTGCTGCAGGACAATGAAGGGCGGCACTCGCTGACCTCGCTTCCCGGCGCGGAACCATCTGTTTTCGTGGAGAATACGTCGTTTCTGTGGTTTGGCCCGACCGCTTAAGGCAATCGGACAGGACGCTGGCGGGGCGCCGCGCTTGACGCTCAAAGTTGCTCCCCTTATAGGTCCGCTCCATCTCCCCATATCGTCTCTGGCGGCCGCGGGATCGGCATTTCGGGATACGAAGGATATTGCATCATGGCTTGGCGTTGCGAATTGACCGGCAAGAATCGCCAGATCGGCCACAAGGTCAGCCATTCCAACCGCAAGACCAAGCGGCAGTTCAAGCCGAACCTCTTGAATGTGACGCTGCTGTCGGACGCGCTCGGCCGCTCGATCCGGGTGCGCATTTCGGCCAATGCGCTCAAGACCGTCGATCACCGTGGCGGTCTGGACGCCTTTCTGCTCAAGGCCAAGGACGCGGAGCTTTCGCCGCGCGTGCTTGAGATCAAGCGCCAGCTTGCCAAGAAGCGCGTGGCGGCGGCCGCGTAGGCCTAAAACTCTTCGAGAATCCGTCCATAGCCGGAAATGCGGTCCTCAATGCCGCAGTGCCGCAGCGCGTCCCAATAGGTCACGGCATTAATCGCTAAGACGGGCTTGCCGAACCAACGCTCCGCCTCGGCGGCAATCGCGACCGTCGGCAGCGCCGTGCCGACCTGCAGCAGCGCATCGACGTCGGGACCGTTGAGGCTCTGGAGTGCGACGCGAATATCGGCGGCCGGCACCTGCGCGATGGCCCGCGGCGATACGCATTTCAAGCCGGTCAGCCGCACGATGTCGAACCCGGCTTCGCTCAAATAAAGCCGCACCATCTCGTCGCCGCGCGGCTGATGCGGCGTCAGGACAGCGATCCGCCTGGCGCCAAACGCTTTCAGGGCGGCAACTGCCGCGGTCGAGCCCATCGACACGCCGACGCCGGCGCGGTTCATCAGCTCGCTTTGCAGCTTGTCGGCCGCCGCGACACCGCCCCAAAACGTCTCCAGCGCAACACCCATGATCAGGTGGTCGATCCCTGCCGTCATGATTTGATCGATTGCAACCGCGCTGCCTTCACGCATGGCCGCCATGTGCTCAAAGAAGGCCTGTTCGGTATTGAGCGGCCGCTCCTTGATGGTTGAACGGGCGGTGTGATTGGTGACCCCGCGCGGCCTCAGGCTCTCGCACTCCGGCTGCACGGTCGTATTGGTCGACGGCACCACGATGCCGATGCGTTTGCGAAATCCGAGCGTGTCCGGCACAGTTAGATCCTCGCTGAAACCCCGATAGCGACGTTACGCAAATAACACGGTGCGACCATGCCACACCTGACCGCCGATGACGGCATCAAGCTCTACTATGAGGAAACCGGCGCCGGCCTGCCAATCGTTTTCGTGCACGAATTCGCCGGCGATTATCGTTCCTACGAGAGTCAGATCCGCCATTTCAGCCGCGGCTATCGCTGTATCGCCTATAACGCGCGCGGCTATCCGCCGTCCGACGTGCCCGACGATGTCGAGCGTTACTCGCAGGATCGCGCCCGGGACGATATCCGCGCGGTGCTGGACGGCTTGCAGATCGATAAGGCGCATATCGTCGGCTTGTCGATGGGCGGCTTCGCAACGCTGCATTTCGGCTTTACCTACCCGCAGCGCGCCCGTTCGCTGGTGATCGCGGGATGCGGCTATGGGGCCTCGCCCGATAAGCGCGCCCAATTCGTCGCGGAGACCGAGGCGGCGGCGGCGCGGTTTGAAAGCATGAGCATGGCCGAGGCGGCCGAAAGCTACGCACAGGCGCCGGCGCGGGTGCAGTTGCGAAACAAGGACCCACGCGGCTTTCAGGAGTTCGTCGAACAATTGGCGCAGCATTCCGGCAAAGGCGCGGCGCTGACCATGCGCGGGGTGCAAAAACGCCGGCCCTCGCTGTTCGAACTCGTCGACAAGATCAAGACGATCGTGGCGCCGACATTGATCATGACCGGCGACGAGGATTTTCCCTGCCTCGAACCGGCGCTGTTCTTGAAGAGCACGATCATGACGTCGGCGTTGGTGGTGCTGCCGAACAGCGGCCACGCGATCAATCTCGAAGAGCCGGAATTGTTCAACTGGTGCATCGACGATTTTCTGCGCAGCGTCGATACCGGTGCCTGGCGGCCGCGCGATCCGCGGGCGATGGCCACCTCGATCCTGAGCGTGGGCAACCGCGCTTAACACGGGAAGCACCATCGCTTCGGCCTGCGGCGATGGCCTTCGGGAAGCTATCGCGCCGGGATCGATTTTAAGACCGGCAGCCAGGTGTCCTGCTGCTTGTCAACGAAAGCGAGCGTCTGATCCGGCGTCATTGGATGGGTATAGCTGCCGGTGGCGACCAGCTTCTTTTTCACATCCGGATCCTGGACCACCTTGGCGACGTCGGCGCTGACTTTGCTGATGAGCGGTGCCGGCGTGCGAAGCGGCGCCGCCAGGATGAGCCACCCTGCCGCGGCAAAATCGGGGATCGTCTCCGCCACCGTCGGCAAATCGGGAAACTCCGGCAGTCGTTCCGGCGAGGCGACCGCGATCAGCTTGACCTGTCCGGCGTTGACCGCACCGATGATGCCCGAATAACCCTCGATGATCATGGTCACGCGCCCGGCGGCGACGTCGCTCAGCGCCGCGCCTGGACCGCCGTTATAGGGTACCTGGATGAGCTTGATGCCGGCTTTCTGCTGCAGCAGCAGTCCTGTCAGATGAGTCATCCGCCCGATTCCCGACACCGCGATCGATAGCGTACCGGGCGACTTCTTGGCCCGATCGATCAACTGCGGCAGGGTGGCGATACCGCTCTTTGGGTCGACGGCGATGAACATCGGCTGCTGCGCGATGAACCCGATCGGCAGGAAATCGCGCGGCAGCTTTACCGGCAGATTGGGCGCCACCGTCGGCAGCGCCAGAAAGGTCGACAGCGCCGGCGAATAGAGCGTGTAACCGTCGGGAGCGGCTTCGCTCGCCGCACGCGCCGCGATGCTGCCATTGGCTCCGGGATGGTTCACCACCACCGCCTGCTGGCCCCAGAGGTTGTCCAACGCCGCGGCGACAATGCGCATCGCCACATCTGGGCTGGCGCCGGCGCCCGAGTCGGAAATGATAGTGACGGTCTTATCGGGGTAGTCGGCTGCCTGGGCGTCCACAATCCATGCACCCGTCAGCCCCGCCAAAGCTATCGCGCCCAAAACCTTGACGCGGACGGCGGACCAATTCCGGCATCCCCTCATCGTATCCTCCCCGATCGTGTTTTTTGATATCGCGCGATAGGCCGGCAGCCGTGAGCCTAGCCGAAACGGCGCCGCCATTTCATGCGTTAAGACGCCGCTGCGGACGATTCGGCCGCACCGGTTGCTCCGAATGTTCTTCGAACAGCTCAGCAAGCTTTTCGGTCATGACACCGCCAAGCTCCTCGGCGTCAACGATGGTCACGGCACGCCGGTAATAGCGGGTCACGTCGTGGCCGATTCCGATGGCGATCAGTTCAACCGGCGAGCGGGTCTCGATGTCTTCGATTATCCAGCGCAAGTGCCGCTCGAGGTAGTTGCCCGGATTGACCGACAGCGTGGAATCGTCGACCGGCGCGCCGTCGGAGATCATCATCAGGATCTTGCGTGACTCGGGCCGGGCCAACAGCCGCTTATGCGCCCAATCGAGCGCCTCGCCGTCGATATTTTCCTTGAGCAGGCCCTCGCGCATCATCAGGCCGAGATTTTTTCGGGCGCGCCGCCAAGGCGCATCGGCGGCCTTGTAGATGATGTGGCGCAGATCGTTGAGCCGCCCCGGATTCGGCGGCTTACCGGCCGCCAGCCAGGATTCGCGCGACTGGCCGCCCTTCCACGCCCGGGTGGTGAAACCGAGAATCTCGACTTTGACGCCGCAGCGCTCGAGTGTGCGTGCCAGAATGTCGGCGCAGGTCGCCGCTACGGTGATCGGACGGCCGCGCATCGAGCCGGAATTGTCCAACAGCAGGGTCACGACGGTGTCGCGGAAATCGGTATCCTTCTCGCGCTTGAACGACAACGGATGCAGCGGATCGACAATGACGCGTGGCAGCCGCGACGGATCGAGCAGCCCCTCTTCCAGATCGAATTCCCAGGAGCGATTTTGCTGCGCCAACAGGAGCCGCTGCAGCCGGTTGGCAAGCCGCGCGACGACGCCCTGCAAATGTGAAAGCTGCTTGTCGAGATAGCCGCGCAGCCGGTCGAGTTCCTCGGGCTCGCAGAGATCCTCGGCGCCAACGGTTTCGTCGAATTTGGCGGTGAAGGGCCGATAATCCGGTCCGCGCGGCTCGTTGCGCTGGGGCCGCGGCCGCCACGGTTCGGCGGCGGTTTCGGATTCGCCCATCTCGGCATCGTCGGCCATTTCCGCTGCCGGGGCCTCGACCGCCTCCGAGGAACTGTCCGGCAGATCATCGGCCGAAGCCTCGGCTTCGGCGGCCATCTTGTCGCTGTCGGCGCTATCGGTCGCCTCGCCGTCCTGGCCGCTCTCGTCCTTCTGATTCTGTTCGTCGCCCTCCTCGCCTTCCTCCTCGTCGGATTCGCTCGAGCGATCCTCGCCCATGTCCAGGCAGTCGAGCAGGTCGCGCACGACGTCGCCGAAACGGCGCTGATCGTCGAGCACGCGTTCGAGCCGATCGAGATCGCGGCCGGCGCGTTCCTCGATCATCGGCCGCCATAGATCGACCAGCTTGCGTGCCGCGGCGGGCGGCGGCTCACCGGTCAGCCGTTCTCTCACCAACATGGCGAGCGCGTCCTCGATCGGCGCATCGGCGCGGTCCGTGATGTCGTCGAATTTGCCGCGATGAAAGCGATCGTCGAGCATGGCGGCAAGGTTCTTGGCGACGCCGCCCATGCGCCGGGAGCCAATCGCCTCGACGCGCGCTTGCTCGACGGCCTCAAACACCGCGCGAGCCTGCTGACCGCCGGGGGCGAGCTTGCGATGCACGCCGGGATCGTGACAGGCAAGGCGCAGCGCGATCGAATCGGCGTGGCCGCGCACGATCGCCGCTTCGCGCTCGTTGAGCCGGCGCGGCGGCTCCGGCAACCGCGCTTTGCCGCCGACCAACCCAGGACGCTCGGAGGCAAAACTCACCTCAAGTTCGCCCTTGCCGGCGATGGCGCGAAGGCAAACGCCGACTGCGCGCTTGAACGGCTCGGTCGGCGCTTCTTTGGCGTTGCTCTTCGGCTTGATGTTCGAGTTCATTGCGACGCCTTTGGCGCGGATGGCGTCAGCTCAGCGCCACATTGACCGCGGACTCCGGCAGTTCCTGGCCGAAGCAACGTTGATAGAATTCCGCCACCAGCGGCCGCTCGAGTTCGTCGCATTTGTTGACGAAAGTGAGCCGGAAAGCGAAGCCGATATCGCTGAAGATTTCCGAATTCTCCGCCCAGGTGATCACGGTGCGGGGCGACATCACAGTGGAGATGTCGCCGTTCATGAAGGCGTTGCGGGTGAGATCGGCGACGCGCACCATCTTGGAAACGATGTCGCGGCCTTCCGCCGTGCGATAATGCCGCGCCTTGGCGAGCACAATGTCGACTTCGTTGTCGTGCGGCAGATAATTCAGCGTGGTCACGATCGACCAGCGGTCCATCTGGCCCTGATTGATCTGCTGCGTGCCGTGATAGAGACCCGAGGTATCGCCGAGCCCTACGGTATTGGCGGTCGCGAACAGGCGGAAAGCCGGATGCGGCTTGATCACCTTGTTCTGGTCAAGCAGCGTCAGACGACCAGACGATTCCAGCACCCGCTGGATGACGAACATGACGTCGGGTCGGCCGGCGTCATATTCGTCGAAGCAGATCGCGATATTGTGCTGCAGCGCCCACGGCAGAATGCCGTCGCGAAATTCGGTGACCTGCATGCCTTCGCGGATCACGATTGCATCCTTGCCGATGAGATCGACGCGGCTGATGTGGCTGTCGAGATTGATGCGCACGCATGGCCAATTGAGCCGGGCTGCCACCTGCTCGATATGGGTCGACTTGCCGGTGCCGTGATAGCCGGTGACGATGACGCGACGGTTGCGCGCGAAGCCGGCCAGAATGGCAAGCGTGGTCGGTTTGTCGAAGCGATAATCCGGATCGACCTCCGGGACATGCTCGTCCGGCTCGGAGTAGGCCGGCACTTCCAGATCGCTGTCGATGCCGAACTGCTGCCGGATCGAGACCTTCATATCCGGCAAGCCGGATTGACCTTCAGTTGCGAGACTCATTGCTCCTCCGTGCCCTCGGTCGGATCCGAGGCGCGACTAGGCTTTCACCGGCGTTCGGATAGCGGGCTAGATGTAGCAGAAAGGCCGCCGCCGATAAAAGCCCGGCGAAAGGCCGCGGAAACTACCCGCAGGATCAGCAAAAGCCTGCTGCCTTCAAGTAGTTATAGGCCTGGATAATCTCCCGCAACTGCGCTTCCGAGGCGCGATCGCCGCCATTAGCGTCAGGGTGGTGCCGCTTCACCAGCAGCTTGAACCTCGACTTGATATCGGCGCGTTTGGCGTCGGCTTCAAGACCGAGCACATCCAGGGCGCGGCGCTGGGCATTGAACACCTTGCGGCTTTCCGGCGCAGCGCGCCCTTTACCGCTTTGGCGATCGCCCGCCTCTCCGAACAGGGAGAACGGATCGTCGGCCGGTCCCTCGAAGCCGCGGAATTTCGCCTGCGCCCGCTTTGCGGTCTGCCGGCCGCCGACCGAGCCCATCTTCCACGTCGGACGATGGCCGGTGAGCGCGTCCTTTTGATACTGCGCAACCGCGTCGTCGCTCATGCCGGCGAAGAAATTATATGAATTGTTGTATTCACGCACGTGCTCGAGGCAGAACTGCCAATATTCGGATGCGCGCAACCGGCCTTTCGGCGCGCGATGCGTCGCCGGCGCTTTGCAGCTCGGCCACTGGCAAGGCGGAAGTTCCGCGCGCAAGCGGCGGTCCTGATCAGGCTTGACCCTGATTCGATCGAACAACGGCGAATTCGTACCCATCGTCACGATTATGCGGCGGTGTCGCTGACAGCTTCAAGACTTGACAGAATCAAAACCCGACCTCGCGGCGATTGACCTTAATGCTCCCTTCTGGCTAAGGCAGCGACCAGAGGAAAAGTCCATGGGAATGCAAGATATCATCACGACCAAGCTGCTGGCGGCTTTCGCGCCCGAAAGCGTGCATGTCGAGGATGAGTCGCATCTCCATGAAGGCCACGCCGGACACCGCCCCGGCGGCGAAACCCACTATCGGCTTTATATTGTGTCGGAAGCCTTCCGCGGGAAGAGCCGGCTCGAGCGCCACCGCATGATCAATGCGGCGCTGGCCAGCGAGCTCAAGAGCCGGGTCCACGCGCTTGCCATCCACGCGCAGGCGCCGGGGGAGAGCTGACCTAAACGCCGCGTTCCGGCGCAACCTCGGCCATTTGCGGCTGCGGTAAAGTCTGCGCTTGCCGCAGCAAATCGGCCAAATCGAGCCGGTGCGTGAACATCGCAAGCTTGCCTTCGGCGGTGCGCGGCCACGCTTCCTGCGGCCGGTCCCAATAAAGCTCGACGCCGTTGTCGTCGGGATCGCGCAAATACAACGCCTCGCTGACGCCGTGATCGGACGCGCCTTCGAGCGGAATTTTTGCCTCGATAAGGCGGCGCAGTGCGTCGGCAAGCGCTGCCCGCGTCGGATAGAGGATGGCGAGATGATAAAGGCCGGTGGCGCTGAGCCCCGGCGGCGATCCGCCCCGGCTCTCCCAGGTATTGAGACCGATGTGATGGTGATAGCCACCGGCGGAGATGAACGCCGCCTGGTCGCTCAGGCGCTGCATCAATTCGAAGCCGAGCACGCCGCAATAGAATTTCAGGGCGCGGTCGAGATCGGCGACTTTCAGATGCACATGGCCGATGCGAACGCCGGGATTGATCGGAGAAGCGCTCATGGTCAGCTTGCCTTTGCCGTGACTTTGCGGGCGAGCGGTGCGACGCGTAACGCGGTGATGCGGTTACGATTTTTGCGCAGCACCTGGAAACGGAAGCCATGAAAGGTGAAGCTCTGGCCTGGGTCCGGGATCGAGCGCGCTTCGTGGATGACGACGCCGGCGATAGTGGTCGCTTCGTCGTCGGGAATATTCCAATCCATCGCCCGGTTGAGATCGCGCACCGGCACCGCGCCGTCGACATTGACCGAACCGTCCGGCAGCATCCGCACGCCAGGCACCGCGATGTCGTGCTCATCGCTGATATCGCCGACAATTTCTTCGACGATGTCTTCGAGCGTCACCAAGCCTTCCAGCTCGCCATATTCGTCGACCACCAGGGCAAACGGCGTGTTGCGCGTGCGAAAGGCCTTGAGCTGCTCGTACAGCGGGGTCGTATCGGGGACGAACCACGGCGGTTTCGCCAGCCCGGGGATTTCGATTTTTTCCGGATCGCCTTTTGCCGCGTGCAGCGCGCGCAGGAAGTCCTTGGCATGCAGGACGCCGATGACGTTATCGGGCGAGCCCCGCCACAGCGGCAGGCGGGTGACGCCACTCGCCAGCACCGCTTCGACTATCTCCCGCGGCGGCTCGTCGGCATCGAGCATGACCATCTTGGTCCGATGGACCATCACGTCGGAGACGGTAAGGTCGCGCAGATCGAGCAAGCCGCCCATCATGTCGCGGTCGAACTTCTCCACCACGCCGGCGCGATGCATGAGATCGACCGTTCCGCGCAATTCCTCGCGCGGCGACAGGATCGATTGAATTTTGCCGAGCGGCATGCCGAGACCGCGCAACATGATCCGCACCAGCCACTCGACCACGCGCAACAGCGGCCAGAACAGCCGCACCGTGTTGCGGACCGGCTCGGCGACGACGAGCGCCCAGCGGTCGGGCGCGTTGAAGGCAACGGTCTTGGGCATCACTTCGGCGACCACGAAAATCAGAACGGTCATCACCAAAGTCGCGTAAATCTCGCCGGTCTTGCCGAAGAACGTCAGCAGCAAGCCGGTCATCAGCGTCGAGGCGGCGATATTGGTGAAATTGTTGGCGAATAGGATGGCGCCAAGCAGCCGCTCCCGCGTCGCCATCAGCCGGTTGACGATGCCGGCCTCGCGGTTGCCCTGCTTCTCCAAGCGCGCCATCGCGGCGCGTGACGATGCAGTCAGGGCCGTCTCGCTCGCCGAGTAGAACCCCGAGATTATCAGACAAAGTCCCACTGCCAGGACTGTGAGCCAATCGATAAGCGTCATCGCTCGGCAAGCTTCTCGCTGAGAAAGTTGCGCACTTCGCGCGCGTCAACGCCGGCCTCGACGAAGGCCGCACCGATGCCGCGCACCAGGATGAATGTAAGCATGCCGCGCCTGACTTTCTTGTCCTGCGCGATCAAATCCATCAATTGGTCAACGGATGGTGGCTGCCCGGGAATCTCTTTTATCCGCGTCGGCAGGCCGACGTCCTTGAGGTGCCGGGTGGCGCGCGCGGCGTCGGCAAGCGAAATAAGCTCTTGCCGCCGCGCTGAAAATTCGAGCGCCAGCGCCATGCCCACGGCGATGGCCTCGCCGTGCAGGAGCCGGTCGGAAAAGCCGCAGGCCGCTTCCAGCGCATGGCCGAAAGTATGGCCGAGATTGAGCAGCGCGCGATCGCCGGTCTCACGCTCGTCCCGCGCGACGATTGCAGCCTTGGCGCGGCAGCACACCGCCACGGCATGCTCTCGCGCGGCTTTGCCGGAGAAAATGTCGCGCCAATTGGAGTCGAGCCAGGTAAAAAACGCGGCATCGCCAAGCAAGCCGTATTTGGCGACCTCGGCATAGCCGGCGCGGAACTCGCGATCCGGCAACGTGTCGAGAAGCGCGGTATCGGCAACAACCAGGATCGGCTGATGAAAGGCGCCGACCAGATTCTTGCCGCGTGCCGAATCGATTGCGGTCTTGCCGCCGACCGAAGAGTCGACTTGCGCCAAGAGTGTCGTCGGCACTTGCACATAATCGAGCCCGCGCCGCACCACCGCCGCGGCAAAGCCGGCAAGGTCGCCGACGACGCCGCCGCCGAGCGCGACGACCAGATCGCCCCGCTCGATCCGCGAGGCGATAATGGCCTCGCAGACCTGCTCGAACACGGCAAAGCTTTTCGAGGGTTCGCCGGCGGCAACAACCACGCTGCTGGTGGCGATGCCGGCTTGGCCGAGTGCCGCTTCGGCCTCAGCCAAGGCGTAGCGCGCCACGTTGTCGTCGGTGACGATGAAAGCCTTGGCGCCCGGCCGCAGCGCGGCGATGCGCGCGCCGAGCGAGGCGACGACACCACGGCCGATAATAATATCATAGCTGCGGTTGCCGAGCGCGACCTCGACCACGGTCGGATCGGTGCGGGTGGGCGCAGTCATGCATCGTCCTTATTCGCCGGCGCCACCTTTCCCTCCAGGAAGCCGGCCAGCGCGCCCATAATTTCCGCAACGACCGCATCGTGCGGCACTTCGCGCGACTGCACGGCGATATCGGCCTGCGCGTAGACGGGTTCCCGCTCTTCCAGCAAGCGCCGCAGCGTCGCCCCAGGATCCGGCGTCTGCAACATCGGCCGATCGCTTTTGCGCTTGGTTATCCGCCGCATCAGAACGTCGAAATCGGCCGACAGCCAGATCGAGATTGCCTTAGCCTTGATCGCGGCGCGGGTATTGGCATTCATGATCGCGCCGCCGCCGGTGGCGAGAACTTGCGGGCCGCCTTCGAGAAGACGCGCGATGACACGCGCCTCACCGGTACGAAAATCCGTCTCGCCATGGCGGGCGAAAATATCGGCGATGGTCGTGCCCGCGGCTTTCTCGATCTCGGTATCGGCATCGACAAAAGGCAGGCTGAGCCGCAGCGCGAGGCGGCGGCCGATCGAGGATTTGCCGACCCCCATCATGCCCACGAGCACGATAGAGCGCTGTCCCAGGCGCGCCAGGATTGGGACTGGAGAAATACCGTCGCTCGTATCTTTTTGTACTGCAATATCAGTCATTTAATCGATCCGGACGGCGGCCGAGGCCAAGCTTGGGCCGGCCAGGACTGCCCAGCTAGCATGCCCGCGCGATTTATTACATCACTTGCCAGGCCGGACCGAACATGATCGTACTCGGACGCGTTTTCCAGTGTCCCGATTCCGAAGCCGCGAGGCGTTGCCGGCGCGCGTCTGGTGCGGGCTTGCGACCGAAAGGGCCATTGGCAAATTTGCGATTCTCGTGCGGTTTTCGGATTTGACATTCGCATCCCGGCCCACGAACTCGTAAGGCGCCGGGATGCGAGTGTCGGAAAAACGGATCGCCAGCGACAATGCCGAGCCTGCTGCGCTTGCTTTCAGTCATCGCTATCATCTGCGCGATCATCTACGGCGGGCTGTTCGCGCTTGCGCATTTCGTGCACCCGCACACACGCGACATGTCGGTCTCGATTCCGCCTGACCGGTTCTTCAAGGATCGCTGACGGTGAGCGCATGAGCCGGGCGCGACACACCGACGAGCGGCTCATCGCGCTTTATCTCGATATGCTGGCAGCGGAGCGCAGCGCCGGCAAGAATACGCTTGCGGCTTACGGCCGCGACCTGGAAGACGTGGCGCAATTTCTCGCCGGCACCGGCCGCTCGGTCGCCACGGCAAAGACCGACGATCTGCGCGCTTATCTCGCCGACCTGTCGCGGCGCGGGCTGCGGGTGACCACGGCGGCGCGCCGGCTTTCGGCGATCAAGCAGCTCTACCGCTTTCTTTACGCCGAAGGCCGGCGCGGCGACGATCCCGCGGCGGTGCTCGAAGGTCCAAAGCGCGAGCGCAACTTGCCGAAGACGCTGACATTGGCCGAGGTCGACAAGCTCCTGAACGCTGCCGTCAATTGCGATGCCAAGGCTGCGCCCGCGGGGCGGCTGCGCGCGGCACGGCTCGCCTGCCTTCTTGAAATTCTCTACGCCACCGGTCTTCGCGTTTCCGAGCTGGTCGCGCTGCCGATGTCGGCGGCCCGCAAGGACGCGCGCGTCATCGTGGTGCGCGGCAAAGGCAACAAGGAGCGCCTCGTGCCGCTCGGCGAGGCGGCCAAGCGATCGATGGTTGCCTATCTTGATCTTTTGGCGCGGTCGGAGCGGGACGCAAGGTCGAAATGGCTGTTCCCCTCGTTCGGTGAGAGCGGCCATCTGACGCGCCAGCATTTTGCCCGCGAGCTGAAGGCGCTGGCGGGAGCCGCCGGTCTGCGGCCTGCTCAGGTGAGCCCGCACGTGCTGCGCCATGCCTTTGCCAGCCATCTGTTGCATAATGGCGCCGATTTGCGGGTGGTGCAGACGCTGCTCGGCCATGCCGATATTTCGACGACGCAAATCTACACTCATGTGCTGGAGGAACGGCTGAAGAGCCTGGTGCGCGATCTGCATCCGCTGGCGCAGGAATAGATGAAAATACGGGTAGCGTCGGAGAAGCGGCCTAACAGTACCAGGGGAACAGCAGCATGGTGGCTGGCTATGGCGTGGTCGCATTCGGGCTTTTTGCAGTGTTCATTTTCTCGTATCAGGCGCAGTTCGCGCGGAAATACGGTTATACGGATCGAAACTCCGGCGTTTGGGTTTCTCCGACCGATCAGCGAGCAATTGGAATCTATGTCCGGAACAAGCGCGTAGCGGGCACTTTTTTGGCCGATTTTTCATTTTATTTGGCTTATGGCTCATTCTATCTCCGCAAACACTGATCAGGCTTTTGCCCGCATAAAGTTCGAACTGAGACATTACCAAAATATGCGATTGCTTGACTCGGCGATGGGCGTGGGCGAGTTAGCCCGGTTGCGACCCCTGGACCATTCACTTTTTTGCAAGTTCCAAGCGTGACAAGGCGTGATGCGCAGCTATCTCGATTTCGAAAAACCGGTGGCCGAGCTCGAGGCCAAGATCGACGAATTGCGCGCGCTCAGCAGCGAAGGCGAGGCTATTGCTGATGAGATCGCCCGTATGGAAGGCAAGGCGGCGCTGGCGCTCAAGGAGCTCTATGGCGGACTAACGCCGTGGCAGAAAACGCAAGTCGCGCGGCACCCGCAGCGACCGCATTGTCTCGATTACATCGCCGCGCTGATCAGCGATTTCGTGCCGCTCGCCGGCGATCGCAAGCATGGCGAGGACGCCGCCATCGTCGGCGGCTTCGGCCGTTTCCGTGGCGACGCGGTCTGCGTGATCGGCCATGAAAAAGGCTCCGATACCGAAAGCCGGCTCAGACATAATTTCGGCATGGCGCGTCCCGAAGGCTATCGCAAGGCGGCGCGGCTGATGGGCATGGCAGACCACTTCGACGTGCCGGTGATCGCGCTGATCGATACAGCCGGCGCCTATCCCGGCATCGGCGCCGAGGAGCGCGGCCAAGCCGAAGCGATCGCGCAATCGACCCAAACCTGCCTCGCCATCGGCGTACCCAATGTCGCCGTGATCATCGGCGAGGGCGGCTCGGGCGGCGCTATCGCTATCGCAACCGCGAACCGCGTGCTGATGCTGGAGCACGCCATCTACAGCGTGATTTCACCGGAGGGCGCGGCGTCGATCCTGTGGCGCGACACTTCCAAGGCGCAGGACGCCGCATCCAACATGAAAATCACGGCGCAGGATCTGCTGCGCTTCGGGGTCGTCGACGACATCATCGGCGAGCCGACGGGGGGGGCGCATCGCGATCCCGCCGCCGCCATCGCCGCGACCGGCGAGGCGATCGCCGATGCTTTCTCCGCTTTGCGCGGACTTAGCCGCGCCGCCTTGGTGCAGCAGCGCCGCGACAAATTCCTGGCCATTGGGCGGACGCTGGCCTGAGGCGCAGCTGTGGGCCGATCGGCGCCAACCGGGCGGCTTTCCGCCACAATCCCGCCCTGATCGATCCCCCGCCAGATTTGGCGCCAAATGCTTGGATTTTCTCGTTCAATTCGACGATAATTTACCATTCATTTATGCGGCGCATGCTGAAGCGGGCCGCCGGCGGCCGTTTGCCTTGCGAAAGCCAGCGCTTATGGCTAACGATTAGCGCTTGATGGCACGGGGATGGCCCATCTGTCGGGGAACTTTGCCGTGATCCGGACCTGCGTTGTCCGCACGATCTCGTTGTGTGCGCGAAACCTACGTGTCCTGGTGACTTCGGTGGTGCTTGCCGCCGCCGCGTTGGCGCTTGCCGGTTGCTACGGCGAGGAGGGCTATCAAATCCCGACCCGCGCGATGAAAGAACTGTCGCCGGAGATGCTAGGCCTCCTGCAACAGAAAAATATGCCGAAGGATTCGCCGATCCTCGTTCGGATATTCAAGGAAGAGTCGGAACTCGAAGTTTGGAAGCAGGACACCACCGGCCAATTTCAGCTGCTGAAAGTCTATCCGATCTGCCGCTGGTCCGGCGAGCTTGGACCGAAGAAAACCGAAGGCGACCGCCAGGCCCCTGAAGGGTTCTATGCGATCTCGCCCGGTTTGATGAATCCCAACTCCAGTTATTACCTCGCCATCAACATTGGCTTTCCGAACGCTTACGACAAGGCCAACGGGTACAGCGGCGCATTCCTGATGATCCACGGCGACTGCTCGTCGCGCGGCTGCTACGCCATGACGGACGAGCAAATCGGCGAAATCTATTCGCTGGCGCGCGATTCTTTCCTCGGTGGGCAGAAGGATTTTCAGATCCAGGCCTATCCGTTCCGCATGACGCCGGCCAATCTGGCGAAACACCGCAACAATCCGAACATGCCTTTCTGGATGATGCTCAAGGAAGGCGACGACCATTTCGAGGTGACTCATCTCGAGCCCAAGGTGGATGTCTGCGATCGCCGTTATGTATTCGATGCGCAGCCGCCGGAGGGCTCGACCAAGCCGCTCGTTTTCAATCCGACCGGCCGTTGCCCGGCCTATCAGGTGCCGCAGGAAATCGCGGGGCCGGCGTTGGAGAAACAGCACAACGACGAGTATCAGCTTGCGCAGTTGATCAAGGAAAACGTGCCGACCGAGCCCGTGGTATGGGGCACCGACGGCGGCATGAACCGCGTTTTCGCCGCCAAGCTCGCCGAAACTCAGCCGATAATGGACAACGACGGACACTTGCACGCGCCGCCGATCCATCCCGGCATGCCGGCGCCGATGCTGAGCGGTCCGCGCGAAAATCCCCAGGATGGCTTTGCTCAGACCCAGGTGGCGAGTTCATCGCCGGGCATGTTCGGCGGTCTGTTCAACAGTCAGACCACGGGGCAGCAGCAAAATCCGCCACCGCCGGCACCGGCCGCCGACAGCGCAGCCACCCCCGATCCGCGTTCGCAAAATCACACGAATTTCTTCGCCAGCCTGTTCGAACCGAAGAAGCCGCCACCGCCCGCTTTCGCTGATCAGGGCACTGCGCTTGCCGGTTTGAATCCCAATCCATCTCGGCCTGCGTCGCCGAAGAGCGAGCCGCCGAAGGCCGAGCCGCAGATCGCGCAGGCGCCGAAGCCGAAAACCAGGCCGCAAAATAGTCCGCAGCTCGATGCCAACGCCGCCGCGCCGTCGAGCGCCGCAACCGGCAGCACGGGGATGATGAAGGGCGCGCAGCCCGTCGTCCCCACCGGCTCTTTCGATGGCCGCTGGGCGGGGCTCCAATAGGCAGAAGACAGAAGACTGCGAACGGCTTTATCCGTCGTCCGTCACCGTACTCTGTTGCCCGCTAAACGTACTTGCCGTGGCAATGTTTGAATTTTTTGCCTGAGCCGCACGGGCACGCTTCGTTGCGGCCGACTTTGCCCCAGCTTTGCGGGTCTTGCGGATTCCGCTCCGGTGCCTGCACCGGACGCGCCGCGATCGCGGCGGCGGCGACCGGCGAAGCGGAGCGGGCCGCGGTCGCACCAATGCCGTGGCGCGCTAGGGTCTCGGCGCCTGCCATGGCCAACGCCATCTCGTCCTCGCCCGTCGTCGGATCGATCTTGTGCGCCGCCATAGGCGGCAGCGCCGCCGGCTGCGGCTCCGGCGGCGCAGCCTGGATTTCGACCCGCATCAGCTGCGCGGTAACCGCCTCGCGCAAACTCTGGCTCATCGTTTCGAACAAAGTAAAAGCCTCGGCTTTGTATTCGTTGAGCGGATCGCGCTGGCCGTAGCCGCGGAGCCCGATCACCTGGCGGAGATGGTCCAGCATGACCAAATGCTCGCGCCAGAGATGATCCAACGATTGCAGCAGTATCGATTTCTCGATGTAGCGGATGACGTCTGGGCCCCATTGCCCGACCTTCGCCGCCATGTGCTCGTCGGCGCGGTTCTCCACCCGCGTGAAGATTTCCTCGTCGGCGATGCCCTCTTCCTTCGCCCAGTCATCCACCGGCACATCGAGCCCGAGGACCCGCCCGAGTTCCTCGCGCAGGCCCTTAACATCCCATTGCTCCGGATAGGCGTTTTCCGGCACATGCTTGGCGACCAGATCGTCGATCACGGTATGCCGCATATCGGCGACCACTTCGCCGACCGCCTGATCCTGCATCCATTCGACGCGTTGATCGAAGATCACCTTGCGCTGGTCGTTCATCACATCGTCGTATTTCAGGATGTTCTTGCGAATATCGAAGTTGCGCGCTTCGACCTTCTGCTGGGCCTTCTCCAGGGCCTTATTGATCCAGGGATGGATAATCGCCTCGTTTTCCTTCAAGCCGAGCTTGGTCAGCATGCCGTCGAGCTTGTCGGTACCGAAGATGCGCATCAAATCGTCTTCGAGCGACAAAAAGAACTTCGAGTGGCCGGGATCGCCCTGACGGCCGGAGCGGCCGCGTAATTGATTGTCGATGCGGCGGCTCTCGTGCCGCTCGGTGCCGAGCACG
>DATAWA010000165.1:0-26322 GCA_036267435.1 Xanthobacteraceae bacterium | reverse complement strand
CTTCCAATGGCGATAGCGCGCCGGGTCGGTCTGAAAGTCGATCCGGGTCTTGCCGTTCGCCAGCGGGCGCGGTGCGGTGTGCTCGGCGTCGCCCATGATCCTGTGTCCGTTTCCGCCCTGTCCAATGCTCTGAATTATAGTGCATGCCTCCAACGAAGCTGGTCGTAATATGCACTATAATTCATGACGCGGCAACCCCGGAATCGGCGGTGCTTTGACCTTCGCGATGGTCGCGCAGCAGCCGGGTGACGAAGTCTGTGACGGCATCGAGCGTCGCCTGCGGCGCATCGCGCTGCGGCACATGGCGGACGCCCGGCAGCACCACGGTCTCGACCGGGCAGTAGCATTCGTTGTTCGCCGCTTCGAGCTGGCGCAGCGTGCCGTATTGGTCCTGGTCGCCTTGCACGATCAGGATCGGCACGCGGATATAGCCTAAAGCCTCAGTGATATCCCATTTGCGGAATTCCGGATCGAGCCATGGCTGGCTCCACGAGCGGAAGGCGCAATCCACGTCGGCGTGCCAGCGCTTGAGCTTGTCGCGAAACGTTCCTTCAGCGAAGGCGTCGCGGGCGCGGCGGATTTCGGCGATGCCCATGTCCTCGGTGAAAAAATGCGGCGCCAGCAAAACCAGCCCGCGCACGCGGTGATCCTGCACGCTGCCGGCATAGATGGTCGCGATCGAGGCGCCGTCGCTGTGACCGAGCAAGAGACCGCGCTGAAAGCCAATGCCTTCGAGCACTTGCGGCAGCACCGCGCAGGCTTCTTCGTGCATGAAGCGGGTGGTGCGCGGCAATTTCCCGGGACTCGATCGGCCGTAACCGGCGCGCGAATAGACGAACACGCCGGCACCGGTGGCGGCCGCGATCTGATCGGGGAACGAGCCCCATAGCCCGACGCTGCCCAGGCCCTCATGCAGCATCACGATGGTCGGCGCCGCGTTCGGCCGCGGTCCGATCATGCGGTATTCAAGCCGCAGCGGCGACAGATCGAGAAAGCCCTCGTCGGCGAGCGTCATGGCTGCCCCGCCGTTCGCGGGCCGAGCAGCTCCGTCACCGCGCGCAACAGCTTGGCGAAGCTTTGCTCCACGGCATCGCCCGAGGTGTCGACCTCGGCTTCGGCGCGAGCGTAATCGGTGCGCCGCGCGTCGAGGATGGCGACGAGATCGACCATTGCATCATTAGATCCGGCCTGGCGGTTCTGCGCCATCGGCCGGAAATCGCCTTGCGCCATGACCCGGCTCATGTGTTCTTCCGGCCGCGCCTTGATCCAGACGGTGTGGGCGCGGCGAAGGAGCAGCGCGTAGCTGTCCTGGTTGGCGACGATGCCGCCGGCTGTGGTGATGACCGCCGCTTCGTGCGCGCCGATGACGCGATCAAGCGCGCTGCGCTCATGACGGCGGAAGGTCGCGGTGCCGGCCATCTCGATCAGGTCGGGAATGCGCGCGCCATAATCCTCCTCGACCACGCGGTCGAGCTCGATGAACGGCCAGCCGAGATGCTGGGCGAGCATGCGCCCGAGCGTCGACTTGCCGGCGCCGCGCAGGCCGACCAGCGCGATGCGCCGCGCCCGGTCGGCGCCGCCCGAGCGCGTGACGCGGCTGTCGATCAGTTTTTTCAGTTCGGCAAGCTCGCTCTCGGGGACCTGCACCAGGAGATCGAGCACGGCGCCGAAGGTTTCGCTCTGCGCAGCGTTGCCCGGCAGCAAAGCGGCAGCAGGCAAGTCGAACGCCTGCGCGATGGCGCGGATGACGCTCGCCGACGGATTGCCGGCGCCGCTTTCGATCTGCGCCAGATAGCGTTCGGAGGTCTCGGACGCCTGCGCCAACTGCCGTCGCGTCATGCCCCGCTTGGCGCGTTGCCGGCGCACCTCCTGGCCGATGGCGGTGAGAAACGCCGCGACCGAGGCGGTCGGTGCCGGTGCGCGCTTCAAGGCGGCTTTGGGCTTAGGTGACGGCATCCAGCGGCTTTCTGCATTATAATTCAGTGCATTATAATGCAGAAAAATAAGTCGAGCAACAAGACGGGCGCCTGGCGCGCGGGTGTATTACCCGAAAATCTTACGCCAGCCGGCGTTTGGGTGTTCAGCGTGGGGTTCGATTTCCGGAACGGCATCGGGTCCGGGGTCGTCGGGGACGTGGATGAGCGGGATGATCGGCTGCGGTGGAGGGTCCGGTTTAATAGCTGCCTTCGGTTCCGGCTTGGTCTCCGTTTTCATTTCCACCGTCGCGGCCGCCATTTCCAGAGTTTCGGCTGGCGGAGCTTTGGAGGTCTCCTGGGGCGGGTCGGCCGTGATGGTAGCCGCCGCCGGCGGTTGGTCGGGTTCGATCGCCGGGTTCGCGACGGCGCCGGTGAGCGGCACGCGCCATTCGAAAGCGTCGAGCCGCCCGGTCACCGGAGAAGCGGCCTGCCAATGCTCCGAGACATGGCCGTCGGCGGTCCAGGCCGGATCGGGCGCGGCGTTCACGGCGCGCGCCAGCCATTCTCTTGCTCTGCCTTCGTCGTTACGCTCGGCGCGCTCAAGCGCGGCCATCAACAGAGCGATGCGCTTGGTCGGCTTTTCCAGATAAGGCGCCAGCGCGGCGCGGGCCTTGGCGAATTCCTGCGCACCGAGGGCGGCACGGGCCACCGCCAATGCCCCTTCGACGTGGCTCGGCACTTTGCCGGCAAGCGTCTCGATTCGCTTTAGCCGCTCGCGCGCCGATTCGCCGGAGCGCAGCTCGGCATAGGCCTTCGCCAGCGCCGGATGCGGATTGGCGCGCCAGGCGGCGTCGATGACGCGGCGCGCTTTGCGCGTCTGCCCGCTCTCCGCCAGCAGCCGGCCGGCGAGCGCCGCGGTCGGCACCAAAGTCGGCGCCAATTTCTGCGCCTCGAGCGCAGCCGCCTTGGCGGCGTCGCGATCCCTGTGTTCAAGGGCGTGGGCTTGCGCCGTCAACAACACGGCGCGCGTCCGGCGATACGCCGAGCGCTCGAGCGAGCGCATATTGTTTTCAAGCAGCCGCAGCGCGCCGGCCCAGTTGCCGTCGCGACACAGCGCTTCCAGCACGGCGCGGTTCGCCCAATGCAGCGACGGCGCGGTGCGCGCAGCCTCTTCGGCATAGGCGCGGGCGCCCACGGCATCGTTGTTGCGGCGCGCCTCGATGAAAAGCCCGTGCAGTCCGAGCGGCTTGGTGTCAGCGCGCCCGGCCATGGCGCGAAAGGTCCGGTCGGCCGCTTCGCGATCGCCGGCAAGCTGCGCCGATTGCGCATTCAATAATAAAGCGAGCGGCTCGTGCGGCGCCAGGCGATTGACTGTGGCGGCGTGCTTCTTTGCCGCTTCGACGTCGCCGGCGCCTATCGCGATCAGCCCATGCGAAATTGCTTCGTAGGCGCGCACGCCGCGGCGACCGCGGCGTATCCGCGCAAGTATGGTCGGCGACCGGAGGATCAGAACGATAAGCAACAACAGCAGCGCCAGGACCACCACAGCGGTGACGAGCGCGACGGCAAGAACCATCAGGGAGGTCTTGATGCGCAGGCCCTGCCAGACGATCACCACATCGCCCGGCCGGTCGGCGAGCCAGGCGACGCCGACTGACAGCGCGCCGATAAGAATCAGAAAAAGGACGATGCGGATCATTGCGATGCCGGTTTGCTGAAGGCCGCCAAGGCATCGGCGGAGATTTGCCGGCTTGCCTGCAGGGCAGCCTGGCGCGTCTTCGCTTTAACGGCCCACTGCGCGACGACTGGCTTGGCGGACGCCGGCAGCGCGGCGATGTCGGTCAGCGCCGCGGCGATATCGGCGCGCGACGCGTCGGTGTCGATCCGGTCGATAACGGCGGACGGCGCATTACCCGCCGGCGCTTCCACCGGCGTGATCTGGACGAGATGCCGGGCGTTCGCCTCAAGCCGTCCTAACAACGTGGTCGCGCCGGACGAGGGCTCAACGGCGCGCTGCAAAGCCGGGACCAGATCGGTGAGCTCCTGAGACAGCGCGGCGGCGCTTGGCACGCCCGAGGCGGCAAGAGGATCGAGAGACACGGTGGCACTTTGCTGGGCGCCGAGCGATTTCACCGCGGCGAGCTCGGACTGATACGGCGCGCCGCGCTCGATCGCGCCGTGCAGCGCCTGTGCGGCGAGCATCAATCGCGCCGCCGGATCGTCGCCACTCGGTGCGGGATGGCTCGCTATCTCGGCAACGCCTTTGATGGTGCTTTCCAGCGCCGTCACGCGGCTTGCCAGTGCATCGAGGTCGTTTTTTTGAGCGGCGGCCTGGCTTGCCTGAGCGGCCTTGTCGCTTGCGGTCGTTGCCGTTTGCGCCGCGCTCGCCGCGGCGGCGGCTTGTTTGGCGGCGCTTTCGCTGGTTCCAGCAACGTCGTCGAGCCGGCGGTTGAGCGCGGCAACCGAATCGCCGAGCGATTTGGTTTGGGCTTCGACCGCGGCGACGCCACCGGTGGCCGCTTGCTGCGTGGGCGCGTTTCGTACCGCGCGTTCGAGCTTGTCGAGCCGCGCCGCGAGATCTTGCACTTCGCGCGACGTGGCGGCCAGCGGCGCGGTGGAGGAGGGTACGGTCGAGGAGGGTGCGGTCGAGGAGGGTGCGGTTTCTTGGCGCGGCGGCACAATGCCCGAGAACCAGAGCCCACCGACAACCGCCGCTGCAACGACGGCGCCGACGACCGCGCTGATGACATGGACTATCAGTGGGCTGGAGCCGCGGCCGGACGAGGAAGCCGTTTCCGTCGGACCCGATCCTTGCGGAGTGGCGCTATCGCTGCGCTCGCCCCCTGAAGTCTCGGCGGTCGCGGCCGGATCGTTGGCGGGATTTTGGGCCGGATCAGGAACTTCCGTCGCCTTCAATTCGATGGTCGGCGGGTGCCGTTCGTCCTCGCCCGCAGGCTCGCTCGTCATGGCTGTCCTCAAAGCGCGTTCGACGCGATCGCCGAACCAAAGCCCCTCAACCCCAGCCCGAAACCGGCATAGTACGGCGCGGCGGCGGCGGCAACATGCCCAGCAATCCCTAACAAGTCGGCATTGTGGTTTCGGTTCACGCGCACAACGCCAGCAATGCGGGTTCGTCCGGCGTCTTCGCAACGCGCATATCGGTAGCGCCGGCCGCCGTTAAGGGCGCTGCGATTTCCGCCGACAGGCAGAAATGCACGGGGTCGGCCAATCCGGCTTTAGCGAGATCCGCCCGGCGCACCGCGTCGACATAGGCCTCGGCGCTGCGGCGGGAATAATGCAGCACGCCGTCGATGCCCGCTGCCAGCGCTGCGGCGGCCTCTGGCGGCAACGTTTTGGCGATGTCGGCGCGATAAACCACCGCTGTATGCACGGCAACGCCAAGCTCACGCAACGCGCCGGCGAGATCGCCGGTGCGCGTCGCGCCGGCCAGATAAAGAAGCGACGCGCCGGGTTTTCCCCGCGCACCCGCAAGCGCGGCGAGCGCGCTGACGTCGCCATCGGCGGACGTTACTTCGGCAAAGCCCACCTCGCGCATGGCTTGCGCGCTATGCGCGCCGACCGCGAACACCGGAATGCGGCGCAAGTCGTCATAGCGCGGATGCGCTGCGATCGCGTGGGCGGCGTTGGCACTGGTGACCAGGATTGCCGACCAGGGGCCGGCGGCAATTTCAACGTCCGCCAAGATTTCGATGATCAAGAGTGGCGCAATAACGGCGTCGTGGCCGCGGGCGCGCAGCGCGGCGGCAGTTCGTGCGGCGTCGGCTGCGGGCCGCGTGATGAGAAGGCGCACCGTCAAGCCTGCTCGAAAAAGCCCGGGCCGGCGCGGCCCTTGAGCTCACGGCCCGCCTCGGCGCCGAGCGCGGCGGCGTCGGCGCTTCGGCCTTCACGCGAGACTTCGAGGGCTTCGCTGCCGTCGGTCTTGGCGATCATGCCGCGAAAGCGGATGACGCCGTTGCTCACCTGCGCGTACCCGGCAATCGGCGTCCGGCAAGAACCGTCGAGCTCGAACAGGAACGCGCGTTCGGCGGTCACCGCGGTGGCGGTGTCGGGATGGTTCACGGCGGCAACCAGCGCCGCGGTCTGGGTATCGTCGGCGCGCGTCTCCAATCCGATTGCGCCCTGAGCGACCGCCGGCAGGAACTCTTCGATCGCGAAAATCGCGGTCGCCGCCGCCAGAAGTCCAAGCCGCTTCAGCCCGGCAACCGCCAGTACGGTGGCGTCGATATTTTCGGCTGCAAGCTTGCGTAGCCGCGTCTCGACATTGCCCCGCAGCGGTACGATCGTCAGGTCCGGCCGTAGATGCTTGAGCAGGGCCTGGCGCCGCAGCGATGCGGTGCCGACCACGGCGCCGGTTCGCAGCTCGCGCAGGGTCTTGGCCGTGCGGCCGATGAAGGCATCGCGGGCGTCTTCGCGTGGCAGAAATGCCGAAAGCACCAGTCCCTCGGGCAATACCGTCGGCATGTCCTTCGACGAATGCACGGCGAGATCGATCGCCCCCGCCAGCAGCGCCTCTTCGATCTCCTTGGTAAAAAGGCCCTTGCCGCCGGCGTCCGCCAGCGGCCGATCCTGAATTGCGTCGCCGCTGGTACGGATCGTCTTGATTTCGACCCGCTCCGGTGCCAGTCCGCATGCTGCGGCAAGACGGCTCTGCAGCTCACGCGCTTGGGCGAGCGCCAGCGGCGAGCCGCGCGTGCCGATACGTAAAATTGGCCTTGCGGCCGGAACATCCGTCATCACAGTCCTATAATATACCGATGATCATCCTCGGCATCGAAACTACCTGCGACGAGACGGCGGCGGCGGTGGTTCGCCGCCATGCGGACGGCCGCGGCCAGATTTTGTCCAATATTGTCCTATCCCAGATCAACGAGCACGCCGCCTTCGGCGGGGTGGTGCCCGAAATCGCCGCCCGCGCCCATGTCGAGGCGCTGGATCACATTGTCGTCAGGGCGATGGCCGAAGCGCAGACCGATTTTGCCGGTCTCGACGGCATCGCTGCGGCGGCCGGGCCAGGTTTGATCGGCGGAGTCATCGTCGGCCTGACGACGGCGAAAGCGATCGCGCTGGCGCAGGATAAGCCGCTGATCGCGGTCAATCATCTCGAAGCGCATGCGCTCACGGCGCGGCTGACCGATGGGACGGCCTTCCCTTACTGCCTGTTTCTGGCGTCGGGCGGTCACACTCAAATTCTGGGGGTGCGCGGGGTCGGCGACTATGTGCGGCTCGGCGGCACCGTCGATGACGCCATTGGTGAGGCCTACGACAAGACGGCGAAGCTGCTCGGCCTTGGCTATCCCGGCGGACCTCTGGTCGAGAAGGAGGCCACCCGCGGCGACCCCGCGCGCTTTGCCCTGCCGCGGCCGATGGCCGGCCGGCGCGACGCCGACTTTTCCCTTTCAGGCCTGAAAACCGCATTGCGGCTCGAGGCGCAGAAGATCGCGCCGCTTTCCGACCAGGACGTCGCCGATTTATGCGCGTCGTTCCAGCAGGCCGTGGTCGACGTGATCAAGGACCGGCTGCGCGCCGGATTGCGCATGTTCCGGACGCGCTTCGGCAAGCCCAATGCGCTGGTTTGCGCCGGCGGCGTCGCCGCCAATCAAGCAATTCGCAAGGTGCTGCATCGCGTCGCCTTTGAAATCGGCGCGGAGCTGGTGGCGCCGCCGCCGGCGCTGTGCACCGACAATGGCGCCATGATCGCCTGGGCCGGCGTCGAGCGGCTGGCACTGGGCCTGACCGATCCGCTCGACTTCGCCGCCCGGCCGCGCTGGCCGCTCGAAGAGGTGGCGAAGGGGACGGGGGAGAAGGCGACAGCGCGTTAGCATTCCCGCGGGCGGCACCCGCGCTCCGGAATGGCGATTACTGCTCGAAGCGATCGACAAACCAGCGTAATAGCCGCGTCCAGATTTCATCTTTGCCGACCGTATCTTCGATGCCGTGCTCGAGGCTCGGATTGTCGTTGACCTCCATGACCACGATGCCGTGGTTGGTCTGCTTGAGGTCGACTCCGTAGAAGCCGTCGCCGATGGGCCGCGCGGCCCGCACGGCGATATCCATCACGTCGGCCGGCGCCTGATCGAGACCGAAGGCGCGGAAGCCGCCCTCGTGCGAGGAGCCGTCGGGCCGGTATTTCACCACCTGCCAATGGCCGCGCGCCATGCGGTATTGGCAAACGAACAAGGGTTCGCCGGCCAGCACGCCGACCCGCCAATCGAAATCGGTCGGCAGAAATTTCTGCGCCAGCACCAGATCGGTCTCTTCGAATAGTTCGTCGCAGATACGCTTGAATTCGGCTATCGATTCGATCTTGTGCACGCCGCGGGAAAACGAACCGTCGGGGATTTTTACCACCAGCGGCAGTCCAAGCTCGTCGATGACGTCAGACGGATCGGTGTCCTCGCCGATAATGATCGTGGGCGGTATCGGCACCTGGTTCTGCCGAAACAGCTCGACCAGGAAAACCTTGTTGGTGCAGCGGATCATCGAGATCGGATCGTCGATAACCGGCATGCCTTCCTGCCAGGCGCGCCGGGCGAAGCGGTACGTGTGGTTGTCGATCGACGTGGTCTCGCGAATGAACAAACCGTCGAACTCGGCCAGCTCGGCGAGCTGACGCTTGGTGATGCGTTCGACGTCGACCGACATTTTCTCGGCGATGCGGGCGAAATGCTTGATCGAATCAGGCGATGACGGCGCCGTTTTCTCGTTGGGATCGTACAGCACCGCAAGATCGTATTTGGCCACCGAGCGTGCCTTGGGATCGCGCCATTCGCGTTTGGTGTGATTGTGCAACGACTCGCGGAAGAACTCGGCTTCGCCGTTGGCGAGCCGGGTGATGGTGCGCGGCCGGATGCGGTCGATCGACAGCCAGGTGCCTGCGGTGTCGATCATCACCTCCAGCGCCGGGCAGCGGAACCAGTCGAACAACAGCCGGCCGAACGGCTCGAAGCGCGCATCGCGCGCCAGTCCGAAGCAGACCAACAGCTTGAACTCGCCGTCCGGCTGGAAATCGGCGCGGCGGCCGCAGCGATTGAGCTCTTCCTCAAGCTCGGGCAGGGCATGCTCGTAAAGCTTCTGCTCACGCAATTCGAGCATGGTTTCGACTGTCGGCACCACGCGGTGGCCGCGCGCTTCGGCAAGGAGCGACGCGTAGTAGCCCTTCGACTGATAGGCGTAGGAGCGAGCGAGATTGACGAGCTTGGGCCGTGCCGCGTCGAACAGGCGCGGCCGCGCGAGATACTCGCTGGTGGTAATGACCTTGTGCGGGGTCTCGGCGTTGGGCAGATCGCGGGGCTGGTCGACAAGGATGACCCAGCCGGTCATGGGCGGGTCTCCATCCAGTCCAAATCGCTATGCGAAGCTCGGCCGGTCATGCGTTCGAATCAGCGCGACGCAATTCGTCATAGCCGGAATCGAAAGGAGAAGCGACTGCGCTAGCGGCGATGTCCACCACGAAAGCCGGTCCGCGTGGGGGAGTCAGGCGGGTCCATGAGGGGACCGGCACGGAACGGTTTTTCGAAACGGAGCGCGTCGATGCGGCCGGCATAATAGCGAGGCCGCCTGCCGAAGAGACGGTAGCCGGAGCTTTCATACAGCGCGATCGCGCCGCCGTCGTCGGCGCGCACTTCGAGGCGCATCGACCGGCAGCCGCGGCGCGCCGCATTCGTCTCCGCCGCCGTCAGCAGCCGCCGCGCGAGCCCACGGCGTTGAAATTCACGGGCAACGGCAATCGTATAGAGGCGGGCGCGCGTGGAGCCTTGCCGGTACAGCACGAGCACGCAACCCCCGACTTTGCCGTCGATCGCCGCGACAAGGAGCTTCGCATTCGGCGAGTGCATAAAGCGGAGAAAGCTGCGGCGCGAAATCCGATGGTCGGGCGTGAAGAAGTCCCGCTCCAGCGCCAGCAGCGCATCGAGGTCGGACATCCGGCCGGGCCGCAATGCGACTGCCCGCGCTCCCATCGTCACGACGCGCGCGCCTGTCCCCGCTCGATGCGTCCGAGCATGGTTTCCAGCCGCTCCAGCCTATCGGCTTCGCCGGGTGGCTTGTCCCAGCGCAGCCGGTTGATCCGGGGAAACCGCATCGCCAGGCCGGATTTATGCCGGGTCGAACGCTGCAGTCCCTCGAACGCGACTTCGAGCACCAGGCCCTGGTCGGGTTTGTGGACGACTTCGCGCACCGGACCGAAGCGGTCGGTGGTATTGCGGCGGACGAAACGGTCGATCTCTACGAGCTCCTCGTCAGTGAAGCCGAAATAGGCCTTCCCCACCGGCACCAACTCTTCTCCCTGCTCGCTATTCTTCCAGACGCCGAAAGTATAGTCGGAATAGAAGGACGAGCGTTTGCCATGGCCGCGCTGCGCGTACATCAGGACGGCGTCGACGACGAAGGGATCGTGCTTCCACTTCCACCACGGTCCTTTCGGCCGCCCGGGCAGATAAAGCGCATCGCGCCGCTTGAGCATGACGCCTTCGACCGCGGCGGCATCTTCGCCGGCCCCGGCGGCCGCTGGAGCCTGGCGCGCGGCGGTCAGTTCGTTCCAGGTGGCAAATGGAATCAGCGGCGACAGGTCGATCCGGTCATCGCCGAGCCGCGCGACAAAATCCTCCAGCCGCTGCCGCCGCTCGACAAACGGACGGTCGCGTAAATCCGCATTCCCGTCGGCGATCAGATCGTAGGCGCGCAAATGCGCCGGGAAATCGGCGACCAGTTTCGGCGTCACGGTCTTGCGATTAAGCCGCTGCTGCAGGACGGTGAACGATTGCACCCGCCGATCGCGCATGATCAGGAGCTCACCGTCGATGGCGCCCGGCAGGCGTAGCGCGTCGAGGAGATCGGGGAAAGCCTTGGAAATATCCTCGCCAGTGCGGGAATAGAGCCGGGCGGTCAGCCGCTTGCCAAGTTCGTTGTCCCGATGACCGGCGACCGCTTGCACGCGGATACCATCCCATTTCCACTCCGCCATGAATTCTTTGACATCGAGGCTTGGCAGATCGGCATCGTCAAGCGCATGCGCCAGCATCGGTGGACGAAACGGCGCGGCGTCGCCGGTCGCAGGCTTGTCGGCGCGGCCCTCGAGCCAGTCGAACAGCTCCCGATAGGGCGGCGCAAGACCGGGCCAGATCAGCTCGATCTCGTGGGCGTCATGGCCGCCCACCGCGCCGACGGCGGCCTTGGCGAGACGCGCCGACACGCCAATGCGCAAGCCGCCGGTGACGAGCTTGATCAGCGCCCACCGTCCGGTCTCGTCGAGCGCGTCGAGCCAGCGCGCGAGCTGTTGCGGCAACTGTGCCTTGCCAAGCGTGGTCAAGGTTTCGATGACGGTGGTCAACGAGAGATGTTTCGCTTGCTCTTCCCCTCCCCCTTGCGGGGAGGGCGGAGAGGCTGGCCACATCAGCGCGACAGTTTCGGAAAGATCGCCGACATAATCGTAGGACAATTCGAACAGCACGGGATCGGTGCGCTCGGCGATAAGACTGCGGATGAGGCCGGCTTTGGCGTGAGGAAAGCTCAAGTTTCCGGTCAGCGCGGCCAGCGCCCAGCCCCGCTCCGGATCGGGCGTGGAGCGAAAGTAATTCGTCATCAGCCGCAGCTTGGCATTGCGGCCCGGTTCATAGGTGAGACGATCGAGCAGTTCGGCGAAACGGTTCATTGCGCCGTCTCGCCGGCGGCCGCTTCACCCGGTTCCTCTTCGTCGCCGTAGCCGACGATGTCGAGCGGCCGCGCTTTGAGACCGCGCGTGCCGCACCAATGCACCAGCGCGTCCTCCTGCCCGTGCGTGACCCAAATGTCCTGCGCGCCCGTCGCGGCGATTGTCGCCGTGAGACCGTCCCAGTCGGCGTGATCGGAAACGACCAGCGGCAGCTCGACGCCATATTGGCGGGCCCGCGCCCGCACCCGCATCCAGCCGGAGGCGAACGCGGTCAGCGGTTCGGGGAACCGGCGGGTCCAGACGTCCTTGAGCGCGGACGGCGGGCACAGCGCGACAGCGCCGGCAAGCTCGGCCTTGCCGGCGCCGCGGACGGGCCGCAATTCGCCCAGATCGATGCCGCGGCTCGCATAATAAGAGCTGATGCTTTCCATGGCGCCGTGCAGATAAATCGGTGCGCGGTAACCGGCCCGGCGTAAGAGCGCGATCACACGCTGCGCTTTGCCGAGTGAATAAGCGCCGATCAGATGCGCCCGCTCGGGAAATAACGCGATCGAGTGCAGCAGCTTTGCGATCTCGGTCTCGGCATCGGGGTGACGGAACACCGGCAGCGCGAAGGTCGCTTCGGTGATGAAGACGTCGCAGGGTACGAGTTCGAACGGCACGCAGGTCGGATCGGCGACATTTTTGTAGTCGCCGGAGGCAACGATGCGCAGCCCATTCGCCGACACCGCGATCTGCGCCGAGCCGAGCACGTGACCGGCGGGGTGGAAGGTCACCGTGACGCCGTCGAGCGTGACGCTTTCGCCATAGCCGACGGCCTGGCTGCGGCCGGCGAAATTCTCGCCGTAGCGCAACCGCATCAGGTCGAGAGTTTCCTGCGTGGCGAGCACGGCGCCATGGCCGGCGCGGGCATGATCGGAGTGGGCATGCGTGATCAGCGCACGCTCGACCGGGCGTGTCGGGTCGATATGGAAACCGCCGCGCTTGCAGCAGACGCCGGCGGGGGTCGGCACCAGGATGTCTTCGGGACGCATTTCCATTAGATAGACGCTGCAAGTCGTTGTGGAAGCCGTGCAGCCATGTCGGACACCGGCCCGCTC
Organism: Xanthobacteraceae bacterium; assembly: GCA_036267435.1. Lineage (GTDB taxonomy): Bacteria > Pseudomonadota > Alphaproteobacteria > Rhizobiales > Xanthobacteraceae > BOG-931. The sequence goes on along the minus strand of DATAWA010000165.1, from coordinate 13,636 downwards.
TTTGTCTCCTCCGGCGATCTGATCGCCGACCGGCGCTATAAGGCGGCGATCGAGCTTGCCTCGCGTGGCGACTTTGTCGCCGCGGCCGACATTTTGGCGCAGACGGTCGAACTCGCTCCGGCTTTCGCCACCGCCTGGTTCGCCCTCGGCGCCATCCGCGATCGGCTTAGCGACCGCAGCGGCGCCATTGCCGCGTTCGAACAGACCCGCGATGCCGATCCAGCGGATTATCATGGCGCCCGGCTGCAATTGGCACGGCTCGGCGGCGGCAGCGACGCCACGCCGGCGATGACCGAACCCTATGTGCGGAGACTGTTCGATCAGTATGCCGGGCGTTACGACGCCGCGCTGACCGAGCGGCTCGGCTACCGCGGGCCGGCCGTCCTCCACGATGCCGTCCAAGCGGCCATGCGCACAGCTGGGCACCCCATGCATTTTGCATCCGCACTCGATCTCGGCTGCGGCACCGGGCTCGCCGGCGCTGTATTTCGGCCGTTTGTCGATCGTCTTGTCGGCGTCGATCTGTCGCCGGCCATGGTGGCGCAAGCGGTCAGCAAGCGCCTTTACGACCGCCTGGACACCGGCGATCTCTCCGGTTTCCTGACCGATGAAATTGCTGGCGGCGCGCAGCACGATCTCGTCATTGCCGCCGACGTCTTTGTCTATCTCAACGCTATCGCGCCGATCATCGCCGCCATCTCGCGCCTCCTGGCACCGCAAGGAATGCTGGCTTTCACGGTCGAAACGCATGCGGGCGAAGGCGCGACATTGTTGCCGACATTGCGCTACGCCTATGGCGAACCCTATCTACGCCGCGCGATTGCCAATGCCGGGCTTGCTCTACTCAATCTCTCCGCCGCCGCCATTCGCACCGAGAAAGGCGTGCCGGTCGATGGGCTCGTCGTAGTGGCAACCCTGGCGTAATAGCGATTGCGCTGTTGGCCTGGCCTCGACCGCCGTCGGCTTCGGCGGCAAACTTGGACTGTGGATTTGCTCAACAAAATCGTGCCGCTTCCGGACGGGTTTGCCCGCTGGTTTACCAGCCGCGGCTGGACGCCGCGCGCGCATCAATTGGCCTTGCTGGAAAAGGCGCAGGCGGGACGCTCGGTCCTACTTATCGCACCGACCGGCGGCGGTAAGACACTGGCCGGCTTTTTGCCGAGTCTGGTGGAGTTGAGCGATCGTCGCCTCAACAAAAAACAACTCATCTCCACCGGCAAGAACATCCGGCGCGAAGGCGGCCTGCATACGCTCTACATCTCGCCGCTAAAAGCGCTCGCGGTCGACATCGCGCGCAATCTGGAAATACCGGTTGCCGAGATGGGCCTGCCGATCCGGATCGAGACCCGCACCGGCGACACCCCGATATCGAAGCGCCAGCGCCAGCGCCGCGATCCGCCCGATATTCTGCTGACGACGCCGGAACAGCTGGCCCTGCTGCTCGCTTCGGCCGACGCGCCATATCTGTTCGGCTCGCTCAAACGGGTCGTGCTCGACGAACTGCATGCGCTGGTAACGTCCAAGCGCGGCGATCTCTTGTCGCTCGGCCTGGCGCGACTCTTCCGCCTAGCGCCCGGTCTCGCCAGCATCGGCCTATCGGCGACCGTCGCCGAGCCTGAGGATCTCTGTCGCTTCATGGTTCCGCAGCGCGGCGGGATGGCGCGCGCCGATCTCGTCGTCGCGGACGGCGGCGCGCCGCCGCACGTGACCATGCTGGACTCGAACGAGCGCCTGCCGTGGGCCGGCCATTCCGCGCGCTACGCGCTTGCCGAGCTGTACGCGCTGATCAAGGCGCACCGCACCACGCTGGTGTTCGTCAACACCCGCAGCCAGGCCGAAGGCATTTTCCAGGATCTCTGGCACCTCAATGACGACAATCTCGCGATCGCGCTGCATCACGGCTCGCTCGACGTCGCGCAACGGCGCAAGGTCGAGGCGGCGATGGCGAGCGGAATACTGCGTGCCGTCGTGTGCACCTCCTCGCTCGATCTCGGCGTCGATTGGGGCGACGTCGATCTCGTCGTCAATGTCGGCGCGCCGAAGGGTTCATCGCGGCTGCTGCAGCGCATCGGCCGCGCCAATCATCGCATGGACGAGCCGTCGGAAGGCGTACTCATTCCGGCCAACCGTTTCGAGGTGCTGGAGTGTCGCGCCGCGATTGATGCCATCGCCGACAATGCGCAGGACACGCCGGCCTCGCGCACCGGCGCTCTCGACGTGCTCGCACAGCATGTCCTTGGCTGCGCCTGTGGCGAGCCGTTCCTGAGCGACGATTTGTTCGCCGAGGTGACGCTGGCCGCGCCCTATGCGGCGCTGGCGCGCGCCGATTTCGACGCTGTCGTCGATTTCGTTGCCACCGGCGGTTATGCGCTTATGGCTTATGAGCGTTTCGCCCGGATCAGGCAGGGAAAAGACGGGCGCTGGCGCATCACCCATCCCAACGTGGCGCAGCGCTACCGGCTCAATGTCGGCACCATTGTCGAAGCCGACATGCTGAAGGTTCGGCTGGTTCGCTCGCGCGCATCGAAAATGATTCCGCGCGGCGGGCGCATTCTTGGCCAGGTCGAGGAGTATTTCGTCGAGACCATGGTGCCGGGCGATACATTCGTCTTCGCTGGCGAAGTGCTCAAATATGAGGCGATCGTGGAAGACGCTGTGTACGTCTCGCGCGCGGCCTCAGAGGATCCCAAAGTCCCGGCTTATGAAGGCGGCAAGTTCCCGCTCTCGACTTATCTCGCCGATCGCGTGCGCGGAATTATCTCCGATCCGCGGGCATGGCGCGCACTGCCGACGCAAGTCTGCGAATGGCTGGAAATCCAGCAATGGCGTTCGCAGATGCCGGGCCGGCGGGAACTTCTGGTTGAGACCTTCCCGCGCGCCGACAAGCACTATCTGGTCTGCTATCCGTTCGAAGGGCGGCTGGCGCATCAGACGCTCGGCATGCTGCTGACGCGGCGCCTGGAGCGGGCGCGGCTCAAGCCGCTCGGTTTCGTCGCCAATGAATATGCGCTTGCGGTTTGGGGGATCGGCGACATCGCGGTTCGGATTGCCGGCGGCGGGCTATCGCTTGCCGAATTGTTCGACGAAGATATGCTCGGCGACGATCGCGAAGCCTGGCTTGCCGAATCGGCGCTGATGAAGCGCACGTTCCGCAATTGCGCAATCATTGCCGGCCTCATCGAACGCCGTTTCCCCGGCCAGGAAAAGTCGCGTCGTCAAGTCACTATCTCGACCGATCTCGTCTATGACGTCTTGCGCGGGCACCAGCCCGACCATGTGCTGTTGCGTGCGGCCCGGGACGACGCCGCGACCGGGCTCCTCGACGTGCGCCGGCTTGGCGAAATGCTCTCGCGCATCAAGGGCCGAATCGTCCATAAGGCACTCGACCACGTCTCGCCGCTGGCGGTTCCGGTCATGCTGGAAATCGGGCGCGAGACGGTTTACGGCGAAGCGGCCGATACGCTTCTTGCGGAAACCGAAGCCGAATTGGTGAAGGAGGCCATGCAGTGAGGGACAGCGCTCTGCCCGCTCATTCTCGCGCAGGCGGGAATCTCGCTGCTGGGTCCGCGTTCGCGCCTGAACGAGCGCACGAAAACTCCATCACGGTCGCCGGCACTACACTTGTCGCCGACCCGGCCGGCGCGCTTTATTGGCCGGACGAAAAAATCCTCGTGGTCGCCGATCTGCACCTCGAAAAGGGTTCGGCCTTTGCCGCGCGCGGCGTGCTGCTGCCGCCTTATGACACGGCAACCACCGTGGCGCGTCTGGCGCGGCTCGTCGAGCGCTACGCGCCGCACATTGTGATCGCGCTCGGCGATAGTTTTCATGACGGCGGCGGACCGGCACGCATGCACGGCGTCAGCCGCGCCGGGCTGCAGGCGTTGCAGCGCGGGCGCGATTGGGTCTGGATCGCCGGCAATCACGATCCCGATCCAGCGGACAATATCGGTGGCCGTTTCGCGGGCGTCTTGGCGGTCGGTGCGCTGACGTTCCGCCATCAACCTTCGCCGCACCCCGGCGAGGGTGAAATCGCCGGCCATCTTCACCCGGTCGCGCGGGTCGCCCGCCGCGGGCGTGCCGTGAGCCGGCGATGCTTCGCGGGCGACGGCCGCCGTCTCGTGATGCCGGCCTTCGGCGCCTATGCCGGCGGCTTGAATGTCCGCGATCGCGCCTTGGTTTCTTTGTTCGGTGCGCTGTCTTTCACCGCACATTTGCTCGGCACCGGCAGGCTCTATGCCGTACCCGCTGCGCGCTGTCTCGCCGATTGACGCTCAGTTGAATTTGGGCTGCAACGCGACCGGCCTCGCCGCCACGGCGCGAGTCTTCGCCCTTTCCGCGTGCTCCGGAAGATCCCAGCCACCGGGCGGGATTTTGACGGCGACGGCGTCGTCCGGCTGCGGCGCTGCCGTCCACTTCTGCACGGCGAGCTTTGCCGCCGCGAGAGCCTGGGCATCGAGATGGGACGCGACGTCGTCGCGCTTTTTGGCGGCGTCGGCATCGCCGCTGCCGGCGGCGAGTGCGAACCATTTGTACGACTCGGCGTAGCTCTGCCCCACGCCGATACCGCGCGCGTAAAGGATGGCGAGATTGTATTGGCTGTCTTTGATGCCGCAGTCGGCGGCCTTGCGGAACCATAGCGCGGCGGTGCGGTAGTCGGCCGGCCCGTTGATGCCCTCGGCATAGAGGACCGCCAGATTGTGCATCGCCTTGCCGTTACCCTTGGCGGCGGCCGCGGCATAGAAGTCGCGTGCCACGGCGAGGTCCTTCTTCACCACGATGCCTTTTTCGTAGAAGCCGCCGAGACGGAATTGCGCCGGCGCCAGTCCCTGATTGGCTGCGAGCTCGAACCAGCGCACCGCCTGCTCGTTGTTCGCGGGCACGCCGTGGCCGTCGGCAAAACGCGTCGCCACTTCGAATTCGCCCGCGGCATCACCGGCGATGGCTGCTGCGCGCAATCTCGGTCCGCCGATCGTCGCGGGCAACTTCTCGTTGACCATGGCCGGCGCCGAAGCCGGCGGCGGCGCAGTGGCGGCGACGTCCGCCGGCGGCTGCCTTTGCGGAGGCGGCGGCACGCGTCGCGGGAGTGCGCCTGTGATATCGGCCGAATAGTTCTGCAGCCACGATTGTTGTTGCGGCAATGATGCGGGTGCCGCGGCGGGCGCTGTATTGTGAGAAGCCGGGGGTATCGCGATCGGCGGTGTGCTCGCCGTCGGATTGGGTCGTGCGCCGGGTGTCGTGACGGGTGCGTTATCCGACGAGGAGCCGGGGACGGGTAAAACCAGCGGGCCCGGTCGCGGCGCGCTGCCGGACGAATCCGGTTCCGGCAGAACGGTAGGCGGCACGGCTTGCGAAGCCGGCCCCGAGGACGCTGCCGGCGCGGCGGGATTGGGAGTGCCGCGGTCCTGGAACATGCGCAGCGCGACGTGCAGAAATCCAACCGCAACCAGGACCGCACCACCAGCCACCAGCACTTTGCGCAGGCGCGACGACTTATCGACGTGAGCAACGTGGAACTCAGGGCTTTCCGCACGCGCGAGACGCTCCGGCGAAGCCGCGGCGGCCGCTTGCGCGGCGCGCCGCGCGGCGGCGACGAAATTCACTTTTTCGCCTGGCGCGGCAATGACCGGCGGCCTGGCGAAATCGACCGCGGCTTCCGACGCGGCTATCCGTTCGGCCGCCGACGGCATAGCGCGGGATCCGGGGGCGCTGCCGGGTTCGAGCGGATGATCGGGAGGCAGAAGGGGATCGATCGGCTGTCGCGGGGTTCCGGCGCGGCGTCCCGTCGCCTCGGCGTTCGGCGGCGGTGCCGCAAGCGCCGATCCGAGCATCGCCATCTGTTCGGCGATCCGCCCGGGCGCGGCCTGCGGCGCCGGTGCAGGTTCGGGCACCGCGACTGGTTCGCTTGGCGTTTCCACCTGCGCCGCGCCCTCGTGCATCCCGCTTTCGATCATCGCCAGCCGGTCGACGACATGCTCGACGGCGCCGTGCACGGCCTCAAGCGAATCCTGGGTGCGCCGGTCGCTGCGTTTAATTTCGGCGACATCACGCACGATAGCCTCGACGGCAGCCGGCTTGGGCGCCGCGACGGTCGACACCGCGCCGCTCCCGCCGCGGATTTGGTCGACATGGACGAGCAAGTCGGCGAGTCCGCGCTCGACTGCTTCCAGATTGCCGAGCCGTGCGTCCGATGCATCGAGCCGCTTGATCAATTGCGCGATCCGATCCTCGAGCGCGCCGAGCGCGGCGTGATCGGTATGGGTCAGTTGAACCCATTCAAGCTTCTCGATCAGCCCGGATAGGAGCTTCTCCAGGTCGCGCGGCACCGCTTGTCCGGCTTCGGCCGAGGCGTGCAGCGCATTGGTCAGCGTGTCGATGCGGCTCTCCAGCGCCGAAACGGCCTGTCCGCTGGCGGTGCTGTTGGCGACGTTGTCCACTTTGGCGGCCAATGCGCGGACATCTTCCGCGACCTTAGTCAGCGTGTCGTTGGAGGCGACATGCGAAACGATGCCGCGCAAAGCGCCGATCGCCGTTTCGAGTTGCTGCAAGGCCGCTGGATCTTCCCTGGCAATGATCAAATCGACTTTTTGCGCCAGAGCTTTCACTGCATCGTCGAAGCCGACAAGATTTTCCGCCGGCGTCAGTCCATGAAGCGAGTCGCGAACCTCGTTGAGCCCGCGTTCGAGCCCGGCCAGCACGCCCATATCCACGCCGGCCTCGCGGGTATGGTCGAGCCGTTTAGCCAGCGCCCGCACCTCGATTTCGAGCGATTCAACGGCGTGGCGCGGCAGCGCTTCGGTGAGTTGGTGACCGATGTCCGAAAGGTCGCCGCGGATCGACTTGATGGCCCGTTCGAGTTCGTTCGACGGCCGCAGCGCTTCGATTCGCGTGGTGAGATGGCGAAGCTGCTCGTCGAGATTGCTAAAGTCGACATACGGTTCGGTCGTTTCCTGCCGGCCGGAGGCAACCGGCGCGGCGGCCGGCGTCCCAATCGGCTCCGGCGCTGGCGCAGCGACAGGCGCGATGGGAGTAATCGGCAGATTGGTGCCATAGAGCGCCCGCTGTCGTTCGGCGATCTCGGCAACGGCATCGTCGACCGATCCCCAGGCGCCGTTGCCCGGCATGGGACTCGGCATTTGGGCGCCGCTGCGCGCTTGCGGCGTCGTGCGGATATAGGGCTGCGGCGCTGGAGCTCCGGTAAGCCGCGGCGCGTTGGTCCGCGCCATACGGTCAAGCTGCTGGGTGAGCCGGTCGAGGCGGGCGTGGACTTCGCCAAACTCCTCGCGGGCAAGAGTGGCTTCGCGTTCGAGTTCGGCTTCGCGCTCGCGCCGACGACGCCGGGGCGGCTCGCTGTCCTCGTGGCGGGGGCGCTGGTGTTCGCGACGGCGATATTGGCGCGATTCCGGCCGCGTTTTCCGGCGCGGCACTTCGCTCCAGTCATCCTCGTCGTCTTCGTAATCAGCGACCCGCATCGGCTCGCCGTGACGGTTGTCGTCGTCCTCTCGGATGACTGAGTTGAGCCATTCGCCGACCGACATCCCGGACCGGCGCGCGGCATCGCGGGCGGCTTCGCGCGCTTCTGGACGGAGGCCTCTTAGATTCCACGGACCGCCAGATTTCATTTGCGCGCCAGATCACTTCGAGAGGAACGAGATGGCCCTGTTGTGAGCGGGGGCTCGTTAACAGACGAAGCGGAGGGCGCAGTCTTATGTCCTCGGGAGGACTCTTCAGGATTAGAGTAAACAGGCGGTTAATGCCGGCCGGCCCGGCCGTCGTTCGAGTTTGCCGCCACTTTTCGGAGGCAATGCAGCACTTCTCAAATCGCCTCGCGACGGCGGCGCAAATCGGCTATTTATAGGGCCAATCCGCCGGCTGGCGGCACGGGGGAGGATATCATGCCGGGCTACAGGGCTCCCGTCGACGACATGATGTTCCTGTTGGGCGATGTGCTCCATATTGAACGCCATAACAACCTGCCCGGATTCGCCGAGGCCACACCCGACGTCATCGAGGCCGTTCTTGCCGAAGCGGCAAAGTTCGCCGAACAGGTCCTGACCCCGCTCAACCGCGTCGGCGACAAGGAAGGCTGCCGCAGGCACGACGACGGTTCGGTCACGACGCCGACGGGTTTCAAGGATGCCTATCGGCGGCTCACCGGCGGCGGCTGGATGGGACTGTCGGCACCAGCCGAATTCGGCGGCCAAGGCCTGCCGATGGTCCTGGCCCAGGCTGTCAACGAATTTCTCTGTTCGGCGAATATGGCGTTCGCCATGTATCCGGGCCTCACTGAGGGCGCCATCGCCGCGCTGCACGCCCACGCTTCGCCCGAGCAGAAAGCGATTTACCTGCCCAAGCTGGTCTCGGGGCAATGGTCGGGCACCATGAACCTGACCGAACCGCAATGCGGCACCGATCTCGGGCTCGTTCGCACCCGGGCCGCGCCGCAGCCCGACGGCACCTACAAAATAACGGGAACCAAGATCTTTATTTCCGCCGGCGAACACGACCTCGTCGAAAATATCGTGCACCTCGTGCTTGCCCGTATCGACGGGGCGCCGCAGGGCACCCGGGGAATCTCGCTGTTCATCGTGCCGAAGTTTTTGCCGGCATCCGACGGCGCGCCGGGTACGCGCAATGCCGTGTCTTGCGGCTCGATCGAAGAGAAGATGGGCATCCACGGCAACGCCACCTGCGTGATGAATTACGATGGCGCAACCGGCTGGCTGATCGGCGAGCCGAATCGCGGCCTGCAGGCGATGTTCACGATGATGAACGAGGCGCGGCTCGGCGTCGGCGTGCAGGGTCTGGCGCTATCCGAGGTCGCCTATCAGAACGCCGCAGCCTACGCCAAGGAGCGGCTCGCCGGGCGGGCGCTGACCGGCGCGAAATTTCCCCAACAGCCGGCCGACCCGATCATCGTGCATCCCGACGTCCGCCGCATGCTGATGAGCATTCGCGCCTTCAACGAGGCGGCGCGTGCTCTGGTCTTGTGGACGGCGCTCAAAGGCGACGTCGCCCAGCGCTCGGAAGACGCCAAGGAACGACAAGCGGCGGAAGACCATCTCGGCTTGATGACGCCGGTGATCAAAGGCGTGCTCACCGACCAGGGTTTCGCCAACGCGGTTGCCGCCCAGCAGGTGTTCGGCGGCCACGGCTATATTGCCGAGCACGGCATGGAACAATTCGTGCGCGATGCGCGGATTGCCATGTTGTACGAGGGCGCCAATGGCATACAAGCGCTCGATCTGGTCGGCCGCAAACTGCCCAAAGATGGCGGCCGAGCGCTGCAGAGCTTCTTCGGCGAAGTCACGGCCTATATCAAGGACCACAATGCCGATGCGGCTATGGCGCCTTTTATCGCGCCACTCAACCAGGCGCTCGGCGAATTGCAGCAGGCGACCATGTGGTTTTTGCAGAACGCGCTCGGCAATCCCGATAATGCCGGGGCGGGCGCGACCGATTATATGCATCTCTTCGGGCTGGTCGCACTTGGCTATATGTGGTGCCTGATCGCGGAAGCCGCCAAGGGCAACGCTGCCGGCGGCGGCCAGGGAGCGCGAATGACGGAGCGGCTGACGACGGGGCGTTTTTTCATGGAACGGATGTTGCCGGCCACGGCGACGCATCTTGCCCGCATAAAAGCCGGCGCTGCGAGCACTATGGAATTACCGGCGGAGGCTTTCTAGCTATTGCGGATACGCCAACACGTGGCGCGATGGAGTTTGAGAGGAAATTCATGCCCGACGCTTTCATTTACGATCACGTGCGCTCGCCGCGCGGCCGCGGCAAGGTCGACGGCGCGCTGCACGAAGTGACGGCGCTCAATCTCGCCAGCCAGGTGCTTGCCGCGATCAAGCACCGCAACCATCTCGATACTGCGCTGGTCGATGACGTGGTCATGGGCGTCGTCGATCCGGTCGGCGAGGCCGCCGCCGATATTGCCCGTACCGCGGCGTTGGTCGCCGGTTATGGCGACGAGGTTGCCGGCGTGCAGATCAACCGTTTCTGTGCCTCCGGCCTCGACGCCGTGAACTTCGCTGCGGCGCAGGTCATGTCCGGGCAGCAGCAGATGGCGGTTGGCGGCGGCGTGGAATCGATGAGCCGGGTTGGCATCGGGTCTGCCGGTGGCGCTTGGGCGCTCGATCCGTCGATTGCGGTAGCGCATTATTTTCTGCCGCAAGGTATTTCCGCCGACCTGATCGCGACAAAATATGGATTTTCGCGCGATGACGTCGACGCCTACGCGGTCGAAAGTCAAAAGCGCGCCGCGGCGGCCTGGGACGAAGGCCGCTTCAGCCGGTCGGTCATGCCGGTGAAGGACGTGAACGGTCTGACCATTCTGGGCAAGGATGAACACATGCGGCCGGGCACCACCATGCAGTCGCTTGCCGCGCTGCAACCTTCGTTCGTGCAGATGGGCGAGCTCGGTGGTTTCGACGCAGTCGCCATCCAGGCCCATCCGGAAGTGGAATACGTCAACCACGTCCATCATGCGGGCAATTCCTCGGGCATCGTCGACGGCGCCGCCGCGGTTCTGGTCGGCAACAAGGAGACGGGCGAAAAGGCCGGGTTGAAACCGCGTGCGCGGGTGCGCGCCTTCGCCAATATCGGCTCGGATCCGGCGCTGATGCTGACCGGACCGGTCGACGTGACCAAGAAAGTTCTAAAGCGCGCCGGCATGACGCTCGACGACATCGATCTCATCGAGATCAACGAGGCCTTTGCCTCGGTGGTGCTGCGCTATCTGCAAGCCTTCGATCTCGATGCCGCAAAGGTCAACGTCAACGGCGGAGCAATCGCCTTAGGCCACCCGCTTGGCGCCACCGGCGCCATGATCCTCGGTATGCTGGTCGACGAGATGGAGCGGCGCAACGCTGCGACTGGTCTTGTCACGCTCTGCATCGGCGCCGGAATGGGCACGGCGACGATCATCGAGCGGGTTTAAGGGCCATGCCCAAGATCGATATCGCCAGTCTCCCGATCGATACGCGCACGGGATATCCCAAGCCTTTCGATCGCATCGTTGTCGGCCGCGAGCGCAAGCGCCATGCCGTCGGGCTCGACCAGTTCGGCGTTAACCTGACGCGGCTGAAGCCGGGTGCCGCCTCGGCGCAGCGGCATTGGCACGAGCGGGAGGATGAGTTCGTCTACGTTCTCGAGGGCAAAGTCGTGCTGGTCGAGGACGGCGGCGAAACCGTGCTCAAGCCCGGCGACGCTGCCGGGTTCAAGGCCAATAGCCGCAACGGCCATCATCTCGTCAATCGCGGCGATCGCGATGCGGTCTATCTGGAAGTCGGCACGCGTTCGAAACAAGAACGCGTCGAATACCCGGACGTGGATCTCATGGTCATTCGCGACGACCAGGGTTTCCGCTACACGCATAGGAACGGCGAACCGTATGGCTGAGAGCATGGCGACCAATTTTACGCTCGATATCGACAGTGACGGCATTGCGCTGGTTACCTGGAACGCACCCGGCCGCACGATGAATGTTATCGACGCCGCGGCGAGCGAGGAGCTGTCGTCGATCGTCGAGGAAACGGCGACCGACGGCGCCGTCAAAGGCGTCGTCATCACCTCGGGCAAAGACACGTTCTGCGCCGGCGCCGATCTTACGATGCTGGAAAGCTTAAGCCGCACATTCGCCGATCTGGTCGCCTCGCAGGGTGAGGAAGCGGCTGCCGCGCGGCTGTTCGAAGAGAGCCGTAAATGGTCGCTGCTGTGCCGCCGGATCGAAACCTGCGGCAAGCCGTGGGTCGCTGCGCTCAACGGCACCGCCGTCGGCGGCGGTTTTGAGCTCGCACTTGCCTGCCATCGGCGGATTGCCGCCGACAACGGGCGAACGCGGCTCGGCCTGCCCGAGATTAAAGTGGGCCTGTTTCCCGGCGCCGGCGGCACGCAACGTATCCCCCGGATGCTGCCGCCTTCCGACGCGCTGCAATTCCTGCTCAAGGGCGATCAGGTTGCGCTCAACCGGGCCAAGGCGATGAAGCTCGTCGATGCGGTGGTACCGCCGGGCGATCTCATCAAAGCGGCCAAGGAGTGGATCAAATCGGGCGGCACGGCCAAGGCGCCGTGGGACGTCGACGGCTTCAAACTGCCGGGCGGCCCGGTCTACTCGAAGGCCGGCATGATGGTGTTTCCGCCGGCGAACGCCATCTATCGGCGCGAGACCTACGACAATTATCCGGCGGCACGCGCCATTTTGCAGGTCGTTTATGAGGGCCTGCAGCTGCCAATGGACCAGGCGCTGCGCGTCGAGTCGCGCTGGTTCGCCCATATTCTCCGCTCGCCCGAAGCCGCCGCGATGATCCGCTCGTTGTTCGTCTCGATGCAGGATCTCAACAAAGGCGCACGGCGGCCGGCGGTGCCGGCCAAACCGCTGAAAAGGATCGGCGTGCTCGGCGCCGGTTTCATGGGCGCCGGCATCGCTTATGTGAGCGCGTTGGCCGGACTCGATGTCGTGATCATCGACCGCGATCCGGAAACCGCCGAGAAGGGCAAGGCGCACTCATACAAGCTGATGACCGATCAGATCAATCGCGGCCGGGCCACCACCGCGGACCGTGACACGGTGCTCTCGCGCATCCATCCGACCGCGGATTTTGTCGAGTTGAAGGATTGCGATCTCGTCGTTGAAGCGGTGTTCGAGGATCGCAAGATCAAAGAGGAAGTGATCTCCCGGACGCAGAACGTGCTCGGCGAGCAAGCGGTCTTCGGCTCCAACACCTCGACGCTGCCGATCACATCGCTTGCCGGCGCTTTCAAGGATCATAGCCGCTTCATCGGCATTCATTTTTTCTCGCCGGTCGAGCGCATGATGCTGGTCGAGATCATTATGGGCAAGGAGACCGGCGACGCCGCATTGGCGGTGGCACTCGATTACGTCCGCGCCATTCGCAAGACGCCGATCGTCGTCAACGACTCGCGCGGCTTCTACACGTCGCGCGTGGTCGGGACCTATATCCGCGAGGGGCATTTGTTGCTGACCGAAGGTGTGCCGGCGGCCATGGTTGAGAATGTCGGCCGCATGGCCGGCATGCCGGTCGGACCGCTGGCGCTCACCGATGAAGTCGCGGTCGATTTGGCTTGGAAGATCCTCAAGGCGACGGAGGCGGACCTCGGCGCCAAGATGATCGACCTCAAGCAAAAGGCCCTGCTCGAGGAAATGGTGGAGAAACGCGGACGCTATGGCCGCAAGAACGGCAAGGGCTTTTACGACTATCCGCAAAGCGGACCGAAGCGCTTGTGGCCGGGGTTGGCCGAATTGCAGCCGAAGAAACTCGATCCCGACACTATCGACATCGCGGTCTTGAAGCATCGGCTGCTGGCGATCCAGGCGCTCGAATCTGCCCGTTGCATCGAGGAGAAGGTCGTCACCGATGTTCGGGAAGCCGACGTCGGCTCGATTCTGGGCTTCGGCTTCGCCCCTTTCACCGGGGGCACCATCTCCTATATCGATGGCATGGGCGTCAAAACCTTCGTCGATCTGTGCAACGGCCTCGCCAAGGATTACGGTGACCGGTTCAAGCCGTGCAAGCTTTTGATCGATATGGCGAAAAAAGGCGAGACGTTCTACCGCCGCTTCCCCCCGCCGCAGCGTAAGGCGGTCGCCTGACCGTCATGAGCGCCACATTGT
>DATAWA010000164.1:0-21429 GCA_036267435.1 Xanthobacteraceae bacterium | reverse complement strand
AGGCCCGCCGCCGGCCGCATCGTCGCGGAAATCGACGGCGTCAAGCACGACCTTGTCGGCATGAAGACCGAGCAAATCGTCGATCTCGGTATCGCGCTGGTGCCGGAAGGCCGCAGGCTGTTTCCCAAGCTCACCGTCGAGGAAAACCTGCTGCTTGGCGCCTTCCGCGCCGCGGCGCGGCGCGAGCTCAAGCACAACCTGGCCGTCTGCTTCGAGACCTTCCCGCGCCTTGCCGAGCGGCGCCATCAATACGCCGGCAGCATGAGCGGCGGCGAACAGCAGATGCTGGCGCTCGGCCGCGCGCTGATGCTGGCGCCGAAAATCCTTTTAGTCGACGAGCCCTCGGTGGGGCTGGCGCCGATCCTGGTCAGGCGCACCATCGACGCCATCGCCGAAATGAAAGCGCGCTATTCGCTCACCGTGCTGATGGCCGAGCAGAACTTCACCCAGGCGATCCGCATCGCCGACCGCGGCTATGTCATCGTCCACGGCAAGATTGCGTTTGAGGGCCGCTCGATGGACGAGCTCAACAACAACGATTTGATCAAGAAATTTTATTTGGGGCTGTAGCGGCTCGAACTTCCGTCCCCGCCGAAGGCAACGTTCACGAGCGCCGAATTGCGAACGGCGGCGGGTGGACGCAAGCTAAGGCCATGCCAGATGAACGACTCATAATCATTGCCGCCGTCTTCGTGCTGGCTGGATCGGTTAAGGGCGTCATCGGCCTCGGTCTGCCGACGATTTCGATGGGGCTTTTGGCGCTGGCAATGACGCCGCTGCAGGCGGCGGCCATTCTCGTGCTGCCCTCGTTTCTCACCAATGTGTGGCAGACGCTGGCCGGTCCCTCGCTCAGAGCCGTTTCGCGCCGGCTGTGGCCGATGGTCCTCAGTATCTGCCTCGGCACGTGGTTGGCTGGTTGGGCTGGCGCCGGCCTGACGAGCGCCGGCGACACCCGCTACGGCAGCGGATTATTAGGCGTGGCGCTGATGGCCTATGCGGGGACGGGACTCGGCTCGATCCGTTTTGCAGTCGGAAAAACCCAGGAGCGCTGGCTTGGCCCAATAGCCGGTGCGACGACCGGACTCATCGCAGCGGCGACCGGCGTCTTTGTTATTCCGTCCGTACCCTATTTGCAGGCGATTGGACTTGAAAAAGAAGAGCTGGTGCAAGCTTTGGGGCTGTCGTTTACGGTCTCAACGCTGGCGCTTGCGGTCAACCTCGCCCGCGCCGGCGCGCTCAACATCGCTCTCGCGGCCCCTACCCTCACCGCATTGGCGACGGCTTGCGCCGGGATGTGGCTCGGCCAAATCATGCGCTCGCGCCTGCCGCCGGAGATTTTTCGCCGCTGCTTTTTCGGCGGATTGCTGTTGCTCGGCGCCTATCTCGCAGTCGCCGCATGGCGCTGAAGCGCCTACTGCACCGGAAAGTCAAAATAGGTCTTGGGGAACGGCTCGCCGCGCAGCGTGAAGTGCCACCACTCTTTGTCATAGCCGCGAAAGCCGCGCCGGCCCATGGCCGATGCCAGCAGCATGCGATTGGCGTGCTGCGCCGGGGTGACGGTGGGATCGGCGGTCCATGACTTCGGGCTGAAGAAATCGAAATGCGTGCCCATATCCAACTCACGAGCGTCGCGCTCGGCGCCGTTGGTCCTGGCCAGCGTCAAATCCATCGTCGAGCCGCGCGAATGGCCGGAATGCGAAGCGATATAGCCGTCGCGAAACAGCGTGCGCTTGTCGACGTCGGGATAAAACTCCGCCTTGGCAGTCTGATCGTTGATGTCGCGCGCCCAGCGCACGAAATTCATCACCGCGCGCACCGGCCGATAGCAGTCGAACACCTTGATGACGAGGCCTCGCGAAGCGACATCGCGCGCGACCTGCGCCAGCGCAGCTGCGGCCTCGCGCGTCAACAGACAGTGCGGCGCCTCGTAACCGTCGACCGGCCGGCCGGTGAAATTGTGAGAACCGGCGTAACGCATCTCGACGACCAGCCCGGGCACCACGGTAACGGCATCGTCGAAATCGGCGGGGCGCTCCTTAAGCTGCTCTTGGGCGACCGCGGCTTGCACGCAAAATGCCGTTATGACCAGCAGCGAACAGCAAATCACGAACAGGGAAAGACCGTGTCTACTCGGCAGTAACGCTCCGCTCTTCACGCTCACTGTGGACATGCCGATACCCAATGTCCTTCGACCGTATTTTTCGAGTTTACCGGCGGCATGCCCGGCATGTCGCCCTTGGTCAGGACCGTCCCGGTATAGTGATGCGGAGTGTCGAAATTGAACTCCCCGCTGAGATCCATGTTGAGCTGGCCCTTGCAGACCAGGTGCCAAGTAAGCACAGGTCCTTTGAGGCTCCGCTCCATCGGCGCGCAATCCGAGTTGATCGTGGTCGCAATCGGCGAAAACGTCGCTGCAAGATCGCCGGTTTGATCGGCGCTCAGGCACTTTGAGGACACATGCGGCGGACTGGACACGCCGCCATTGTCGACCCGATCGATGATCGTCCACAGCCCAGGGTCGATTCCATCGGCATAGGCCGCGTGAGCGAAAAGCATCGACATCAAAGCGGCCAGCACAAAGCGGTAGGTCACGGTTGATTATTCTCCTATGAGCTTGGCTTTTATGCCCTTTTTCGGCAACGCCTGGTCACTCCGTTAACCGCTCAGTAACCATATACCCGGCACATTTTGCCTGGGAGGCCTAAGAGTTTCCATCGCACTCTAACGCTCTTCGGGGACAGCCTTGGACTCGAGCGCGGCTCCGCTTCTCCACGTCGGTGGCCCCCCGGCCGCCGCGCATAGCTTTGACCCGCGCGAACGCAGACGCGCCCGATCGGACGGCATGAGCGAGACGACGACGGCGCCAAGCGGCGAGACGGCACTGGGACGGCTTGCCGATCTCGGCGTCATGCTTCGGCGCAGCGACATCGCGCTGGCGGTCGGCATGATGACGATCCTCGTCATCCTCATCTTGCCGCTGCCGCCGATCCTGCTCGATTTCTCGCTCGCGGTATCGATCACCTTCTCCGTGCTGATCCTGATGACGGCGCTGTTCATTCACGCGCCGCTCGAATTCTCCGCCTTCCCGACCGTGCTCTTGATCTCGACGATGTTGCGGCTCGCGCTCAATCTGGCGTCGACCCGCCTCATCCTCGCCCACGGCCACGAAGGCACCGCCGCTGCCGGCCACGTCATCCAGGCCTTCGGCAATTTCGTCATGGGCGGCAATTTCGTCATCGGCATCATCGTCTTCACGATCCTGGTCATCGTGAACTTCGTCGTGATCACCAAAGGTTCCGGCCGCATCGCCGAAGTGGCGGCGCGCTTCCACCTCGACGCCATGCCCGGCAAGCAGATGGCGATCGATGCCGACCTCAATGCCGGCTTGATCGACGAGAAGGACGCGCGGCGGCGGCGCAAGAATCTCGAAGACGAATCCGGCTTTTACGGCGCCATGGACGGCGCCTCGAAATTCGTGCGCGGCGACGCCATCGCCGGCCTCTTGGTCGTCATGATCAACGTCATTGGCGGCATGATCATCGGCATCGTGCAGCAGGGCTTGAGCTTCACCGATGCGGCGCAGGATTACACGCTGTTGACCGTCGGCGACGGCCTGGTGACGCAGATTCCGGCCCTGATCGTTTCGACCGCCGCCGGCCTCCTGGTTTCCAAGGCGGGCGTATCGGGATCGGCCGACAAGGCGCTGCTCAGCCAGTTTTCCAGTTATCCGAAGGCGCTCGGCATGTCGGCCGCCGTGATGCTGGTGATGTCGCTCCTCCCCGGCATCCCGATGATTCCATTTTTGGCGCTCGGCGGCGGCACTGCGGCCTTGGCCTATACGATCGATCGCCGCGCCAGGCAGGTGGTCACCGACGAAACCAATAAAACCGAAGCTGCCAAGGCGATGCCGGTCGAGGAACCGATTGCCGCGTCGCTCAAGATGGACGATCTCAAAGTCGAGCTCGGCTACGCGTTGCTGCCGATGGTCAACGCGCCCGACGGCTCGGACCGGCTCACCGAGCAGATCAAAGCGCTGCGCCGGTCGCTGGCGAGCGAGATGGGCTTTGTCATGCCCGCGGTCCGCATTCTGGACAACGTGCAACTCGACGCCAACAGCTACGTCATCAGGATCAAGGAGGTCGAAGCCGGCGCCGGCAGGGTCTGGCACGGCCAGTACATGGTCATGGACCCGTCCGGCAACCAGGTCACGCTGCCCGGCACCCACACCACCGAGCCGACATTCGGTCTGCCCGCGACCTGGATCGATGCCTCGCTAAAGGAGGAAGCTTCGGTCAAGGGCTACACCGTCGTCGATGCAGCAACCGTGCTCGCCACCCATCTGACCGAACTGATCAAGGCCAACATGTCGGAGCTGTTGTCCTACGGCGAAGTGCAGAAATTGATCAAGGAATTGCCCAAGGAGCAGAGCGAGCTGATCAAGGACATCGTGCCGGCGCAAATCACCATTTCCGGCATTCAGCGCATCTTGCAGATCCTGCTTGCCGAGCGGGTTTCGATCAGGGATTTGTCGACGATCCTCGAAGGCATCGCCGACGGCCTGCCGTCGACGCGCAACGCCACGATGCTGGCCGAGCATGTGCGCGCCCGGCTGGCGCGTCAGCTTTGCGCCCAGCACGTCGGCGCGGCCGGCACGCTGCCGATCATCGCCCTGACCGCCAAATGGGAGCAGGCTTTTGCCGAATCGATCGTCGGCCAGGGCGACGACCGCAACCTCGCCATGCAACCGTCGAAGCTCACCGAATTCATCAACCTGGTCCGCGAGAAATTCGAGCAGGCGGCCAAGGACGGCGAGGCTCCGGTCCTCGTCACCTCGCCGGGGATCAGGCCGTTCGTGCGCAGCATCGTCGAGCGGTTCCGCGCACAGACTGCCGTGCTCGCGCAGTCGGAAATCCACCCGCGCGTGCGGCTGAAGACTGTCGCGAGTATTTAGTTACGGCGCGACCGACAGGCCCTTGGCCTGATGCTTCTCGATGAGCCGCGCTACGAGCCCCGAACTTTTGGCCTCGGCGACGAAGTCGGAGAGAAACGCGGCACCGGCGGTGTTCGGCTTGGCGGTGCCGATGGCCTGCTGGACGGTCATGAAATTACCGGGAAGGATTTTGCTGCCCGGCAATTTCGCGGCGTCGGTCAAAAGCTGCGGACGAAGCGAGCCATAGGCCTCGAGCTTTTCGGCGACGAACTGGTCGAACGGACCGTTGGCAGTGTCCGAAAGGATGAGCTTCGCCTGCTTGATATTGCGCTCCAGCCATAGGCAGTAGGCCGCACCGCGCCGGGTCGTGATCCGCACGCCGGGCCGATCCACCTCGGCAATGCTGGAAATGGGCGAGCCGGGCGGCACCAGGTAGGTAGCTTCGATTTCGCAATAGGCCGGGGTGAAGGTGATCTTTTCGGCCCGCTGCGGCTCGGCGCCGATCAGTCCGATATCCCAGACATTGGTTCCGGCGGCGTCGGCCAAATGCGACGGCCGGTCGAACTTCACGTAGGCGACCGGCACGCCCAGCCGTTTCGCAATCTCCGCCGCCATATCGGGCGCCACGCCCTGCGGGTCGCCTCCGGCGGTCTTGCCGGTGACCAGAAGGAAATTGCTCATATTGATGCCGGCACGAAGGACGCCCGTCGGGGCAAGCTCGGATGTGATTTGGCTCACGGGATGACCTTTTTCAAAAACTACTGATTCGTCATGTGTTTAAGGCTGGTTTCTGGCGCGGAAACATAGCGGCGCTAGGAACCAAGGATCGCCTCAACCGTTTATCACGTGTCTTCACTGTTCGGTGAATGCGTATTTTTTAGCGGTGACGACCGCCTAACTGTTGGGACTGCACGGAACCTTCGACCCGGCTGTGGCGACTAATGCGCAGAAACGGGAGGATGTCATGAACCACTCCATGTACAGCGCCGACCGCGCCACCCATTTGAAGATCGTGGTCCTTGGGCTGTTATGCGCGACTGTGGTCGCGGCGGTAGGCATTTTTGCCAATGTCGGCCACGGCGTCGACCTCGGTACCGAGGTATTGGTGAAAGCCGGACAACCGACGACGCTGAGCGGGCATTTCCCGACCATCCGATAATCGCAAATCTTCTACGTTAGACTGTTGGTCTCTCGGACTCTGGCCTTAAGTCTTCGGTGCCGGCGGGGCCTGCACTGACTCTACCATCTTGCCCGTGAACAGGACCGGGCCGCTCGGGACGCCGCTCGGCGAGCCGCCGGCCGGCTCGAGCGAAACCGCGTAACTTGCCGACCGCATCTGGACCGGGTCAAAGCTGGCGGGCAGCGGGCGCGTCGTGAATTCGCTTGCGCCGACGAGACCTAATGACTGCGGTTTGGAATCTTTGCTGGAAATCAGCCAAAGCTCGTAGCTGCGGCCGGGATCGGCATTCGACGTCAAGCGGCGAACCGTCATGGTGCGGTCCTGCGGATCGACCGTAAGCAGAAAGGCAGGCGCAGTCGGCTCCTGCTGCAGCACGGCCACGAGCCGCGATGCCGGCGGCGGCGCGACCGCCGCGGTTTGCGCCAAACGGCCCGCCGGAAGAAGCCCGGGCGCCAGCTGGGTGACCGCAACATACACCGCCAGAAGCGCCGCGATCGCACTCATGGCGACGGTGAGGCCTCGCCAGCGCTGGACGCGGCGCGCCAGATAGATGACGTCGGCGCCGCGCTCGATCTTCAGCGTCGCCGGCGCGGCCGACACTGGGGGCGGCACCTCCTTTGCAGCTTCAGCCTTCGGCTCCGGCGGCAGCAAGCTCGATGCCAGCGCGGCAACGGCTGCGCCATCGTCGGCATCCTCCGGCGGCGTTTCCTCCACTGTCTCCGCGGGGCTCGCCAGCAAATCCGGTTCCGTCTGCGGCGACGGCTCAACGACAGTTTCCGGCGTCACCTCCGTCTCCGCCGTCGGTTCGGGCACGGTTTGTGGCGCGGGTTCATCGATTGTCGGCAGCACGCTTTCCTCAGTCGCAGGCTCTTTGTGTTCCTCGGCTTCGGCGGCAATGCGGCGCTCGGCGCCGTCGATATCGGTCTTGATCCTTTCCCAGATCTCCGGAGGCGGTTCGACCGCTTCGACCATGACATTGAGTTCGCCGAGGCGGCGCTCCCACCCCCGCACGATCTCGGCAAAGCCCGGATCGATCAGAAGCAATGCTTCGGCCTGATCGCGCTCATCGGCGGAGAGCGTGCCCAAGACATATTCGGCGGCAAGAGCATCCCGATCGTCGTCGTACATTTCCACTCCAAGGCTCAGGTTCTGTTCTCGGGCTCAGGTTCTCGGGCTCAGGTTCTCGGGCTCAGGTTCTCAGGATCCCATACACTCGCGAATTTCGAGCAGACTGCGGCGAAGCCAAGTCTTGACCGTGTTGACCGGAATATCGAGTTTTTGGGCAAGGCGATCCCGGCTCCAGCCGCTGTAATAGGCAAGCAGCACGATGCGCTGTTTTTCCGGATCGAGCTTGCCGAGGCAGAACAAAAGCTGCTTGAGTTCCTCGGTCATCTCGCGCCGCGCCAACGGCGCCGGCGCCTCCGACGCCACCTCCAAGGCCTCTGGGTCCTCCTCAATCGAGACTTCGCCGCGCTTGCGCACGATGTCGATGGCGCGATTGCGCGCGATCGCCACCATCCAGGTGATGGGGCTCGCCAAAGCGGGATCGAAGCGGTCGGCCATCTTCCATACCTTGAGATAGGTCTCCTGCATGACCTCATCGGCCAATGCCGGTCTCCCCAAGATACGGAGCAGCACCCCATAAAGTTTCGCGCGGGTCTCGATGTAGAGCCGTTCGAATGCCGCCTCGTCGCCGGTGGCGACGGCGCCGAGCAGCCAGACAAGTTCGGTCTGCATCAACATGACAGCCTATGGCCCCAACCAGGCCGCGACGGCGGATCCGGCAAAGTCGGACACGCCCCCCGCCCGGCCCAATTATCGCCGCGGAGCATAGGCCTCGTCGAGAGCGAAAGGTGGGGCTTTTGACGCATCCCCCGGATTCCGGCCTGCCGTTCGGCCGGACCGGTCGCCTGCGGTCCCGATCAGCGTTGGAACTTACGCGGGAGCGATGCCCCGGGCGCGCAGCAGCGCGATGCCGTCGAGCTCCATCTGCTCGGCGGCGTTCTCGGCGTCGCGCTCGCGCATCTGATCGCGTTCGTCGAGCAGTTCGACCTTCTTGAGGTCGTCAAATGCCTCGCCGAGCGCGCCCTTGGCGTCCTCGAGCTGAACGCGCAGCTCGTCGGCCGAACGCTTGAGATTTTCCCGCCGCGCGATGGCCGCCTTGGCATAGGTCGGATAGGCAAAATGGCCCGGATCGTGGATGCCGGCGCGATCCTGCTCGGCGCGGATTTCGCGCTCAAGGTCGCCGGCCATGCGATCGAACTCGGCGATCATGGCCTCGATCTGAGCGACCTTGCGCCGCTTTTCGTCGACCTGAAACTTCTTCAGGCGAATGAGCGTCTCTCGCGACTTCATCGACTCTTACTCCCCCGAAGCCATTCCGAACGGTTTGGGACACAATCGCCAGGCAAAACCCCAATGCGCGGCAGTCCCGATCGGCGGATTGTGGCACGGATAACGTTAGCGTTCGGTTTCCTCGGCAGCCACGATCCGCGCCAATCGGGCATATCCTTCAGCCAAGCTGGTTGCTTCTTCCTTACTTTGGGCCAAAAAGTCCTCAAGCGGCTTGTGCAGCCGGATGGCCTCGTCAACTTCGGGGCTGCTTCCGGCCCGATAGGCGCCGAGCCGTATGAGTTCCTCCATATCCGCATAGGTCGCCATGATCTGCTTGGCGCGCGATAGAGCCGGGAGGTAGGCCGGATCGGCTGCTTTCGGCATGGTCCGAGAAACCGATTTCAGGACATTGATGGCCGGGTAGCGCCCCCGTTCGGCAATGGCCCGTTCCATGACAATGTGACCGTCGAGAATGCCCCGCACCGCGTCGGCGATTGGCTCGTTATGGTCGTCGCCATCGACCAGAACCGTGAATATGCCGGTAATGGTGCCCTGCTCGGTGCCGGGCCCGGCCCGTTCCAGAAGCCGCGGCAGTTCGGTAAAGACGGTCGGCGTATAGCCTTTGGCGGTGGGCGGCTCTCCGGCCGACAGTCCGATTTCGCGCTGGGCCATGGCGAAACGGGTGACTGAATCCATGAGAACCAGGACGTCCTTGCCGTCGTCGCGAAAATATTCGGCGATGGCGAGCGTGACGTGTCCGGCTTGCCGGCGCATCAAAGCGGGTTCGTCGGAGGTCGAGACCACGACCACGGATCGGGCCAAGCCGGCCTCGCCCAGATCGTCCTGCAAGAATTCCTGGACCTCGCGGCCGCGTTCGCCGATCAGCCCGATGACCGTGACGTCGGCCTGCACGTTGCGCGCCAACATCGACAACAGCACCGATTTGCCGACGCCGGAGCCCGAAAAAATGCCCATGCGCTGACCGCGGCAGCAGGTAATAAAGGTATTGAGCACGCGCACGCCAAGGTCCAGCGGCGAGCCGACACGGCGCCGCGCATGGGCGAGCGGCGGCGTATTGCGGAACGGATAAGGCGACGGTCCGAGCAGCAGCGCGCCCTTGCCGTCGATCGGCTCGCCGAGCGCGTTGATCACCCGGCCGAGCCAGCCGGCCGAAGGGCGCACGGCCCCGGCCACCGATGTGACCAGCGCCCGGCAGCCGCGGCGTACGCCTTCAAGCGGCGCAAACGGCATCAACAGCGCGTTGGTTCCGGAAAAGCCGACGACCTCGCAGGGGATGTTCTTGCCGGTTTCGATCACGACGCGGGCGCCGACCGACATCGCATGGAGCGGACCGGCCACCTCCACCATCAGCCCACGCACGCCGACGACCCGGCCATAGATTTCGATGCCGTCGAGTTCGTTGATCTGCTCGGCGAGCGCCTTCATGCCCTCGGTGTCCGCTGCCTCGGCAAAAGAATGGTTACCTTGGGGGCCACCTTCTTAATGGCTTGTTTACCCGGGCCGTTAATCATTGCGCGTCGTCCTTAGGGCTAAGGAAACCTAACAGGCCGCTCACCTTCCAGGACGGAGGGTTGAGTCGATTGAGTCGGTTAGCGCCAAAACTTAATCTGGGACATGAACGCTGACGTGGCTAAAAAAACACTACCAGGCAACATCTTAAGGCGATTCGGACGAATTTGCCTACGGGATGCTTGCGTACTGGAATCAGGTTTTGTTAACCATAGCGCCGTTAGTGTCCCGAATCAGTTGTGCAAGGCGTTTTCCAGGCCGCCCCAATGGCGTGCCGACCTTGGGCCCGCGCGGCGAAGAAGGGGCATTGCATGCGCGTTTTGCTAATTGAAGACGATAGCGCCACTGCGCAATCGATCGAGCTGATGCTCAAATCCGAGAGCTTCAACGTCTATACGACCGATCTCGGCGAAGAAGGCATCGATCTCGGCAAGATCTACGATTACGACATCATCCTGCTCGATCTGAACCTGCCGGACATGTCGGGCTTCGAAGTGCTGCGCAGCCTTCGGGTGTCGAAGGTCAAGACGCCGATCCTTATCCTCTCCGGGCTCGCCGGCATCGAGGACAAGGTCAGGGGTCTCGGCTTCGGCGCCGACGACTACATGACCAAGCCATTCCACAAGGATGAATTGGTCGCGCGCATCCACGCCATCGTGCGCCGCTCCAAGGGCCACGCCCAATCGGTCATCAACACCGGCGACCTCTGCGTCAATCTCGACACCAAGACGGTCGAGGTCAACGGCGCCCGGGTGCACCTGACCGGCAAAGAGTACCAGATGCTGGAGCTCTTGAGCCTGCGCAAGGGCACGACGCTGACCAAGGAAATGTTCCTCAATCACCTCTACGGCGGCATGGACGAGCCCGAGCTGAAGATCATCGACGTCTTCATCTGCAAGCTGCGCAAAAAGCTCGCCAACGCATCGAGCGGCAAGAACTACATCGAGACGGTGTGGGGCCGCGGCTATGTGCTGCGCGAGCCGGCCGAGGACGAGGTCAAAATTCCGGCCTAGATGCCGACCTGACCATCACGGTAAGTCTGAGACTGCAAAACCCCGGCGAAAGCCGGGGTTTTTGTTTGCGATAATGCTTTGCCGGCGCGACGCGGCTATCGCCCGCCATTGACGGCGACGAGCCGTGGCCCGGATCTATTGCCGTTGGTGGACAAGGGGTGCGCGGCATTCGGCACGTAAAGGCCGCGCTTGTCGGTCACCATGCGAAAGCGATTGGTCAGCCCGACCACGGTTTCGGCGGCGCCGAGGACGAGATAGCCGTCGCTCGCAGTGACGCGGGCCATCCGGTCGAGCACGCCCGACTTGGTCTCCTGATCGAAATAGATCAGCACGTTGCGGCAGAAGATCAGGTCGAACGTGCCGAGCTGGGAGAAATCGGCCAGCAGATTGAGCTGGCGGTATCGGACCATCGCCCGCAATTCGGGCGCGATCTGCCACAACTCGCCACTCTGCGAGAAATGCTTGATCAAGAGCTGGATCGGCAGGCCGCGCTGCACTTCAAACTGGGTGTACAGCCCGCTACGGGCCTTCTCGAGGACTTCGCCCGAAAGGTCGGTCGCCAACAGCTCGATGCGCCAGCCGGCGATATCGGGCTCCATTTCCTTCAGACACATCGCCAGCGAATAAGGCTCCTGCCCGGTCGCGGCGGCGGCGCACCAGATACGAATGCTGCGTGACGATTTTCGTGCCGCCAACAGCGCCGGCATGATGGTCAGGCGGAAATGCTCGAATGGCAGCTTGTCGCGGAAAAAGAACGACTCGTTGGTCGTCATCGCCTCGACCACCGCGGTCATAAGCCCACGGTCCTGCGCCAGCCGCAGCGCGACGACGAGTTCGCCGAGATTGGCGAGGCCCGCTTTGCGGGAAACCGGCAACAGCCGGCTTTCGACGAGGTATTGCTTGTCGGCGGACAGCACCAATCCCGAGCGCGCTTTGAGATACTGACGCAGGAAATCGTAATCGACCGGCGTCATGGCCGCACTCCCGCGAACAGCCGGATGATCTTCGGTGCGATCTGATCGAGCGGCAATACGGCCGAGCACAAGCCTGCCTGCGCCACCGAGCGCGGCATGCCCCACACCACGCTGGTTGCTTCATCCTGGGCGATGATGCTGCCGCCGGCCGCAACGATGTCAGAGGCGCCGCGGGTGCCGTCGGCGCCCATGCCGGTCAGCACCAGCGCCAGCGTTGCCGGGCCCCAGACCGCGGCCGCGGAGGTAAACAGCGCATCCACCGCCGGCTTGCAGAAGTTGATTGGCGGATCGTCGCCAAGGGCAATTCGAATGCCGTCGTCGCCGGATACGACGCGCATATGGCGTCCGCCCGGGGCGACATAAATGCCGCCGGCCAGCACCGGCTCGCCGTCCTCGGCTTCATGTGCGCCGCGGCCGCCGGCGCGCGACAGATGCTCTGCCAAAACGGTGGTGAACATCGGCGGCATGTGTTGAGCGATGAGCACCGGCGCACGGTCGATCGCCGCCGGCAGTTTCTCGATCAACGCGGTCAGGGCCTGAGGTCCGCCGGTCGAGGAGCCGATCACGAGCACCCGCGGCGGCACGGCGCACAGTGGCCGCAGTTGAACCAGCGGGCTCTCGTGCGTCTCTAACTTTCGCGGGCGAGGCGCCGGGGCCGGCCTGGTCCGTAGTGGCGTGCCAAGTGGCGTCGGACCGTGGGTGTAGGCGCGTGATGACACGCGGTTGCGCCCCAGCGTGCGGATTTTCTCGATCAATTCGCGGCGAAACGAGACCGAAGTAGTCGCCTCGCGCGCGGTTTCAGGCTTGGGAATGTAATCGGCTGCACCCAGCGCCAGGGCGCGCAAGCTTATTTCCGCGCTGCGGCGCGTCAGCGTCGACACCATGATGATGACGAGATCGCGTTTTTTCTGCAGCAGCAGCGGCAGCGCCGAAATGCCGTCGAGTTCCGGCATGTCGATGTCCAGCACCACGACATTGGCGCCGCCGTCCTCGATGCGCGCCACGGCTTCGCGCCCGGTCCGCAGCGAGGCGACCACCTGCATGTCGGATTCGGCGTCGACCCAGCGCGCCAACAGGCTGCGCACGACGACGGCGTCATCGACGACCATGACGCGAATAGGAGTCTCAGTCCGGAGCGCTGGGTTGAAGGCTGCGAGGGCGGTACTCATCGACGCGGATTTCCGGTACGCGGCACTTTCAGACTGTCGTCTCTTAGAGCAATCCGACCTCTTGGAATTTAGCCTCGACGATGTCCTTGTCGAATGGCTTCATGATGTATTCGTTGGCGCCGGCGTGGAGCGCGCGGGCGATGTGCGCAACGTCGTTCTCGGTGGTGCAAAACACCACTTTGGGACGGTCGCCGTCCGGCAGCCGGCGAAGCGCCCGGAGAAATTCATAACCGTCCATTTTCGGCATGTTCCAATCGAGCAGAATCGCGTCCGGCATCTGATTGCGGCACGAATCGACCGCCTCTTCGCCGTTCTCCGCCTCGACGATCTGAAACTCGAGGCCTTCGAGAATTCGCCGCGCCACTTTGCGGATAACGCTGGAGTCGTCGACAATCAAACACGTTTTCATAGTTTCCTCGCTTTTCGCATATGCGGACGTGCCGCTGTTCCGTTCGTTTCGTTTCTATTCAATGATCCACTCATGCCGCCGCCTCGACGCCGAGGTCCAGCACGCGATCGACATCGAGCACGACGAGAAGCTGGCCATCGAGCCGGAAAACGCCGGCGGATATGCGGGCAAGCTTGCGGTCGAGATTGACCGGATTAGGCTCACGCTCCCCATCCGAAAGTTTGAGCACCTCGCCGATCGTATCGACCAAAAGACCGAACGATTCACCGCCGGCCTCGATGCCGATCGCCATCGGCGGCTTGCCGTCCGCCCGCGATGCCAGATCGAGGCGGTTGGTGAGGTTGATCGTGGTCACGATGCGCCCGCGCAAATTCAGCACGCCCGCGATCTCGGGACCGGCAAGCGGAACACGCGTCATGCGCGACGGCTTGAACACGTCCTGCACGCACTCGATCGGCAGCCCGAACAGCTGGCCTGCGGTGGTGAAGGTGACGTATTCGGTGTCGTTGTGGTTGGCTTCCATGGCGGTCATGCAGCCCTGGTCACTTCGGCGCTTTGTTCCTTGATCGCCGCGATCAGTCCGGGCCGATCGAATTTGGCGACAAAATCGTGGAAGCCGGCGGCGCGCCCGCGCTCGATGGTGTCGTCGGAGACCATGGCGGCAAGCCCGATGATCGGCACGCCGGCGGCCGCGGGCACGGACCGCATCGCCCGCGCGAGCGCGAAGCCGTCCATGTCCGGCATTTCTATGTCGGTCACGACAAGGTCGATCGCATTGCCGGATTTGATCGCCGCCAGCGCGTCCGCACCGGAGCCGGCTGCGACCACCTGATAACCGGCCGCTTTGATCAGCGGCACCAGCATGTCCCGGAAGAAAGGCGAATCGTCGACAAGGAGAATCCTGCGCGCGCCATCCGTCTTCGCCGCGCCGCGATGTCGGAACCAGTCTTCAAAAGCCTGCGGCAGAAAATGGCCGACGTCGACGATCTCGGTCGTGGCGCCCTTGACCACGGCGTAGCCGAGGACGCCGGGGCGACTGCCGCT
The DNA here is from genome assembly GCA_036267435.1 of Xanthobacteraceae bacterium. GTDB lineage: Bacteria > Pseudomonadota > Alphaproteobacteria > Rhizobiales > Xanthobacteraceae > BOG-931. The sequence continues at coordinate 6,846 of DATAWA010000164.1, read as the reverse complement.
GACTTCGATGTCAAGCTTGTCCTCGACGATGTCGACGATCTCGTCGACCACGAGGCCGATCGATCGGCCACGATCGGAGAAAACGAGGATCGGCTGAGCGCCCTCGCTTCTCAGCGCGGCATCGGCGTCGATGCGCACCAGCGGCATCAGTTGCCCGCGATATTGCACGAGATGCCGGCCGTCCGAGAGCTCGATCCGGCGGCAGTCGATTTCCTCAAGGCGAGTAACCAACGGCAGCGGCACGGCCTTCGGCCGCTGCGAGCCGGCGCGGAACACGAGCAGCGCGACCTTTTCGTCGACCGCCGCCTCCTCGCTCTGCTTGAGCTCAATCGACTCCACCTGCGCCTGGGCGGCGCGGCCGAGAGTCTGCCCGACGCCGTTCGGGTCGACGATCATGATGACGGAGCCGTCGCCGAGGATGGTGGTACCGGAAAATACCGTGATGTGGCGCAATTTCGACGACATCGGCTTGATCACGATTTCCTCGGTGTGCAGTACGCCGTCGACCACAGCGCCGAACACCTGATTGCCGACCTGGATGACGACGACAAAGCCGCTGTCGCGGTCGGCATCGCCAAGCTGGAACACCTCCCTGAGGTACAACAGCGGCAGCAGCCTATTGCGCAATCGCAGGACCGGCGTGTCCTTGATCCGCTCGATGCGATGCTCGGCGGCGCTGCCGGCGCCGCCGGCGCGCACCAGTTCCAGTACCGAAACCTGCGGGATGGCAAAGCGCTCGCCCGCGGTCTCGACGATAAGGGCCGAGACGATGGCAAGCGTGAGCGGAATTTTGATGGTGAAGGTCGTCCCGGCTCCGGCGGCGGATTTCAGCTCCACCGTGCCGCCGATTTGCTCGATATTATTGCGCACCACGTCCATCCCGACCCCGCGGCCGGAAATACTGGTCACCCGCGCGGCGGTGGAAAATCCGGGCGCGAAAATAAAATTATAAATGTCGGCGTCGGATTTGCCGGCAAGTTCGGCTTCGCCCGCAAGCCCCGTCTCGATCGCTTTGGCCTTGATGCGAGCGATATCAAGTCCGCGGCCGTCATCGGAGATTTCGATGAGGATATGTCCGCCTTGATGGCAGGCCGATAGCCGGATCGTGCCACTGCGCGATTTCCCGGCGGCAAGGCGCGCAGGCGGACTCTCGATGCCGTGATCGGCGCAATTACGCACCAGATGAGTGAGCGGATCGCGAACCAGCTCGAGGACCTGGCGGTCGAGCTCGGTTTCGGCGCCATGCATTTGAAGCTCGATGTCCTTGCCGAGCTCGGCGCACAGATCGCGCACAATGCGCGGCAGTTTTTGCCAGGCATTGCCGATCGGCTGCATGCGCGTCTTCATTACGCCTTCCTGCAGCTCGGCCGTGACGTTCGAGAGACGCTGCAGCGGCACTTTGAAGTCGGAATCTTCATGCCGGCGAACGATCTCAAGCAGCTGATTGCGCGTGAGCACCAGTTCGGAAACCGTGGTCATCAGACGATCCAGCGTATCGACGCTGACGCGGATCGAATGGCTTGAGAGCCTGTCGCCGGCTTCGGCCGCCGGCCGCTCCGTCGCGTCGTCGGCGGCCTTGTCGGCTCCCGGGACGGCAGTCTCGCCCCCTCCAGCGTCGAGCGGAAGGTCGGCAGCGGTTTCGGCGGGCGATATTTTTTCGGGGACCGGCGGTGGCGATGCCGCGGCCTCCTGGCGCGCCATTTGCGCGAGCTGTGCGATCAGGTCGGTGTCGTCGCCTGCCGGTTCCTCCTGTTTGTCCTCGAGCTCATCAAGGATGCCCTTGATGCGATCGATCGTTGACAGGATGAGGCTGACTGCTTCGCCGGTCACGGGCATGCCGTCGCGGAATTTGCCCATCAAGCTCTCGGCGGCATGCGTCAGCCGTTCCAGCCGCGACAGCCCGAGAAAGCCGCAGGTTCCCTTGATGGTATGAACCAGACGAAAAATATTGGTGAGGATGGCGACGTTATTGGGGTCCTGCTCGAAACGCACGAGCTCGGCATCGACCCGGTCGAGGCTCTCGCCGGTTTCGGTCAGGAAATCGCGCAACAACTCGTCCATTTCGGGCGCCTCGTCGCCATCGCTGACACACGCACAGCGCGCGCCATATCGCTCGGCACGCACGACGCGCGCCCCCTTCGCCAGACGCAGCGCGCCTGATCGGGCAGGATCAGTCTGTTGCCAAAGGGTTTAATTTCGGTTGCGTAAGATGCCGAATAGCGCGGTAGAACCCGCTAAAAGCCTCAACGGGCGGTTACGACCACCGCTTCGCCGTCGGTCGCGGCCGATACCGTCAGCCCGCAGTCTCGAGCCAGAATTCCGGTGTAATACGGCTGGATGGCATGGGCATCTACCGTTTGGGAGCTGCCGGCGAGCAATTCCGCCGTAATGGGCGTCACGCGGGCATTGAGCCCACTGGCTGTAACCCGATACCCCCCATCGGCGGCCTCGACCGTCAAGCTGCCACCGCGGGGGATCGCCCCCCCACCGACGAGCAGCATGTTAAGCAGCAGTTTCACGCGATTTTTGGCGACCAGCTCCCGCGGCAGGTTCCAGACGATGGTGGTCTTGCCATCCTCCAGGAGGCCGCGCGCCACCTTCTCTGCATCGCCGGTTTCTATCTGCGCTCCGGCCGACCCGGCCGCGCCAAAGGCCAACCGGCAGAATTGCAGCTTGGCGGAAGCCTGCCGCGCGCTTTTTTTGATCAAGTCGAGCGCAAAGGTCTTGGTTTCTTCGTCCTTGTCCTCATCCAGAACCTCCAGCCCGTTGACGATGGCGCCGACCGGGCTGATCAGGTCGTGACACACGCGCGAGCACAACAGCGCCGCAAGATCGAGGGCGCCGATGGCGACAGGACCGGTGACCGGGGCGGCGCTTATTACAGGTGAAGACATTGGCGGTTCCGCAACAAGGGTTTAGCCCCGTCCGTGTCATAGCACGGCCGATTCGGCAATCGTGCCCTCCGCCGCGGCTCGTGCTAGATCACCGGCCGACCGCAAGGACCCCTTTAGTGCCAACTCTTAACGCCGCCGATTGTGCCGCGCTCATCGAGGCGTTGACGACGGTTGCCGCTCACGCGGCGCAAACGATCTTGGATTTGGCGGCCACGGCCCGGACACGCATCAAGGCCGACGGCTCGCCGGTGACGGCCGCCGACGACGGCGCGGAAGCCGTGATCTGCGCAGCCCTGGAGCGCCTGGCTCCGGCCGTACCGATTATCTCGGAGGAGCAGGCAGCGCGTGAAAAGCCCAAGACGGTCGAACGCGGCAGTTATTTTCTTGTCGACCCGCTCGACGGGACGCGCGAATTCGTTGCCGGCCGGGACGAATACACGGTCAATATCGCGCTCTTGACCGAGGGTGTTCCTTTACTCGGAATCATCGCCGCGCCGGCGCGGGCTATAGTGTGGCGTGGCATTGTCGGCCAGGGCGCCGAGCGGATCGCCGGTCTCTGCTCCGGCCCCGGTAGCCCCATCCACACCCGGGCGCTTCCGCAAGCCGCGCCCATCATCTTGGTCAGTCGGTCGCATTTGGACCCGAAAACCCAGGCCTATGTCGAGCGCTTTCCGCAAGCCAAGCTGATGCCGTCCGGCTCCTCGATGAAGTTTTGCTACCTCGCGGAAGGTTCGGCCGACCTCTATCCGCGCCTGGCGCCGACCCGCGATTGGGATGTGGCAGCCGGACACGCCCTTCTTAAGGCTGCGGGCGGCGAAATATCGGCGCCGGACGCGTCGCCGCTACGCTACGGCACGGCCGAGCTCGTGATTCCGGGTTTTGTCGCGTCCGGTGAGGCAATTACTGCGTGAGCCTGCCGGCAACGGCCGGCCAGGCACGGTCCGCGGGGCTGATGACCCGATCCGGATTGGCAGCAAATTTTTCCCGCCGGTCGTCATTGTAGAACAAGAACAACCTTTCGCCGATGACGAGCCAAACGTTTGGATTTCCAGGAACGGCAATCCCCTGCGCGATACCGATCGGATCGTAGCCGCCGTATTGCGGCATGTAGACGTTGGGGCTCGCGGCGAATGCCGCGCGGTTGCCGATATTGGCGAAACGCCAGACCACGCCACCGTAATGGTATTCGCAATCATCGCTGCCGGCGACGGGCTTCGCCTCGGTGAAGAACGCGACCGGATCGTAGCCGTCGATGGCAAGGCCGGTATGCCAATCCACTACGAAGGGCTCGCCGGCAACGGCAGGCGTCCACGGCACGCCGCTCGCCAGCACCAAGACCAGGCCGAGCATCGCCCCGGCGCAAGCCTCGGCGGCGGCCCAGTATTGCTTTCGTTTTCGCCGTGCTGTGGTCATAGTCTCGGCAAAAGTTAGGCTGATTCGCATCGTGTTCCACTTAGACTGATCGCGTGAGTAAGGGGTTAAGCGGGGAGCTGACCATGACTCTCACTTGGCGGACGGAGGTTTGGCGGACGGACGCTTGGCGGACAGACACTTGGCGGACAGACACTTGCACTTGGCGGACCGGCATCTGGCGGCTTGCCTTTTTTCTTGCCGCGTTTGTCGGCGGCATCGCATTGTTGGCTTCCGTTCCGGCTGGCGCGCAAACCATGCCGCCCCAGGCGCCACCACCCGCTACCGTTTCTCCCCCGCCCCCGCCCCCGCCACCGGCGCCCCCACCGCAACACAGTGACCATTTCTCGGCGGACGAGTTGATCGACGCCGGGCATCATTTCTTCGGCGGCGTTTCGCGCGGGCTCGCCATGGTGATGCAGAAGGCGTTTAGCCAATGGGGCGAGCCGAACGGCTATATCCTCGGTGAAGAAGGCAGCGGCGCCTTTGTCGGCGGCCTGCGCTATGGCGACGGCACGCTCTACACGAAAAATGCCGGCGATTTACGCGTTTTCTGGGAAGGGCCGAGCATCGGCTTTGACGCCGGCGCCGACGGCGCCCGAACCATGATGCTCGTGTACAACCTGCCGTCAACGCAGGCGATTTTCGACCGCTTCGGCGGGGTCAACGGCTCGGCCTATTTTATCGGCGGCTTTGGCATGACCGCCCTGACCGCCAATAAAATCGTCCTGGTGCCGATCCGCACAGGGGTCGGATTTCGCCTCGGCGCCAATATCGGCTACTTGAAATTCACCCAGCGGCCGACGTGGAATCCGTTCTGACTCGTCGTTGCGCGGCCGAAGCCGCAAACTTGCCGAAACAATTGGCGCGCCGGACCAAGTCGGTTTAGGTTAATGGCTTGTCGCTGTGGTCGGTATGCACCCCTCATGGCATGGTCATTGCCGATGGCAGCGGCATAGCGTGGCTGGAGGCGTAGCGTCGTGATCGAATCGGTCATGTATTTCGGCATCGGGTTCCTGGTCGCGGCCCTGCTCTGTCTTCTGTTCATTCCGCTCGTTCACAACCGCGCCGTCCGCTTGACCATGAAGCGGCTGGAAGCAGCGACGCCGCTGTCGATCAGCGAGATCCGCGCCGACAAGGATCAGCTCCGCGCCGAATTTGCGATGTCAACCCGGCGGCTCGAAATGAGCGTCGAAAAAATGAAGACAAAGACGTCGACGCAACTGGCCGAGCTCGGCAAGAAGACCGACGCCATCAATCAGCTGAAGAAGGAGCTGGGCGAGAAAACCGCGACAATCTTTGCGCTCGAAGCCCGCGACAAGGGCTTGCGCGATCAATTGCGAGCGACCGAAGAGGAGTTTCAGATCAAGTCGAGCTCGCTGCGCGAGGCCGAGCGGCAGCTATCCGACAAGGAGGCCGAGCTGAGCAAGCTCCTCGGCGATTTGGGCGAACGCTCGCTGATCGCCGACAGCCAGCGCACCGAGATCGCGGCCTTCCGCGCCCAGGTCGAGGCCATGAAGGTCAGCGTCGCCGATTACGAGCGCGCCGTCGGAGAAACCGAACGCCGGCTCGAGCGCGAACGCACCGAGGCCGAAACCGCGACCAATGAACTGACCGCCGCGCGCGGCAAGCTCGGCGACCTCACTTCGCGCACCGCCGAGCTCGAGCGGCAGCTTTACGTGCATCAGAACGAAGCCGAAGCGCTCAATCGCCGCGTCCAGGACCTCGAAGTGCGGCTCTCCGATCAAGGCCGCGTGCTCGCCGAGCGCGATTATCAGCTCGAGCGCTTGCGCAACGAGCTTGACGATGCGCGCAAGATCGAAGCCGATCTGCGCAGCGAAGTGGCGACATCCGGCAGCCGGTCGAGCACGGCGGTGGAGCGGTTTCGCGCCGACATCGCCCAGCTCGAAGCCCAGCTTGCCGCCGCGATCGAAGAGCGCGGCAAGCTGCAGCGCGAAATTGGCGGCATGAAACGTGACACCGAATCGACCTGGGCGGCCGAGCGTGTCGAGAACGCGCTGTTGCGCGAGCGCATCAACGATGTCGCCGCCGAGGTGGCGCGGTTGACCGCGACGCTGGAAGGCCCCGGCTCGCCGATCGAATCCATGCTGGAAGCAGCCAATGTCGGGCATGCGGCAGCCGGCCGCGAAGCCGTCGCGGCCGGGAACGGCGACACTGCAACGGAAGCAAGGAACACGCTTGCCGACCGCATCCGCGCGCTGCAGTCGACCGCGTCGCGGGTCGCCTCGACCACCAACTGAAAAAACAGCTTCCTTGACACGTCGGAGGGGTGCACCATAAATCCCCGGCGATCATTGGATCGGGCGCTTAGCTCAGCGGGAGAGCGTTCCCTTCACACGGGAGAGGTCGTAGGTTCAATCCCTACAGCGCCCACCAGCCATCGCTCGCGAAGAGAGCGAAGGCTGCCGCACCGAAGCTTCAGCGAAGGCGGGCTCAAGTTGCCGCGAGTTCGTCCAGCGTCACGTGCGCTTCGTCCCAAAGCGCATGTCCGCGTCGTGAATCCTAATTCGGAATAGGCGGG
>DATAWA010000163.1:0-7258 GCA_036267435.1 Xanthobacteraceae bacterium | reverse complement strand
GCGTGCCCAACGATTACGGCCTGGTGCGCGAGGCGATCGACCGCGGCGTGCCGCTCGAGGACGTCAGAAAAGGCAACAAGATCACCGCGCAGCTCAGAAAGATCGTCCTGCCGCAGGTCGCGGCCAAGCCGGCCAAGGACGTTGCGGCCGGCGGCAAGAAGCTCAAACTGTCATGGGCGCGGTCGTAATGATGTCCTCGCACAAGGTACGAAACAATGTTCCCCGTCATCCTGAGGCGCGCGCCCATAGCAAGCGCGGCCGGCGCGAACTTGGCTGCGATGGCGCGCCTCGAAGGATGAACGGCAGAGGCGCCCGGGCCGTCGCCCTTCGAGGCTCGCTGCGCTCGCACCTCAGGGTGACGGGCTAAAACCATGGCCGGACGTTTCTCCATCCGCCGCGTCGTCAGTCCGGACCTCGTTCCGGCGCCCGAAGTCCGCGCCGAAGAGCATGCGCTTGAGCGCGTGCCGATGGCGGCGCTGACGGAAGCCGCAACCGAACCGGTTGCGTCGGCCGCGCCGGCCGCCGCCAATCCGCTTTTGACCGAGCGGCTCCTCGACGCCAAGGTGCGGCTGCACCGCCGCCTGATCGAAGAAATGAATCTGTCGGCGCTGGAAAAGCTGCCGGAAGACGAAATCCGCGGCCACGTGCAGGAGCTGGTCGCGCAATATGTTCTGAGCGAGCGGCTGGCGCTCAACACCCAGGAGCTCAACGACTTCGTCTCCGAGATTCTCGATGAGATGACGGGGCTCGGCCCGCTCGAACCGCTGCTCAAGGACCCTGCCGTCAACGACATCCTGATCAACGGCCACGAATGCGTCTATGTCGAGCGCAAGGGCATGCTCGAGCCGACCGCGGTGCGCTTCAAGGACGAGGCGCATCTTCTGCGCATCATCAACAAGATCGTCTCCGCGGTCGGCCGCCGCGTCGATGAATCGCATCCGATGTGCGACGCCCGCCTGCTCGACGGCTCGCGCGTCAACGTCGCGGTGCGCCCGGTCGCCATCGACGGGCCGCTGATGTCGATCCGAAAATTCTCCAAGAAGCCCTTCAATCTCAACAAGCTCGTCGAGATCGGCGCGTTGCGGCCGCAAATGGGCGATTTGCTCGCCGCTGCGGTCAAGGCGCGCGTGACGCTGATCATCTCCGGCGGCACCGGCTCGGGCAAGACCACCATGCTCAACGCCTTGAGCGCGTTTATTTCCGAAAAAGAGCGGCTGCTCACCATCGAGGACGCCGCCGAACTGCAATTGCAGCAGCCGCATGTCGGGCGCATGGAGACGCGGCCGCCATCGATCGAAGGCAAGGGTGAAATCCGCCAGCGCGATCTGGTCAAGAACGCGCTGCGCATGCGGCCCGACCGCGTCATTCTCGGCGAGTGCCGCGGCGAAGAAGCCTTCGACATGCTGCAAGCCATGAATACCGGCCACGAAGGTTCGATGGCGACCATTCACGCCAACACGCCGCGCGACGCCATCTCGCGTCTCGAACAGATGATCGGCATGGCCGGCCTGCCGATGACGGTCGCTTCGATCCGCGGCCAGATCGCCTCCGCCATCCGCGTCATCGTGCAATTGTCGCGGCTAAGCGACGGCAAGCGCCGGGTGATGAGCATCGCCGAAATCACCGGGCTCGAAGGCGACATCATCCAGATGCAGGAGATCTACAAATTCGTGCGCACCGGCACCGCGCCGGACGGCGCCGTGGTCGGTCATTTCCAGGCGAGCGGCGTGCGCCCGCGCTTCCTCGCCGATCTGATCGCCATGGGCATCAAGATTCCCGGCTCGCATTTCGATCCGTCGCAGCCGCTGTGATCGAAATCATGAACCCCTCGCTCGCTCACGGCCGCTCATTCCCGCGAAAGCGGGAATCCAGGCTGGGTCCCCGCCTTCGCGGGGACGACCGGAGTAATGGTTAGTCCCCATGTCGCTGAGCTTTCTGCAGTTCGACTTCAATCCGATCTACCTGGTGTGGCTGTTCGTTGCGCTGGCGACGGGACTGACGGTCGAGGCCATCTATCTGACCTGCTTCTCGGCCGCCTCCTATCGCAACCGCATCAATCGCCGTCTCATGCTTGCCAAGGATCGCACCGATCGCGAGAGCGTGCTGGTCGAGCTGCGGCGCGAGCGCGGCCTTACCGCCGCCGGCGATTACCGCATCGGCGCGACCGTGCTGAACCGGCTCATTCTGCAATCGGGTCTCACGCTCGGACTGTCGCGGCTGTTCATCGTCATCGGCGTTGCCGCGGCGCTCGCCTTCGGCGCCACTTGGATGTTCCGCCACAGCCTGATCGACGCCGGGCTCGCCGCGCTGTTCTCGGCGACGCTGTTGCCCTATCTGACGCTCAAATTCCTGCGCAGCCGGCGGCAGAAGAAATTCGGCGCCCAATTTCCCGACGCGCTCGACATCATCGTGCGCAGTCTGCGCGCCGGCCACCCGGTGCCGATCGCGATTTCCATGGTGGGCCGCGAAATGCCCGATCCGATCGGCAGCGAGTTCGGCGTCGTGTCCGACGAAATCACCTACGGCGCCGATCTCGAAACCGCGATGCGTAATCTTTACGGCCGCCTCGGTTCCGACGACCTGCCGCTGTTCGTCACCGCGGTCGCCATCCAGGGCTCGACCGGCGGCAATCTCGGCGAGATTCTGGAAAACCTCTCCGGCGTCATCCGCCAGCGCTTCAAGATGCGGCGCAAGATTCGCGCGCTGGCCGCCGAGGGCCGGGCTTCGGCGATGATCCTGTCGGCGCTGCCGATCGGCATGTTCGTCGTCATCCAGTTCATCGCGCCGGACTTCTACGCCGCGGTGTGGAACGAGCACCTCACGCATGTTCTGCTGTTCAGCGCTGCCGGCTGGATGGCGGTCGGCAATTTTATCATGTTCAAGATGGTCAACTTCAAGATTTGACGGTTGGGATGATGAGATCAAATCGGCATCAGTCATCCGCTCGTCCCCGCGAAAGCGGGGACCCAGTCTGGATCCCGCTTGCGCGGGAATGAGCGGAGACTTGACGCTGTATCGCAACGGGTCCTGATCGATGTTCGCCGGCATTACCATGACGTTGATCAACGTCCTGATCTTCCTCACCGCGAGCACGCTCGCTTTTTCGGCGCTGAACACCGTGTTCGCGCGCGAAGCGGTGCGCCGCCGCGCCGCCCGCATGGGCGGCGAAGACGGCGGAATGCCGGACAATCGCCGTTCGCTGCGCTATTCCGGACTGCGCGCCGCACAGAAGCTTGTCGACTACACCACCAAGCACTACTCGGAGGAAGGCGCCACCGATCTGAAGGCGCTCCGGCAGCGGCTCGTTCTCGCCGGCGTCTACGATCCGCACGGCGCGGCCTATTATTTCCTGGCGCGCGGCGCCTTGGCCGTCATTTTCGCCATCGCGGCCTATCTCGGCCTGTCGATGCTTGGGCTGAACACAAAGACTTCGTTCTGGCTGTTCGTGTTCGGCGGCGCCTGCTTCGGCTATCTGGCGCCGAGCCTTTATCTCGACCGCCGTATTGCGTCGCGGCGGCTGGAGCACCAGGCCGGGTTTCCGGATTTCATGGACCTCTTGGTGGTCTGCGCCGATGCCGGCTTGAGCATCGAGGCGGCGCTCGACCGCATCGGCCGCGAGCTCGGCCTGTCTTATCCGTCGCTCGCCGCCAATATTCACATGGCCAATCTCGAGATCCGCGCCGGCCGCACCATGACGGAAGCGCTCGAGCATCTCGGCGACCGGCTCGGGCTCGAGGAGGCGCGCTCGTTCGCCACGCTGATCGCGCAGTCCGACGAGCTCGGCTCCTCGATCAGCGACGCGCTGCGCGTCTATTCCGACGACATGCGGCACAAGCGGCTGTCGCGCGCCGAGGAAAAGGCCTACAGCCTGCCCGCCAAGCTCGCGATACCGATGATGGTGTGCATCTTTCCGGTGCTGTTCGTCGTCATTCTGTGCCCAGTTATCGTCCGGGTCGCCACCCACATGTGGTGAGGTCTGCGCCCTCCTGGCGCCCTCCTGGCGTCCTCTTGGCGTCCTCCTGGCGCCCTCCTGCCTCGCGATGCGGCGGCTATCGGCATAGAGACTAAAATCTGCAAGCCGGCGGCGGACGCCCTCATCGGGGTTTTCCCGGACCCGATCCGCCCCAAAAGCGCGGCAAAGCCCCCAGCCAGAGTTCCTTAACCCTCGTCGCCTAGCTTGCCGTGTGGGTAGGGTCCGCCTGGCGGCGGGACGGGTAATGAGTGGCGTGAGGGTGCGGCTCCTGATCCTGGCCGCGGCGTGTGCAGTCGCGCTCGCCGCTTGCTCGAGCGCGCCGAAACTTGCCGACACTGCCGCGCCGGATGCCGCGGCCTCCGATCCCGCTGCCACTGCCGCACCGGGCGATACCACCGGCTCGATCGTCGTGCCGCCTGCCGAGCCCGGGCCGAGCGGCGAGCCGGTCGCGCCGCTGTCGAAGCCCGGCCTGCTTGGCGACGATCCCAACGACGACGTCTCGCTCGGCAAGAAATATTTCCGCAGCAACAATTTTGCGCTGGCCGAACAGCGCTTTCAGAGTGCCGCCGAAAAGCATCCGAACGATGCCGAGGCCTGGATCGGGCTTGCCGCGTCCTACGACCGGCTGCGCCGCTTCGACCTCGCCGACCGCGCCTATGCGCAGGTCGAGCGGCTGATCGGCCATACCGTGGAGGTGCTCAACGACGAGGGCTTCTCCTACATGCTGCGCGGCGACTATCAGCGCGCCCACAAGCTCCTCACCGAGGCGCAGTCGAGGGATCCCGCCAACCCCTATGTCGAAGCCAATCTGCGGCTTCTCGACGACGCCTATCATGACCGCAAGGCGGTGCAGTAGGCGCTAGCGCGCCGGCAGCCGTTCGAACGTCGGCAGGCCTTCGGGAATGACGTGGAATGGCTGCTTGTCGACGGCGTAGATGGCCATCTGCGGCGCGCCGAAAAGGCGGGGATCGTCGAGCGTGCCGATCTTCACGATCACCATGCGCAGGTCCGGCCGCCGCGTTGTCAGATGGGTACCGCAGTTCTCGCAAAACTCTCGCGTCACCGGCCGTTCGAGATCGTCGCGTGCGAAGGCTTTTGGCGCGCCGCTCACGTAGCGAAATCCCTCGGGCGGCATCAGCATGAACATGTTGGGCGCGCCGCCGCTGATGTACTGGCATTCGCGGCAGTGGCACTGCGCCTTCAGGCGCGGTTCGCCCTCGGCGACGTATCGGACTTTCCGGCAATAGCATCCGCCCTCGAACTTCATCGATCGTCCTCCGTCAAGACTGCGCTCCCAGGCGGTCCGGGCTTCACGCCCGTCGTTGTCGATGAAGCGGGGGCCGATCAAGCACGCCAAGCGTCGACTTTTCGCACCATCGACCAGACGAGTTTATCAAGATCGCTGTCCATTGCGGGACCTTGCCGGGTGTTGGTGAAAGCCGCCCAGCAGAAGCCGGAATGGGTGCGCACCGCAATGGTCGAGGTGCCCGGCAACAGGCCGTTGTGCCACCAGTTGTTGGCGGCGTTGACCTCCCAGCCCTTGGCATAGTGCGGGTTGGCGGCCGACGCCGTGGTCATGGTCTGGATTGTGTCCGGCCGCAGAATATTGGGCGGCTGCGCGAAGCCGTCGACGTGCATGAAAAACTGCACGAGGTCGGCCGGCCGCGCGATCCAGCCGCCGTGCGAATCCATCCGCGTGACGTTCATGCCGTACGGGTTGCCGCCCTGGGCGTAATACTTCACCTCGTGCGGCTGGCGTTGCGCCAGCGTATTGCCGGCGATGGTCATGTCGGTGACGCCGCAGCGTTGCAGCACCGCGCTCTGCGCATAGTCCGCATAACGCTGCCGCGTGATTTTTTCGATCACGCGGCCGAGCACGCAAAAGCCGAAATTGGAGTACGCGTAGTTCTGCCCCGGCGGATGATCGAGCGGCCGCGTGCGCAGCGTCCAGGCGATCAGCTCGTGCTGGCTCATCTGCGGATTTTCGAACATGGGATCGTCGTGGGCGTTGGACCAGCCGCCGCAGGTATGCGTCAGCAGATGCTCGATGGTGATGTCCTCGACGCCGGGATTGAAGGGCGGCCGCCCGAAATCGGTTCCGGTGATCGCGCCGGTGCCGAAGACCTTGTCGGACAGCGCGAGACGGCCGGCTTCGATCAGCGAGAAGATCGCGACAGAGGTGATCGTCTTGGTCACGCTGGCGATGCGAAATAGACTGTCCGGTGTGACGGCTTGATGATGCTCCCGGTCGGCGTCGCCGAACGCGTCCTGATAAACCATCGCGCCGCCATAACCGACCGCGACCGAAAGGGCCGGCACGCCGTATTTCTGCATGAACTCCGCGGCGATCTCTGCCATCGCGGCGCGTTCGGCTGCGTTGGGCTGCGCGACGGTGGCGACCAGTTGGGCGCGCGTCACGCGCGGCCACGCCGCCGCGGACCCCGCCATGAGTCTGAGAAATTGCCGGCGCCGCATGGGCATCTCCGATCGCTCCGCGACACTTTAAGATGCTTGACGCCGCGCTTCACCCAGACTGGATTACCGATCGCGCCAACAGGGTCAGTGGCGCGCCGCGCGCGGCCTCGCCATCCGCGCGAGTGCTTGTCAGCGCAAGTGCTTGTTGGGCATAAGAATCATTCCGATTTTTTTGAATCGCCTGGCTGGCGCCCACGCCGGTCATGCGGCATACGCGCCCGCTCATCAGTCGAAGAAATGCCCATGTAAAGCGGGTTTCCGCGCCATCGCCGCATCCGCATTTCGCGCCGTTGACAGACATCGCAGCGAAGCGTTTTAGGCATCCTCTCGCCCAGAAGGACGCCAGCCGGGTGACGCCGGCCGGCCGGGGCGAGGACGGTTCCCGCGGGCGGGGTTGTCAGCCTCGCTCCCGGGCGGCTCCGGGCCAAAACGCCCGGCCGGCATTACGACCGGTCTGCGGGGATAATTTCCCCCGCTGCACTGGGGCGGCAGGGAGCGGGTAACACCCGTTCCTGCGTAGTCCCGCCTCAGGAAGCGCGTGAACTGGAGCTGAGCGGTGGCGTTCGGTCGCTGCCGCAAGTGCCGGAGTGGAACGCCGGCAGGCGAGCGCGCCCGAAGCGGAAGGGCGGCGCAAGCCACCTTGTCCGCGGCGCGCCCTGTGCGCCGCTCGCGTACAGGTTCTCTCTGCGGTCCGGTTTTGACCGCAGTGCGTCTGCCGGCGGTCCACTTCCTTCTTTTTTAATTTTGGTCATTGCGAGCGGAGCGAAGCAAAGGGAAGCGATCCGGTCTGAAATTCCGCTGCTGGATGGC
>DATAWA010000162.1:0-15659 GCA_036267435.1 Xanthobacteraceae bacterium | reverse complement strand
TTCTGCATCAGGAACGGCACCCAGGCGAGGCCGGACTCGATCCACACCACCGGCAGCTTGGGGAAGCGCTCGCCCATGCCGTTGACCACCCAGTTGGTGCAGTGGAGCACGTTGTACCAGGTGAAGCCGAGCGCGTGCGCCGAGAGGAAGCGGTTGCAGCTCTTGTAGATCGGCTCGCCCCAGTTCGGGCCGGAGTGGAACGACAGCACCAGGCCGCGCTCTTCCATCGCGCGGTAAAGCTTCATATAGGCGTTGTCGTACACCGCACAGTCCGAGCGCACGGTGGTGACCATGAAGCCGCCGACGTGCTTGCGGTCGCCGAACGTCTCGACCTGGCGGAGCGCCGCCTCGGGCGAGTTGAACGGCAGGCACAGCATCGAGAAGAAGCGGTTGTCGGAGTCGGGCAGGATTTTTTCGGTGAGCCAGCGGTTATAGGCCCAGCACAGCTCGACCTCGATTTCCTTCTGCGGATGCAGCCCGATATTGAGCATGCCGGTCGGGAACAGGCAGGAGTAATCGACGCTCATGGCGTCCATCCAGCGGTGGCCGAGCTGAATGTCGCGTTCCGCGCCCTTGAGTCCTTCGGTCTTTTCCGAAGAGCGCATCGGATAGCGGGTGACGCGGCCGCCCATGTCCTGATAGCCGACTTGGCTTGCGGTGATGCCGGCGCGGTTATTCTTGGTGCGGCTCGCCATCGCAAGCTGACGGAATACGTCGTTTTCCATGTAGGGCAAGAACTCGTCGTAACTCTCGTTCTCGTAATGATGCGCGTCGACGTCGACGATCACCATGTCGTCGAGACTGCGCTGATGCGCCTGCTTGCGCGCATGGGACAAAAGCCGAGTGGTATTGAGCTCCTCGATCGTTACGCGGCGGCCGCGGTCGGCGATGAGATCCATGACGTTTTCTCCTTAAGTTCCGTTTCGGTCTGTTTCTCCCGTCATTACGAACGAAGCAAAGCAATCCAGTACTTTCTGAAATTCAGTCTGGATTGCGTCGTCACTTTGCTCCCCGCAATGACGCTAATCAGCGTCCCGTCCAGTTTTGCCACATGCCGAGCTCGAACACGGCGAGGTCGGCCGAACGCAACAATCCGCTTGCCGTGATCATGACGTCGGTGGCGGTGATTGAATTGCGCGCGACCGGCGTGAACGATTCGCCGGATTGGGCGCGCGCGGTGTAGAGCCGGCAGGCGGCGGCGATCAGCTTCTGCAGCGCCGGCGCCGACACGGTGTCGAGCTTGTCGTCGGCAATGCTGCGCTCGAGCGCTGTGGCGAGCCGCTCGGCCTCGGCGGAAGTGCCGCTGACGGCGGCCGGGGCCGGCTTCATCGCAGGGAGCGCCGCGGGGCGCGTCCTGCCTGCGGATTTTGCCTGAGTCTTCGTCACGGTCTTTGGCGCGGCCGAGCGTGCCGCGCGCTTAGGCGACGACATAAAGATCGTCTCCTTTTTGCAGGGTCTTGTATTTCTTCAGCCGGAGCTTGCGGTCCGAGACGCATTCGCCGGTCTTCATGTCGTATTCCATGCCGTGCCAAGGGCAGACGAAGTGCATCTCGTTTTCGGAGAAGAACAGACCCATCGAGGTCTTGTCCGCGCGCAGCCGTTCCTCGACCTTGGCGATGGTCAGCCCTTCGCAGGCCGGACCACCCTGATGAAGGCAGAAATTGCTGTAGGCATAGAACTGACCCTCATGCCGGAACACACCGATCTCGTTGTCGCCGACAAAAACGATGCGGCGATCGCCGTCCTGCATTTCCGAGAGTTTTGCGACAAATTTTTCGGCCATTTCGATTACGCCCTCGCGTCTACCCTTTTGCGCATTGCCTTCCGCTCGCCCTCGGCGGGGCGATGGGGCGGCCGGACTCACGACCGCCATATGTCAGGTATGCTTGTAGCACAGACCAAACCGCTGCGCGACGGGCATAACGGAATGGCCAGCTATGCGCTGCACCCTTCCCCATCGGCTGAGGATTACGCCATCTTGTTCTCGATCTCGCCGACCTTCTCGATCCAGATTTTCACCACATCGCCGGCCTTGAGGAAGGTCCCGCTTTCTGCCCCGGTCCCGGAAGGGGTGCCGGTGAGGATCAAATCGCCCGGATGAAGCGTCATATTGACTGACAAGTGCTCGATCTGCTCGGCCAGCGTGAACAGCATTTTGGCGGTATTGGAATCCTGCTTAAGCTCGCCGTTGACCCACAGCTTCAACCCAAGATTTTGCGGGTCGGGGATATCGCTCGCCGGCACGATCCATGGCCCGATCGGGCAGGACTTCTCGAAGCTCTTATGCTTGAGCCAGTCCATCTTGAACGGCGATGTCGGCGCCACGCCGTCGCGGCGGCCGCGGTCGCGAGCCGACAGGTCGTTGGAGACCATATAGCCCGCGACATACCCGAGCGCCTTCTCTTTGGGTACGTCCTTGGCTGGCCGGCCAATGACGGCGGCGAGCTCGATTTCCCAATCCATGGCCTTGGCGTAGTGGGAGATTCCAATGGTCGTGCCCGGATCGACGATGGTGCCCGGCGCCTTGAGAAAGTGAAATGGCTTGAGCCCTTGGTCGTGCGGATCGGCCGGGGGCGGACTACCGTCCCGCGCCGCCATGGCCGCGGCGTGATCGGCGTAATTGGCGCCCGCGCAATAGATGGCGACGCGCCCCTGGATGGGCGCCAGCAATCTGGTCTTTTTCAGCGGCAGCCGCTTGGCTCGGCTCTTGGCCGCGCCGACGGCGGCCTTTTTCAGCGCGCTTTCGGCCGCTTTCCAGTCGGCCAGAATGCCCATGACGGTGGCATAGGCCGGTTTGCCGGTGAGCTTGGCGGCGTCAAACACTTCCTCGCCGATGACGAGCCCGGCGCGCGGCCCCTCGCTCGACTTATAGGTCGCAAGCTTGTAGCCGGCGGATTTTGCCGAAGCCATGTGCAGTCTCTCCTTGGTGCGTTTTTAGAGCATGATCCGGAAAGCTGGGTACCGGTTTTCCGAAAAGATCATGCTCCAGCGAATGATCCCAAACCAAACCGCGATCCAGTGCGCTTGGCAAGCCTGTCAGGCCAAGCCCTGCCCTCTGCGAGCCACCTTGCGGAAACCCTTGAGTTAATGCAGGGCCGGTGATTGATTCAGAGCCAATGAAACGCATTTCCGCTTGGAGAGGAACATGATCAAGCCGCGCCGTATCGGACACGCCACTTTCGAGACGCCGGACCTGCCCCGCCTCGTCGACTATTACACCGAGGTGATGGGGCTCGTCCTCGCCGAGCGCGAAAAGGACCGCGCCTTTCTCACCACCAAGATCGGCCAGCTTGCCATTCAGATCAACCACGGCGAGGCCGAACGCTGCACCACGCTGTCGTTCGAGGTGGCCCCGGATTCCGATTTCGGCGCACTCGCCAGCGAATTGGAAAAAGACTGCATCAAGAGCGAGCTGCGCAATGATTCCATTCCCGGGATCGGCCCAGTGCTGACGTTTAAGGACGTCAAAGGCACCACAATCGCGCTGTTCAAGGACTGGAGCTATCTCGGCAAGCATTTGCAGCACCACGGCGTCGGGCCACTCAAGCTCGGCCATATCGCCTGGGTGGTCGAGGATCCGCAAAAGACCGCGGCGTTTTATCAGAAGGTGCTGGGTTTCCGGGTGTCGGACTGGATCGACGACTTCTTCGTCTTCATGCGCTGCAACGCCGACCATCACACCGTGAACTTCATCCGTGGCACCGCCAACAAGATGCATCACATGGCGTTCGAGCTGAAGGATTTCATCCATCTGCAGAATTCATGCGACCTGTTCGGCCAGAAGAAGATTCCGATCATCTGGGGGCCGTTGCGCCACGGCCCCGGCCACAACATCGCCACCTATCACCGCAATCCCGACGATCAGGTAATCGAGTTCTTCTGCGAGCTCGACCAGATGCTCGACGAGGAGCTTGGCTATTTCGAGCCGCGGCCGTGGCATGCCGACACGCCGCAGCGGCCGAAGACCTGGGTTGCCGGCACGACCAATGTCTGGGGCCCGCCGCCGCTGCCGGATTTCCACCGCGGGCGGGGTTCGCAATCGCCAGTCGGGGCGACAGGAGCGCATTGACACTGTTCTTTTGTCCGGGCCTGACCGCCATTGTGGGAGAGGACTAGCCGAGTCCTCCCGTTCCTACGCTAAAGACGTTACAATAGGGCATGGCAAACGCTTTTAGTCCTCGTCTCGATATTCTGCCGGCCGCGCAAAAAAGCTTATGGCCTGATTTAGTGCAGACACCCGCCCACTTCACGCTCTACGGCGGGACCGCCATCGCATTACGCTTGGGCCATCGCCAATCGGTTGATTTCGATTTTTTCTCGCCGATAAAGTTCGAGCCACGCTCTCTCCTGGAGACCATTCCCTATTTGAAGGGTTCCGAGGCACGTCAAACAGCACCGAACAGTCTTACTGTAACAGTGGACCGGGGCGGCCCTGTCCAGCTGCAGTTCTTCGGCAATTTCAATCTAGGACAGGTGGCAAACGCGGATATTGCCGAGGGACCTAATATTCCAGTCGCTTCACTGTTGGATTTAGGCGGCATAAAGTGCGCCATAGTCACGCAGCGCGCCGAGATTAAAGATTATCTCGATATTTTTGCCTTAATGACCAAGGCCAAGCTGTCTCTGCCGCAGATGCTTGCCGCCGGCGCTATTATCTATGGTGACGAGTTCACCGCATTGGATTCGCTCAAAGCGATTTCTTATCACGATGATCCGAGCCTGAGCGACCTTCCAAAAGAGGTTCGAAACTATCTCAGTGCAGCGGTGCATTCCACCGATCCGACAAAATTGCCGGCCTTAAATGCGGTAAGGAACCGCGCAAGCTCGCCATGAAGCCTCTACCCCATAATCAAGATTTGCTGTCGTTGGCACCTCGAATCGTTTGGTTTGAAAGCGCCGAACGGGCTTTATCTGATCCAATTCGCTTCCTGGCCTATGTGATGGCCTACGGCACATTGTCGGACATCACCGTAGTCAGGCGTTATTTCGATCTTAATGACTTTCGGGAAGCGTTGGAGCACGCGCCACCCGGTATTATCGACAAGCGCTCCTGGGCCTATTGGAATACTGTCACCGGACGCTACCCCGTGCCGCCCAGGCCGCGACGGGTTATACCGAGCTGAAAAACCGCGCTCATTCGACGACCGCCGCGTGTTTCTTTGGCCGCCAATGCAGGACGCCGCACGCGCGGGCAAAGGGCGCGACTACACGAGTCAGGCGATGCGGTCGCGAACGTTCGCGCGGTGGCCGCTGACCGCCGCGGCCGCGTCATGCCGCAATATCCAGCCGAACGGAAGACCGGCGAGCGCAACGAAAGCGAGGCTCACGAAGGCCACCATGAAGTCGACGGTACCGAGCGCCGTCGCCCCGCGCGCGGCAAGCGACCAGTGCAGCACCGCCGCCGACAGCGCGATACCGAAGCCGCGGCTTAATTGCTGCGACATGCTCAAAATGCTGGTCGCCGTCGCCATCTGCGGCTGCTCGATATCGGCGTAGCTCATCGCCTGGGTCGCGGTGTATTGCAGCGACTGGAAGAAGCCGGCGATAAGCAGAAGTACAAAAATCAGCAACACCGGCGTCGACACGGTGAAAAACCCGCACATGGCGACGGTCGCGGCGCTGATCACGCTGTTGACGACGATGACCTTGCGGAAGCCGAAGCGGCGCAGCACCGGTTTTGCCGCCATCTTCATCGAGATCGAGCCGACCGCGGTGGCGAAGGTGATGGTGCCGGAGGCAAACGCGGTCATGCCGAACACCACCTGCAGAAGCAGCGGCAGCAGAAACACCAGCGAACCGGCGCCGGCGCGGAACAGCGAGCCGCCGCTGATGCCGGTCTGGAACGTCGTGATACGGAACACCGAAAGGTCGAGCACCGGATATTTGGCGCGGTGCAGATGCCATATCCCCAGCACGCCCGACACGATACCGAACGACACCAGGACGCCCAGTTCGCCGAGGTCGCCGCGCCCGCGGCCGGCCGCCTCGATCGCGTACATCATGCAGAACAGCGCGGCGCCGGTCAGCACGAAGCCCGGCATGTCGAACGGCCGCGTGTCGCCCTCCTTCGGATTGTCGAAGAACAGCGTCACCAGCACGATGCCAAGAATGCCGAGCGGCACATTGATCAGAAAAATCCAGCGCCAGGAAAAATACGTGGTGATGAAGCCGCCGATCGGCGGACCGAGCACGGGGCCGAGCTGTGCCGGCACCTGCAAGTAAGCCATGGTGCCGATCAATGCTGCCTTGTCGATGCTGCGGAACAGCACAAGTCGTCCGACCGGAACCATCATGGCGCCGCCGAACCCTTGCAGCACTCGCGCCGCGGTCAGCTCGACCACATTGCCGGACAGCCCGCAGAGGATCGAACCGACCGTGAACAGCGCGATCGCGGCGCGGAACACGGTGCGGCCGCCGAACCGGTCCGCCGCCCAGCCGCTGACCGGAACGAAAACCGCCAGGCTCAACAGATAGGCGGTGACCGCAACACTGAGCTTGACCGGATCGGTGTGCAGCGAGATCGCCATCTGCGGCAGCGCCGTCGTGATGACGGTGGAATCGATCTGCTGCATGATGATCGCCGAGCCGACGATCATGGCGATGATTTTCGGTTTGCTCTCTGGCGGCATCGGAATTTTGGCGACTCGGACTTGAAGCAGACGACCATAGCATCCGCCATTGCCGCCCTTGCATGAATACCCAGTAAGGGTGGGCTACCCGCGCCGCAAGGCTTGCAGCACCCGCTCCGGCGTGATCGGCATCGCGGTGATCGGCGCGGCGCCGAGCGGGCGGAGCGCGTCGTTGATCGCGTTCATGACGGCCGCCGGGGCGCCGGCGGTGCCGGCCTCGCCGGCGCCCTTGGCGCCGAGCTCGGAATCGGCGGTCGGCGTCACCACATGGCCCACCTCGATGTCCGGCATTTCGCCGGCCATCGGCACCAGATAATCCATGAGGTTGCCGTTAAGCAGCTGGCCGGCTTCGTCGTAGAGGCAATGCTCGTACAGCACGGCGCCAATGCCCTGCACGATACCGCCGCGAATCTGCTCATCGACGAGCTGCGGATTGATCACGGTGCCGCAGTCTTCCACGCACCAGTGTTTGAGCAGGCCGACCGCGCCGGTACGGATATCGACTTCGAGATAGGACGCCTGCACGCCATTGGTGAACGCGAACGGCCAGGCGCGCGGCACATAGTGCCGGGTCACCATGAATTCAGCCTGGAAGCCGGGCGGCAGCGTGTCGGGGCGGAAGTAAACCACACGGGCGACTTCATCGAGCCCAAGGCGCTCGCGGCCGGTGCCGGCATCGACGACGACGCCATTGTTGATGTCGAGCGCTTTCGGGTCTGCTTGCAGAATCGAGGCGGCGGCGGCGAGTACGTTGTCGCGTAACGCCTTGCCAGCCTGCCACGCCGCTTCGCCGCCGATGCCGGCGGCGCGCGACGCCCAGGTGCCGCCGCCATAAGGGGTGTTGTCGGTGTCGCCAGTGACAACGCGAACCCGCTCGATCGGCACGCCGAACGCGGTGGCGACGATTTGGGCGAGGATCGATTCGGTGCCCTGCCCCTGCTCGGTGACGCCGGAATGCACGGAAACGGTTCCGGCCGCGTCGAGCTTCACGGTGGCGCCGTCCTGCGACGAGATGCGGGCGCCGCCGACGCCGTAAAAGGCCGCCGATGGATTGGTCACTTCGATAAACGACGCCAAGCCAATGCCGCGATGGATGCCGCGGCCGCGCAGCCGCGCCTGCTCTTCGCGGAGCTTCGCGTAGTCCATCATCCTGATAAGCTTGTCGTGCGAGGCGTGATGCGAGAGGCCTTCGAACTTCAAGCCGGCGGCGCTGGTCGCGGGATATTTGTTGTCGGGAAACAGATTGCGCCGCCTGATTTCGACCGGATCCATGCCGATCTTTGCCGCGGCCAGCTCAACCAGGCCTTCGGTCACCGCGACCGCGATCGGATGGCCAACCGCGCGGTACTGGCACATTACATTCTTGTTCTGAAACACGACGCGGGCGCGGGCGCGATAGTTCGGGCAGGTATACGGGCCGCCGGTAAGATTGACGACCTGGTTGGCCTCGATGCCGCTCGTTCGCGGATAGACCGAATAGGGCCCGACGCCGGTCAGGTCGTCGATTTCGAAGGCGGTGATGGTGCCGTCACGCTTGACGCCGATCTTGGCTTTGACGCGATGGTCGCGGGCGTGAATGTCGGTAACGAAGCTTTCCAGCCGGTCGGCGACGAATTTGACCGGACGCTTCAATAATTTCGCCAGCGCCGCCGTCGCCATCTCGTCGGCATAGATGTGCACTTTGATGCCGAACGAGCCGCCAACATCCTTGGTGATGACGCGGACCTGATGCTCCTCGAGGTCGAGGTGCTTGGCAAACAGGTTCTGCGTCATGTGCGGCGCCTGCGTGCCTTGATAGACGATCAAACGCTCTTCGCCCGGATTCCAATCGGCGACGATGGCGCGCGGCTCGTTGGTCACGCCGGTATGGCGGCCGAAGGTAAATGTCGTCTCGACCACGGCATCGGCCTCGGCAAAACCCTTGTCGGGTTCGCCGGCATTGAGCGTGCGCTCGAAGGTGAGATTGTCGCCGAGCGCGGGATGGATCACCGGCGTTGCGGCATCGAGCGCGGTTTCCGCATCGGTCACCGCGGGCAGCACCTCGTAGGCGACTTCTATGAGCGCGCAGGCGTCTTCGGCCTGCGCCCGCGTCCGCGCGACCACGGCGCACACCGCCTCGCCCTGCCAGCACGCGCGCTCGACGGCGATGGCGTGCTGCGGCGCCGATTTGATGCCCTTGAGATGCGTGAGGACGCCGACCCAGGGCGTGATGACCTTGGCCAGTTCGGCGCCGGTAACGACCGCGACGACGCCCGGCGCTTTTTTCGCTGCCGTCGTTTCGATGCTCGTTATCCGGGCATGGGCATGCGGCGAGCGCACGAAGGCGACATGCACCATGCGCGGCAGCGTCACGTCGGTGACATATTGGCCGCGGCCTTGGGTGAGCCGCGCCAGATTCGGCCGGGGCACCGAGCGGCCGATATAGGAGTTCGGCCGGTCGAGCGCGGAGAGCCCGGACGGCTGGTCGCCGGCGATTTTCATCTCGCCTACAGGAACCGGGTCGGCCACATCAGCGTGCGCCACATATGCGCCGACGGCGAATTGTCGAAGCCTAAGCCTTCCTCCGGCTGGCGGAAGTTACGGCCGATAATGTCGACAAAATCGTTGAGGTCGACCTTGGCATTGGGATCGAACGAGTAGATGTCGTTCACGCAGATCATGCGCGAGGTCATGTAGTATTTGTGATTCTTGGCGCGCTCGTATTCGGCGACGATATACGGCTCCGGCTTATAATCGGCGCCGAAATAGTCGAGATACATTTTCGGATATTCATAGCCGACCGACGGATCGGCAAAGAAACGCAGCGCCTGATGGGTGCGCACCGCCCAGCTTACTTCCTCGTCGACATAGGGCTCGATCATCTGTGCGCCCCAATAGCCGTGATCGCAGCGGATAAAGCTCGCCACGCCGATGTCGTGCAAGAGGCAAGCCAGCACGACTTTCTCGCTGTGACCGCCCTTGAGCGCGTGGGTCGCGCTTTGCAAAAGGTGGTTGAGCGAGGCGAAGCGATTGTTGAAGAAGTCCATCAACGTCGGCTTCTCCGGCATTTTCGGCAGCCGCGGATCGGCGCCCATCAGAAAAAATTTGTCGGGATTGGTGGCTCGAAGCGCGGGGCCGCTTTGCATTTCGACTTTGCCGTCGGCCATGCCGAACAGCACCGACTTGGTGGCGACGCGCTCGCCGAGGTCATGCATCATTTGTTCTTCGAGCGCATCGGCCCGCTCCGACAGGCTCTGCGGCTTGGCGTGTTCGTTCATGGCGACGTTTCCTTTTCCGCCCGTGTCCGGGCGCGTGATTGCGCCACCGCTTCGATCGCGTCGACGATGGCCTGGTAGCCGGTGCAACGGCAGTAATTGCCCGCGATATGGTCGCGGATCATATCACGGTTCGGCACCCCGCCGCGCGCCAGAAGCGCAGAGGATAATAGCGAGTTTGCCCCGATCAACATACCGGGAGTGCAGAATCCGCATTGCAGCGCGTTGCGCCGCTGGAACGCCTCCTGCAGGTCGGCAATGACGCCGGAATCCGACAGGCCCTCGATGGTCTCGACCGTGGCGCCGTCGCACTGCACGGCGAGAATCAGACAGCCGCGCACCACCTCGCCGTCGACGAGGACCGAGCAAGCACCGCAGACGCCCTGCTCGCAGCCGATATGGCTTCCGGTCAGCCCCAGATCGTCGCGCAGGAAATCGACCAGGGTCTTTCGCGCCTCGACGCGCTCGCGCACGTCCTCGCCGTTGACACGCAGGCTGATGTCGAAAGCGCGCTCGCCCATGGCCGGCCCGGCTTCAGTTGGGTCTATTTGGTTCATTGTCGACAATATCCCGCACGATGTCGATGGCGCGGCGGAGCAAAGTCATCGACGCTTCCAGGGTGCGGAACGCCGCATGGGCGGTGAGCGTGACATTGTCCAGCAAGGCCAGCGGGTCGTCGGGTTTGAGTGGCTCGTGATGGAAAACGTCGAGGCCGGCGTGGCGGATGTGTTTGGACCGCAGGGCTTCGATAAAGGCCGTCTCGTCGACGAGGCCGGCGCGCGCCGTATTGACGAAAATCACGCCCGGCTTCATGCGGGCGAATTGCGCCGGCCCCAGAAACCCACGAGTCTCGTCATTGAGCGTCAGATTCATCGAGATCACGTCGGAGCGCGCCAGAAGCTCGTCGAGCGCAACGAGCGGCGCGCCGGACTTCGGCGTGCGATTCCAGGCGATGACGTCCATGCCCAGGCCGCGGCCGATCCGTAACACCTCGCTGCCGATGCCGCCCAATCCGATGACACCCAGCGTCTTGCCGAGAAGCTGCACGCCTTCGTGCGGCGCCCAGGTGCCGGAGCGCACCTCGCGATCCATGCGGGCGATGTCGCGGCAGGCGGCCAACAGGAGCGCGATGGTGTGCTCGGCGACGGCGGTGTCGCCGTAGCCCTTGATGATGTGGACCTTGATGCCGCGCGCCGCCATGTCGGCGAGGCTCATATAGCTCGCCGGCCCGGTGCCGAGAAAAACGATGTGCTTGAGCGCCGGGCACCGCTCGATCTGTGGCGTCGGCATATAGGAGTGGTCGTCGATGGCGACGTCGTAGCCATCGAGGACTCTCGGCAGTTCGTCGGCCGTGAACGGTTTACGGTTGACGTCGATTGCCGGATCGCCGGCGCGGATGACGCTTTGCCAGACCGGCGCGAGCTGATCGTTGCAGTCGAGGAACAGCGATTTCATCGCGCGACAATCGGCTGGGCCTGTAACACCGGCTGCCGCGGCGCCACGCCCGAAAACACCGAGCCCTCGTTGAACCAGGAGGCCGGCGCCGGCTGTCCCCAAAGGGTCTGGCGCTGCGGATCGGTGAGCGACCAGCGGATCGGCGCATGGTCGGGGTCGACGGTGAGATAATCGGAAGTGAACAGTTCGATGCGGTGGCCGTCCGGATCGCGAATATACAGAAAGAAAGCATTGGAAATGCCATGGCGGCCGGGACCGCGTTCCATATTGGCGAGGTAGCCGCTGGTCGCCATCACGTCACAGATGTGAATGATGTCCAGGACGCCCGGCGTCCAAAAGCCGATGTGATGCAGCCGGGGACCGGCGCCGTTGGTGAAGGCGAGATCGTGCACATTGCCTTTGCGGTGCAGCCACACCGCCCAGAGCTTCGCATCGTCGCCGTCGGTCTCGGAATACTCGGTGAGGCGAAAGCCGAGTGCGGAATAGAAGTCGTAACTTGCCTGTACGTCGGGCGTGAAGCAATTGAGATGGTCGATGCGCTGGATGCGCGCGCCCTGATGAGCGGCATATTTCTGTAACATCGACGGCGTCTGCTTCATCTGCGTGCAGAATTCGATCGGCATGCCGGAATTGTCCGCGGCGCGCAAAGTGCGGCCTTGGTGCGGGAGGTCGGGAAACGAGGTCGGCAGATTGCGGCGGCGAAACCAGGCTTCGGCGAGATCGAGATCTTCGTCGGTGGCGAGCTTGAAGCCGAGCACGTGAGCGTGTGCCTCGCGCGTGCGCCGCAGCAC
Organism: Xanthobacteraceae bacterium; assembly: GCA_036267435.1. Lineage (GTDB taxonomy): Bacteria > Pseudomonadota > Alphaproteobacteria > Rhizobiales > Xanthobacteraceae > BOG-931. The sequence goes on along the minus strand of DATAWA010000162.1, from coordinate 3,530 downwards.
CAGCGAATGATGGTTGCGCTCCTCGACCCCGCGCAGGTAGAGCGCGTCGGCACTTTCGTCGCTGACCAAAAGGCCGAGGCAGTCGGCGTAAAAGGCGCGCGAACGGCCGAGATCGCGGACCCCAAGCTCGGCATGACTGGCGCGAACGATATTGAACGGCGGATCGAAGACCGGCTGGCGGACGGGCATTTCGCAGGCCTGGCTTGAGACGTTGACGCTGGCTGCGCCGACTTTTAACACATCGCCAGAGATGCCCAACCGAATCCGGGGGATTTGACATGCGTTTTGCGAGCTATGCGTTGCGCGGCCGGCCGAGCTTCGGGGCGGTCACCGGCGAGGGCATCATCGATTTGCGCCCGCGGCTGCATCGTTTCCAGAGCCTCAGTGAGGTGTTTCGGGCCCAGGCCCTCGATCAGGCCAAAGCGGCCGCCGCTGGCGTGCGCCCCGACGTGCCATTGAGCGAGGTCGAGCTTTTGGCGCCGCTGCCGGCACCGGAAAAAATCCTCTGCATCGGCATCAATTATGCCAACCGCGGCGCCGACTATAATGTCACCAATAACCCCAAATATCCGAGCATGTTCTACCGGGCGCCCAACTCCATGGTCGGCTCCGGCCAGAACCTGATCCGTCCGAAAATCTCCGAGCAGCTCGATTACGAAGGCGAGATCGCCATCGTCATCGGCCGTGACTGCAAGCACGTCGCCAAGGACCGCGCGCTTGGCGTGATCGCCGGCATCACGCTCGCCAACGAGGGCACCATCCGCGACTGGACGCGCCATGGCCAGTTCAATGTCACCCAGGGCAAGAATTTCGATGCCACCGGCAGTATCGGGCCGTGGATCCAGACCGAGTTCGACCTGACCAAGCCGTTGCGTCTAGTGGTGCGCAAGAACGGCGAAGTGACCCAGGATGATACCACGGCGAGCATGATCTTCTCGTTCGCCGATATTATCGCCTACACGACGAGCTTCATGACGCTCAAAGCCGGCGACGTGATCTGCACCGGCACGCCGGTGAAGCTCATACCGAAGGTCGACCCACCGGTTTGGCTCAAGCCCGGCGATACGCTTGAGATCGAATGCCCCGAGATCGGCGTCTTACGCAACACCGTGGCGGATGAGGCGTGACCGAACCGGCGCCAGCGGCTTGCGTCGTCGGCTGGCCGATCGGACATTCGCGCTCGCCGCTCATCCATAATTACTGGCTGAAGACCTATCGCATCGGCGGCGAATATCGCCGCGAAGCGGTGCCGCCCGAAGAGTTCCGCGGCTTCATCCAATCGCTGAAGGCGCGCGGCTATGCCGGCGCCAACGTCACCGTGCCGCATAAGGAAGCCGCGCTCGAGTGCTCGCAGGGCGACGATCGCGCTCGTGCGGTCGGCGCCGCCAACACGCTGTGGCTCGACAATGGCGCACTACGTTCGACCAACAGCGACGTCGAAGGATTTTTGAACAATCTCGATGCCGGCGCGCGCGACTGGCATCGTGGCTTGAAGAAAGCGGTAGTGCTCGGCGCCGGCGGTGCCGCGAGCGCGGTGACCTACGCGCTGCTGGAGCGCGGCATCGCGCACATCGCCGTCACCAATCGCACGCCCGCCCGGTCCGAAGCGCTGCGGCAGCGCTTTGGCGAACGCATTCATCCGCTGCACTGGGATGCCCGCAACACGGCACTTGGCGATGCTGGACTTCTGGTGAATACGACGACGCTCGGTATGACGGCACAGCCGGAACTCGCGCTCGATGTTGGGCGGCTGCCCGACCGCGCCATTGTTGCCGATCTCGTCTATGTCCCTTTGGTGACGCCACTCCTTCGGGCAGCGGCGGCGCGCGGACTACAAACCGCCGACGGGCTCGGCATGCTGATGCATCAGGCGGTCCGCGGCTTCACGCAGTGGTTCGGGAAAAAGCCGGAAGTGACGGCGGAATTGCGTGCATTGCTCGAAGCCGATATCCGGGCCGCGCAGGAAAAGCGCGCGGAATAACGCGGTGCCGTCGGGGTTATCGGTACGGGGCGCCTTCAGGCACACCGGGAGGACACCGATGACAGCGTTCAAGCTGATTATTGCGGCCGCATTTGCTCTGCTCTTCGTGGCACCGATGGCGGCGGCGCAGCAGCCGCAGCCCCTTCGCATTCGCGGCGAAATCCAAGCCGTCGACGGACTCGTGCTCACCATCAAGGCGCGCGACGGCAACGTCATGAAAATCAAACTGGCCGACAACGCCCGCATCACCGCCATGGTCAAGGCGTCGCTCGCGGACATCAAGCAAGGCTCTTTCATCGGGGTCACCGCGATGCCGCAGCCGGACGGCAGCCAGAAGGCGATCGGTCTGCATATCTTTATGGACTCGCAGCGCGGCGTCGTGCCCGCGCGCTTTAGTCCATGGGATCGCGAGCCCGGCAGCACGATGACCAACGCCGACGTTGAATCGACGGTGACCGGCGTCGACGGCCAGACCATCATGGTCAAATATTCCGACGGCGAGAAAAAAGTCATTGTTCCGCCGGACACGCCGGTTGTCCGCTTCGTTCCGGGCAATGCGTCTGATCTCAAGCCGGGCGCCAAGATGATTATTATCGGCGCCCAGAAGGCGCCCGACGGCTCCTTGACCGCGCCGGCCATTAACGTCGGCCGCGACGGGGCCGTGCCACCGATGTAAGCTTCAGCCAGGGCGGTAAGCGGGGGCGAATAAGGACGAAGCCATGAAACCAGGACTGTTCGCCTCCATCGCCGCCGTTGTCGCAATATTCGTAGTGTGTGACGCCCTGCCCGCGCTGGCGCAGCAGCCGCCACAGGGGGTCCGCGGTACGATCGACAAAGTCGAGGGCTCGACGATTTTCATCAAGCAAGCCCAAGGGCCGGACGTGAGTGTAAAACTCTTGGCCAACGGCAACGTGTTCGGCGTGAAGGCGGCGACGCTTGCCGATGTAAAGCCGAATGACTTCATCGGCGTCGGCGCCATGCCGCAGCCGGATGGGAGTCAAAAAGCGATCCTGGTGACGATTTTTGCCGAATCGCTGCGCGGCACCGGCGAAGGTTTCCGACCCTGGGACCGTCCGGGCTCGACCATGACGAACGGCACAGCCGGCGACCTGGTTTCGAGCGTCAACGGCCAGGTTGTCATGGTCAAGTACAAGGGCGGTGAGCAGAAAGTCATCATCGGCCCGGATGCGAAAATTCGCATGTATGTTTCCGGCACCACCGACGAACTCAAGCCCGGCGCCAAAGTGGCGGTGTTACGGGCCGACAAGGCGCCCGACGGTTCGCTGCAAACCGCCCGCGTCAACGTGGGCATCGGCGACATGGTGCCGTAGTCGCTTCATAAGCGTCCTCGTTCTGGCACGGGCTTTGCTCGTTTTTCAGGCACGGGCCGTATCAACGCCAGGAGATTGTCCATGACGCGAGCCGAACTCACCGAGAAGCTCCTCGACATCAAGCGCGAGAAGGGCTGGAGCTGGAAACATATCTGCGGCGAGATCGGTGGCATGTCGCCTGTGCTGATCACCGGCGCCATCCTTGGCCAGATGAAGCT
>DATAWA010000161.1:0-1953 GCA_036267435.1 Xanthobacteraceae bacterium | reverse complement strand
TCGACCTTTTGTTCGGCGACGGGATTTCACTGGCATTGTGGCTCAACGGCACCGATTCCGGCGGCTGTTGCGCGTTCCGCAGCGGACCTTATCTGGAAAGCCGCTACTTCGGCGAAGGCGTCGGCATAGCGGTCAAGCGCGACAATGATCTGTTGCGGCAAGCGCTGAACTGGGCGCTGTTCCGGCAATGGGAAAAAGGCAACTACGCCGATCTGTGGCTGCGTTATTTTCCAATCAGCCCGTTTTGAGTCCGGCGGCGTTTGACGCTATACCGCGCGCCACAAGACGAAAGCCCGACGCGATGACTACTCTTGAGGCCCCGGTTGCAAGCATGCGCGAACTTGCCGAACTGTCGCATGCCTGGCCGTTCGAAGAGGCACGCAGGATCGTGGCGCGGCTTAAGCGCAAGCCAAAGGATGAAGTGATCTTCGAGACCGGATACGGCCCATCCGGTCTGCCGCATATCGGCACGTTCGGTGAGGTCGCTCGTACGACGATGGTGCGCCACGCTTTTCGTGTCCTTACCGACGACAAAATCAAGACGCGCCTGATCGCGTTCTCTGACGACATGGACGGGCTGCGCAAGGTGCCCGACAACGTGCCGAACAAAGAGATGCTGGCGCAGCATCTCGGCAAGCGGCTCACCCAAGTACCGGATCCCTTCGGCACCCATGACAGTTTTGCCGCTCACAACAATGCGCGGCTGCGCGCCTTCCTCGACCAGTTCAGCTTCGACTACGAGTTCATGTCGTCGACTGCCTGCTACACGTCGGGGCGCTTCGATGAGGCGCTTTTGAGCGTCTTGCGGCATTTCGAAGAGGTGATGGAAGTCATGCTGCCGTCGTTACGCGAAGAGCGCGCGCAGACCTATTCACCCTTCCTGCCGATCGATCCGAAGACCGGGGTCGTCTTGCAGGTGCCGGTCATCGCACACGATGCCAAGGCCGGGACGATCACCTACGAGAATGCCGGCGAGCGCGTCACCACGCCGGTCACCGGCGGCCGTTGCAAGCTGCAATGGAAGCCGGATTGGGCCATGCGCTGGGTGGCGCTCGGCGTCGATTATGAGATGGCCGGCAAGGATCTGATCGACTCGGTCAAGCTTTCCGGGGAAATTTGCCGCGCCCTTGGCGGCACGCCGCCGGAAGGCTTCAATTACGAACTCTTTCTCGACGAGAACGGCCAGAAAATCTCGAAGTCAAAGGGCAACGGCCTGACCATCGAGGAATGGCTGCGCTACGCCAGCCCGGAGAGCCTGTCGCTGTTCATGTATCGCGAGCCGAAAGCGGCGAAGCGGCTCTATTTCGATGTCATCCCGCGGCATGTCGACGACTACCTGCAGTTCCTCGATGCCTATCCGCGGCAAGCGCCGAAGGAGCAGCTCGGCAATCCGGTCTGGCATATCCATGGCGGCGCGCCGCCGCAGCCCGACAATCCGGTGCCGTTCGCGATGCTGCTGTCGCTCGTCACCGCGTCGAATGCCGCCAATGCCGAGACACTGTGGGGCTTTATCGGCCGTTACCGGCCCGGTGTGACCGAACGGACCCATCCGCGGCTCGCCGCGCTGGTCCATTACGCGATCAATTACTATCGCGACTTTGTCGCGCCGAAAAAACAATTTCGCGAGCCGTCGGCGGCCGAACGCGCGGCCTTGATCGATCTGCGTGATGCCTTGTCGCAATTGCCGGCGGACGCTGACGGGCAGGCAATACAGGACGTGGTTTATGAGGTCGGCCGCCGCGAGCCGTTTCTCGACCACAAGAAAAAGGCCAAGGACGGCCAGCCCGGCGTCACGCTCGATTGGTTCAACATGCTCTATCAGGTGTTGCTCGGCCAGGAGCGCGGCCCGCGCTTCGGCTCGTTTGTTGCCGCCTATGGCGTGCAAAACGCCATCGATATGATTGACGGCGCGCTGGCGCGTTCTACCTGATTTACTGGCTCGCCCACAGGATG
>DATAWA010000160.1:0-27962 GCA_036267435.1 Xanthobacteraceae bacterium | reverse complement strand
TTCGGCTATGTCCGCATGCCGGAATACCGCTGGGGCATCCTCCTCGCGCCCGCGATCGAAGACCGTAAAATTCCGTTCGGCGCCCACAAGGGCCAGCCGGCCTGGCAGGAAGTGCCGGGCGAATACCGCGCCATGCTGCGTCGGCTCATTGTTGTCCAAGGCGATACGGAACCGGCATCGGTGGAGCAGCAGCGCCGGCTCGGCGCCACCGCGCCGTCGCTTTACGATCTGCGCAATCTGTTCCAGGTCAATGTCGAGGAAGGCCGCCACCTGTGGGCGATGGTCTACCTCTTACAGAAATATTTCGGCCCCGACGGCCGCGAGGAAGCGGAAGACCTGCTGCGCCGCCGCTCCGGCGACCGCGACACGCCGCGCCTCTTGGGCGCCTTCAACGAGGTGACGCCGGATTGGCTCGCCTTCTTCATGTTCACCTTCTTCACCGACCGCGACGGCAAGATGCAGCTGGAAAGCCTGGCGCAATCGGGCTTCGATCCGCTGTCGCGCACCTGCCGCTTCATGCTCACCGAGGAAGCGCATCACATGTTCGTCGGCGAGACCGGCGTCGGCCGCACCATCCAGCGCACCTGCCAGGCGATGAAGGAAGCCGGCATCGACGATCCGAACGCGATCGACAAGATTCGCGCGCTCGGCGTCATCGATCTGCCGACCATTCAGAAAAAGCTCAATTTGCATTACACGCTGTCGCTCGACCTGTTTGGCTCGGAGGTTTCCACCAATGCGGCAAACACCTTTACCGCCGGGGTCAAGGGGCGCTTCCAAGAAACCAAGATCGACGACGATCACCGGCTCGAACACGCCACCTATCCGGTGCTCAAATTCGTCGACGGCGCGATCAAACGGGTCGAGGAGCCGGCGCTGACCGCGATCAATATGCGGCTGCGTGACGATTACACCGCCGACTGTCAGCGCGGCATCGACCGCTGGAATAAGATCATCGACAAGACCGGCGTTGCCTTCAAACTTGAGCTGCCGCATGTCGGCTTCCACCGGCTGATCGGCGAGTTCAAGGACGTGCATGTCTCGCCGGCAGGAGTCATCGTCGACGAGACGACCTGGGACCGCGAGAAGAGCCGATGGCTGCCGTCCAAGGACGACGGCGACTTCATCGGCAGCCTGATGAAGCCGGTCACCGAGCCCGGCCAGTTCGCCGGCTGGATCGCACCGCCGCGCATCGGCATCGACAACAAGCCGGGCGATTTCGAATACGTGAAGATCGCGGCGTAAGCGTCATTCCGGGGCGGCCCGCAGCCCGGAACGCGCAGAACGGACGCGGAGCCTATCCGGCATGCACCGGGGTTATGGATTCCGGGCCCGCGCCTTTGGCGCGTCCCGGAACGACCAGGTCAGGCTAGATGGTTAATCGGGTCTTAACCTCGCCGAACCTATGCTAGGAGACCGGTGATGCGGCGGGCCGCCCCGCTGTTGATTGATGTACAGGATGACCCGCGAATCTGCCTCCATCGCTTTCGGCGCCGAAGCGCGCGACGCCTCGGTCCACGCGCCCAACGGGCGGTCGCCGTTCGTGCGCTCGCGCGAATTGCTCGGCGCCACGCCGCCCGGCAAGCCGCCGATCAGTCTTGCCGTCGGCGAGCCGCAGCATCCGATCCCGCCGTTCGTCGCGCCGATCATCGCGGCGCACGTTGCTGAATTCGGCCGCTATCCGGCGAACAAGGGGCTCGACGAATTCGGCGTCGCCGTCGCCGGCTGGCTTGGCCGCCGCTATAAGCTCGCACGCCCGGTCGATGCCGCAAGCGAAGTGCTGGTGCTCAACGGCACCCGGGAGGGGCTTTTCCTCGCGGCGCTTGCCGCCGGGAACTGGGTGGCGCCGCGTCAGGGCCGGCCCGCCATGCTCATTCCCAATCCGTTTTATGCCGCCTATGCCGCCGGCGCGGTCGGCGCCAATTGCGAGCCGGTTTTTTTGCCGACCACCCGCAAGACCGGATTCCTGCCCGATCTCGACGCGCTCGACGAAACACTGTTGGCGCGCACGGTGGCGTTCTACATCGCCTCGCCGTCCAACCCGCAGGGCGCGGTCGCCGATCTCGCTTATCTGGAAAAACTCACCGCGCTGGCGCGGCGCTTCGGCTTCCTGATTTTCTCCGACGAATGCTATTGCGAAATCTACAGCGACCGGCCGCCGCACGGCATGCTCGAAGCGGCCGGCGCCGACTTCGCCAACGTCGTCATCTTTCACTCGCTGTCCAAGCGATCGAGTCTGCCCGGCCTGCGCATCGGCTTTGCCGCCGGCGACAAGAGCTTCATGCGCAGCTTTCTCGAATTGCGCAATGTCTCCGCGCCGATGGTGCCGACACCGATGCAGCGCGTCGCCATCGCCGCCTATAACGACGAAACGCATGTCGAGGAAAACCGCAGGCTCTATCGCGAAAAATTCGACCTCGCCGACCGGATCATCGGCGACCGTTATGGCTATGAGCGGCCCGCCGGCGGCTTCTTCCTCTGGCTCGACGTCTCGGCGCAGGGCGGCAGCGAGACCGCGACGCTGGAGCTGTGGCGCAAGGGCGGCTTGCGCGTGGTGCCCGGACGCTACCTGGCGCGCGAGCAGGCCGACGGCTCCAATCCCGGCGACGCCTACATTCGCGTTGCCATGGTGCACAACAACGAGATCACTGCCGAGGCGATGCACCGCATCGTCGAAGTGTTGGGGTGATCAGATGACGCCATCGAATATTTTTTCGTCATTGCGAGCCGAAGGCGAAGCAATCCAGGAGCCGCTGGCATCTGCTCTGGATTGCTTCGTCGCTAACGCCCCTCGCAATGACGAGAGTGGGACGCCGCGATGTCGATGATCGACCGCAGCCTCGATGGAATGGCGTATCTCTCCGGCCAGCTCGGCGGCATTTTGCAGCGCCGGCTGCGCGAGGTCGGCGGCTTGGCGCTGATCAGCCTGGCCATAATCGCAGCTCTCGCGCTTGCCACTTGGTCGGTGCACGATCCATCATTGAGCCATGCCACCGACGCTCCGGTGCATAATCTCCTCGGCCTGCCCGGCGCGATCGCCGCCGACCTGATGATGCAATTATTGGGGCTCGGCTCGCTGGCGCTGTTGCTGCCGATCGCGGTGTGGGGTTATCGCCTGCTCGGCCACCGGCCGTTGCGGCACGAGCGCCTGCGGGTTTTGCTCTGGCTCGCCGGCGCCGTCCTGACGGCGGCCTTCGCCTCTTGCCTGCCGCGCAGTCCGCATTGGCCGCTGCCGTCCGGGCTCGGCGGCGTTGTGGGCGACGCCGTGCTGCGGCTGCCGGCTATGCTCCTGCGCGCCCCACTGTCCGGAACGCATCTGATCGGCGCCGCCATCATGCTCGGCTCGGCCGCGCTCTTCACCTTTGCCGGCGCCGCCGGCATCCTCTGGCGCGAACCGATCGGCGAGGATGACCACGAGGTCGAGGAAGAAGAGGAAGAAGAAGAAGACGAAGCGCCGGCCGAAGAAGACGACGACGAACCCGGCGTGATCTCTCTCGGCTTTGCGGCGCATTGCCTGTTGAGTTTCCGGGCGTGGCTGTCGCGTCTGATGTTCGGCCGCCGGCGCACGCCGCTGCCGTCCGGCGGCGAGGTCGCGATGCCGCGCCGCCGGCTTGAGCCGCGTTTCGAGCCTGCCGACCGTGATGACATGGACGAAGCGGCGGCTGCGGTGGAAGATGACGCTGAGGCCGCGCCGCGCGTTCGCAAGCCGCGCGCGCCGAAGGCGCCGCGCCGATCAAACGGCGGCTATGTTCTGCCGCCGGTCGAATTGCTGACGCCGCCGACCAAGGCCGGCCGGTCGACTGTTTCCACGGAGGCTCTGCAGCAGAACGCCACGGCGCTCGAGGGCGTGTTGGGTGACTTTGGCGTGCGCGGCGAGATCATCAATGCGCGGCCGGGCCCGGTGGTAACGCTTTACGAGCTCGAACCGGCGCCGGGCATAAAGTCATCGCGCGTCATCAGCCTTGCCGACGACATCGCCCGCTCGATGAGCGCTTTGTCCGCGCGCGTCGCCGTGGTGTCGGGCCGCAACGCCATCGGCATCGAGCTGCCGAACCCGACCCGCGAAAAGGTCTATTTGCGCGAGCTGCTCACGTCGCGCGATTACGCCGACTCGTCGTTCCGCCTGCCGCTATGCCTCGGCAAATCGATCGGCGGCGAATCGGTGCTGGTCGATCTTGCGCGCATGCCGCATTTGCTGATCGCCGGCACCACCGGATCCGGCAAATCCGTCGCCATCAACACCATGATCCTGAGCTTGGTTTATCGGCTGCAGCCCGACCAATGCCGGCTGATCATGGTCGATCCTAAAATGCTGGAATTGTCGGTCTATGACGGCATCCCGCATTTGCTCACACCCGTAGTCACCGATCCGAAGAAGGCGGTGGTCGCGCTGAAATGGGCGGTGCGCGAGATGGAGGGACGCTACAAGAAGATGTCGAAACTCGGCGTCCGCAACATCGACGGCTACAATGCGCGCGTCGCCGAAGCCGACAAGAAAGGCGAGAAGCTCAACCGCACGGTCCATACCGGCTACAATCGCGAGACCGGCGAGGCAATCTACGAGAACGAGGAGCTCGATCTCGAGCCGCTGCCTTACATCGTCGTCATCGTCGACGAGATGGCCGACCTGATGATGGTCGCCGGCAAGGATATCGAAGGCGCCGTACAGCGGCTGGCGCAGATGGCGCGCGCCGCCGGGCTGCACGTCATCCTGGCGACGCAGCGCCCTTCTGTCGACGTCATCACCGGCACCATCAAGGCCAATTTTCCGACCCGCATTTCATTCCAGGTCACCTCCAAGATCGACAGCCGCACGATTTTGGGCGAGCAAGGCGCCGAGCAGCTGCTCGGTCAGGGCGACATGCTTTATATGGCCGGCGGCGGCCGCATCAGCCGCGTGCACGGACCCTTCGTCTCCGACGAAGAAGTCGAGAAAGTCGTGCGCCATCTCAAGTCGCAGGGACAGCCGGAATATCTCGAAGCCGTCACCGCGGAGGAACCGCAGGATGCCGACGGCAATCCGATTTTCGATGCAACGGCCATGGGCGGCGCCGAGGGCGGCGACCTCTACCAGCAGGCGGTGCAGATCGTGAAGCGCGACCGCAAGGCCTCGACCAGCTACATCCAGCGCCGGCTGCAGATCGGCTATAATCGCGCCGCCTCGTTGATGGAGCGGATGGAACAAGAGGGCATCGTCGGACAGCCCAACCACTCCGGCAAGCGCGAGATCCTGATCGAAGCCGCCGACGAGGAAGCCTATTGAGAATCGCGGCTTCGAGCCGTAAGCCATCACCTAAGAGTAGCCGCGAATTCGCCATACCGGCCGGTTAGCGCAATGCGTAGTCGCGGGGCGTGCGTCGAAAGGCATTCAGCGGGAGAGGGATATGGCTAAACTTGGCCCGGCGACGGCCATCGTGGCGTTCATCTGCGGGCTCGCTGTCCTCGGATCGACGGCCGCATTTGCTGAAAACGTGCCGCTGCCGACGCCCGCGCCATTGCCGAAGACCGGCGCGGCCCCTGCCTCGTCGCCCGCAGCAGGCGCCGGCATTCCGATCCCGCCGGCGTCGATCCCGTCGCCGTCGATCCCGCAGGCTTCGCCGGCGGCTCAGGCGGCGTCGCCGCCAACGAGCACGCCCAGCTTTTTCCCGTTCTCCGACAAGGGCGCGTCCAATCAGGCGACGGCCTTCGACGGCAAACAGCGTGCGCTTCTCGAGCGCATCAGCGTCTATCTGTCGAGCGTCCAGACCATGGTGGGCAATTTCGTCCAGATCGGCCCGGACGGTAACCGCACCGAAGGCACCTTCTATCTGCAGAAGCCCGGCCGGATTCGCTTCGAATACAATCCGCCGAGCCCGATCGATATCGTCTCCGACGGCTCCTCGGTCGTCGTGCGCGACCGCAAGCTCGCCACCCAGGATTTATATCCGCTGTCGCAGACGCCGCTGCGCTATTTGCTGGCCGACCGCATCGATCTCCTGCGCGATACCGACGTCACCAGCGTAACCTCCGACGACACTTTCGACAGCGTCACCATCGAGCAGAAGCAATTGATGATCGGCACTGACAAGCTGATGATCATGTTCGACGCTAAGGATCTCACGCTCAAGCAGTGGACGGTGACCGACCCGCAAGGCTTCGACACGACGGTCGCTGTTTATAATCTCGACACCTCGAAAAAGCCCGACCCCAATTTGTTCGTGATCAATTACCAGAACAATCGGGGCGGCATCAGCGATCAGTAGCCCCGCTCGGCGGCGCGCAAGGCCCGGGCGCGTACGATCCGCCCACCGTCGCCGCCGCGATCCCCTGTGGATACCGGACCATCCGCCGGCGCAGACGCTGCCGGATGCTGGTTTAATGGTCGGTCCTGAACCATATTCCGGCCATGCGGATCAAGCTCACAACGTGGAACATTAATTCGGTGCGGTTGCGCATCGATCTGGTCGCCAAATTCATCAAGGCGACCCGTCCGGACATTCTTTGTCTGCAAGAGACCAAGTGTCCGGATGACGCGTTTCCGCGCAAGCGCTTCAAGCGGTTGGGCTACGAGCACATCGCGCTCAACGGCCAGAAGGGCTATCACGGCGTGGTTGTCGTGTCGCGATTGCCGTTCGAAAGCCGCAACGTTCAAAGCTTCTGCGGCAAGACCGATTGCCGCCACGTTTCCGCGGTGTTCGGCGAGCGCGCCGGGCTGCGCGATCCGATTACGCTGCACAATTTTTATGTTCCTGCCGGCGGCGACATTCCCGATCCGCAGGTCAATCCGAAATTTGCCCACAAGCTCGCCTTCCTCGACGAGATGCGCGACGCGGCGATTTTGCAGCCGGGGAAGTCCGGGCGCGCCATCCTGGTGGGCGATCTGAATGTCGCGCCGCGCGAACATGACGTCTGGAGCCACAAGCAGATGCTGCGCGTGGTGTCGCACACTCCGGTCGAATGCGAGAAATTTACTGCGGCACTGCGTCCCGGCGCCTGGGTTGACATTATGCGCGAGCATACGCCGGAGCCGGCCAAGCTTTATACTTGGTGGAGCTACCGTGCCTTGGATTGGCAAGCCGCCGATCGCGGCCGCCGGCTTGACCACATCTGGACGTCGCCCATGCTCGCCGACCGCGTCGCCGATATCGTCATCGCCAAAAACTATCGGGGCGCGGCGCGGCCGTCCGATCATGTGCCGGTGACGGCGACCCTCGAGCTTTAGAGCATGAGTAGGATGAGACCGTCTTCCACCATGTCTCTGGCGGCCTGGCGCGGCCGCGTCAAAGAATGGCACCAGATTACCCGGGAGCCGGGACTGACCGTGCTCCTGGTCCTCGAAAGCATTATGATTTTTCTGGTCGTTCCGCTGACCGCAATGGGCGTGCTGCCCTCAACGGTGTTGGCTACGCTTTTTCTAGTCTTGGTGCTGACCATCCTTGCGGTGACTTGGCACAGCCCTGTTGCCGCAATTGCCGTGTTCATCGCCGTCCTGCTCAGCCCGTTCGGTACGCTGCTATGGCGCGAAGACCCGTCGCCGGCGACGCAGTGGCTGAGCGCCGGCGGGCGGATGCTGGCAATCGTCGCGCTCAGCATCGTCGTGGCGCGAGTCGTATTCGGCCCGGGACGCGTAACCCTGCATCGGGTGCAGGGCGCGATCGTTCTTTATCTGAACTTCGCCCTGTTTTTCTTCATAATTTATCGCCTGATGGAAGTATTGGTGCCCGATGCGTTCAGCAATTTGCCGCACAGCGGCAGCGAATACGGCTCGGGCGCGGCACTGCTCTATTTCAGCTTTTCGACGCTGACCACGTTGGGTTACGGCGACATCACCCCGGTGCACCCACTGGCGCGGAGCCTCGCCAATCTGGAAGGCGTGATCGGCCAGCTTTATCCAGCGACCTTGCTGGCCCGCCTGGTCAGCCTTGAAATCGTGCATCGCCGACAGCCGTGATCGCTACGTCGCCCGGAAAGTTTCGCAAACCAGTGGGCGGTTTTTCAATTCATGTTCCGCGCGGTCCGGTCCCGCGGGCCAGCGTGGCGCGGATCTTCTCCATCTCGCGCGCCCATTGGTCGGCGCGCGAAGCGATCAAATCGCGCACCCGGTGCGCGGCCTCCGGGTAGCTTTCGAGCATTTTTACGAACATGGTGCGCGAGATCCGCAGCACCACGGAATCTTCACGGGCGACGGCACTGGCGGGACGGATGGTGTCGGCAAGCAAGGCGGTTTCGCCGAGCAAAGTGCCCGGCGCGGCCACGACCTCGGCTTCGCCTTGCCGCTGCGGCTTTAGCGCAAAGGAGCCTTGCTGAACGATAAAGGCGCAGTCGGCGGCGTCGCCGGCGGTAAACAGCACCTGGTCAGCCTGCACCGAATAGCTTTCGGCGCCGATCGCGAGGATGCGCAAGGCGTCGACGCCCAGGCGGCGAAGCATCGGCACTTGCTCAAGGAACGCGATATCGTCCTCGATGGTCATGACATCCCGCAATCATGGCACCAATTTATAGCCGCCGGCCTCGGTGACCAGGATGGCGGGGGCCGCGGCGTCTTTTTCGATTTTCTGCCGTAAGCGGTAGATGTGAGTTTCCAGCGTATGGGTCGTGACGCCGGAATTGTAGCCCCACACTTCCTGTAGCAGCGTCTCGCGTGACACCGGCCGCTGACCGGCGCGATACAGATAACGCAGGATCGACGTCTCTTTTTCGGTGAGGCGTACTTTGCTGCCCTTTGGATTAAGCAGGAGTTTCGAGCTCGGCCGGAATGTGTAGGGCCCGATGGCGAAGACCGCATCTTCGCTCGCCTCATGCTGGCGTAGCTGAGCGCGGATGCGCGCCAGCAACACCGCGAAACGGAACGGCTTGGTGACGTAATCGTTGGCGCCCGATTCGAGGCCGAGGATGGTGTCGGAATCGGTGTCATGACCGGTGAGCATTATGATCGGCGCCTTGAAGCCGTTCTTGCGCAAAAGACGCACCGCTTCGCGGCCGTCGATGTCGGGCAAGCCGACGTCCATGATCACCAGATCGATCTGTCCGGTCTTGGCGGACTGCACTCCTTTGCTGCCGGTGTCGACCGCTTCGACCTCGAACTCTTCGTGCAAAGAGAGCTGCTCAGCCAGCGCCTCCCGCAATTCGGGATCGTCGTCGACGATGAGAATCTTCCGCGTATTCGGCATAAAAGTCCCGGCCCGCTATCCTTTTGCCGCGCCGCAAAGCGCGAGATATGAGCATTCACGATACAGGAGCAAGCGCAGGTTGGGAATCGGGGGTCCCGATGCGGCAAAAGTCGGTTCGTTTCATTCATATACGTGCCCGTTCGGGCGACGGCCGGCAAGGCTGGCTGACGGCCGGCGCTCTCCGGCCGTTGCCGGTGGCGCTGGGCCGAGGCTCTATCAAAGCCCACAAGCGCGAAGGTGACGGCAGCACACCCGCCGGCCGATTTCGCCCGATCCGGCTGTGGTGGCGAGCCGATCGGCTGCCTCGGCCGACGACGTTTCTGCCCGTCCGCCGGATAGGACCCAACGATGCCTGGTGCGAAGATCCGACGGACCGGCGCTATAACCGCGCGTTCCTTAGATCGGCCAATGAACCAGGCGACAGACTTCGCCGGGAGGATGGCCTCTACGACCTTATAATCGAGATCGATCACAACACCCGGCCGCGAGTGGCGCGGCACGGCAGTGCGATATTTATCCACGTCGCGCGCCAGGGCTTTGCACCGACGGCCGGGTGCGTGGCGCTACAGCGGAGCGATTTGCTGCAACTGCTCCGGCACATCTCGACGAAGACACGAATCACAATTCATTCTTAATCGCTGGCCGGTTGCCGAAAATTGCCCTGCCGAGCCGCACATGGGTTGCGCCGAAAGCGATCGCCACGGGAAAATCGGCACTCATTCCCATCGATAAGAGCTTCAATCCGTTGCGGCGGGCGATCTTGGCGGTCAGCGCAAAATGCGGCGCCGGCGCTTCATTGTGCGGCGGGATGCACATCAGCCCGGAAATGACGAGACCGTACCGGTCGCGGCAGGCGGCGAGAAAATCATCCGCCTGGTCGGGCAACACACCGGACTTTTGCGCTTCAGCGCCAGTATTGATCTCCGCAAACAGCAAGAGCTGCCGCTTCTGCGCCGCGATTTCCTTCGCCAGCGCGGCGGCAAGACTCGGCCGATCGACCGAGTGGATGGCATCGAACAGCGCTACGGCGTCCTTCGCCTTGTTCGACTGCAGCGGCCCCACGAGATGCAGTTCAATCGCGCCGTCGTGCGAAACCTGCCGCGCGATCAGCGGCGGCCATTTGGCCTTAGCCTCCTGAACGCGGTTCTCGCCAAAGACCCGTTGACCGGCGGCAATGATCGGATCGATGGCGTCAGCTCCGAAGGTTTTTGAGATCGCGACCAGCGTGACGCTCGCCGGATCGCGGCCGGCATCGCGGCAGGCCCGCGCGATGTCCTCGCGGACCGAGTGGATGGCGGTATCGGCGGTTTCGTTCACGCTCATGGTTTCCGTGTGATGAATGATTGCGCGCAGAATTTAGCGGCAGCGCAAGGTCCGTCTTTACGCGCAACCGCTAGTTTGTAGACCCTGGGTGCGAGGGGTCAAATGTCCGACGATCGAGCTAACGCGCAAGCGGTGCGGCGTCACAAGCCGATTTTGAGCATTCGCGCGCGCCTGATCGTGTTGGCGCTTCTGGCGACCGCGCCTTTGATGGTTGAGCGCGTGCGCGGCTTGGAGCAAGCCCGCGTTGCGCGCACCGAACGCGCTCATGTCGAGGCGGCGGAACTCGCCCGGCGCGGCGCCCAGGCCCAGCAAGACATCATCTACTCGGTTCGCGCCGTGGTCCAACTCGTGGCGCGCGTCTATCCCAAGCTGCCGGCCGACGCATCGAGCTGCGACCGCACGCTGGCGAATATGATGTCAAAAATCCCGTGGATCCGCGACGTCTCCATCGCCGGTGCCGACGGCCGTATCGCATGTTCGACCGAACCCCTGGCGGTCGGCTTGAATGTTTCCGACCGTCCGCATTTCCAAAGCGCGCTGCGTTCCAGAGAATTTGAGCTCAGTAATTATCTGATCAATCACGTCAACCAGGCGCCCAGTCTGGTCGCGACCTACCCGGTCATCGCCGACGACGGTTCGGTCAATGGCGTCGTGCTCGCGGTGATTAATCTGCAATGGATCGTCGAACTGACCGCGGCCGCCGCGGAGCACCCGGGCGCCGCGGTGATGGTGATCGACGGCAACGGCACCCTCGTCGCCGGTTCGACCGATCAGCAGCAATTTATCGGCAGGCGATTCGGCGCTGAGGCGTTGACGCAGGCGATGCTTAGCGGCGACGAAGGTACCTTGACGGCCACGGGTTTCGACGGCGTTCGCCGCATCTTCGCCTATGTCCGCGTGCCGGACACCGACGCGCGGCTGGCGGTCGGCCTCGACGACGTTACCGTGCACAGCGGCATCGACAGCAAAATCGATTACACCTACCTGCAGCTCGGCGTATTCTGCGTTTTCGTATTGCTGCTGGCTTGGTTTGGCGGTGAACAGCTTGTGGTGCGGCCGATTCGTTCGCTGGTGCGCACCGCGGCGCGTTTCGGCCGCGGCGACCTTCATGTGCGCGCCGCGCAAGAGCCCTGGGTTGCCGAATTCGCGCCGCTCGCAGCGGCGCTCGATGATATGGCCGCCAAGCTCGCCGCGCGCGAAGAAGAATTGCACATCGCCAATGAGCACCTGGAAGAGTTGGCGAGCCTCGATGGATTGAGCGGGCTCGCCAACCGCCGCGGCTTCGATCGCCAGATCGAAGGTGAATGGCAGCGGGCCATGGAAAAATGTCGGCCGCTCGCGCTCATGATGGTGGACATCGACCACTTCAAGCTATTCAACGACCGTTACGGCCACGTCGCGGGTGACACCTGTCTGCGTGCGGTCGGCGAGACGCTGTCGCTGGTGACGCTGGACGAAGCGGTGCTTGTCGCCCGCTATGGCGGCGAGGAATTTGCGCTCTTGCTGCCCGGCCTCGACATCGACCGGGCCGCCGAGATTGCCGAGGACGCGCGTAGGGCGGTCGAGGACCTCTCGATCAACCATTCGGAGTCGCCCTGCGGTCTCGTCACGATCAGCATCGGCGTCGAATCCGTCATGCCGGATAAATTCCAGACCACCGCCGATTTGGTCGAAGCGGCCGATAGTGCGCTCTACGCCGCCAAGCGGCGCGGCCGCAACAACGTGGTCGCGCACACGCGCCAGCTGTTGCGCGCGGCATCGTAAGCACACATGCCTCAAGCCGCACTCGCCAGGCTTTAGGTTCTGCGCTTTTTCCCGGCCTTGGTTCGCGACACTGTGGCGCGTCCGGCGGCACTACGCGGCTTCGGCGGCGGCGCCCAGATCATGCCTTCAAGCTTCATACCGTCTGGATCGGTGAAATAGACGGCATAGTAATTGCGGCCGTAATACTCGCCCGGCGGATCGACGACGGTCATGCCGTTCTTTTCCAGAAAGGCGCCGAGCGCATCGCGGCTCGCAAGCTCGAAGGCGTAGTGGTGAAAGCCAATGTCGCCCTTGCGGTATTGGTGTTTCCTGCCTTCGGCGTCGGCGGCGGCGATCCAGAACAATGTCTTGCCGTTGCTCCAGCCGGCCATGTCCTCGTATTCGTGCTTCAGCGTGAAGCCGAGGAAATTTAGGAGCGTGTCATAGAATTGCTTGGAGCGGGCAAAGTCGCCGACGCTCAAGACCAGATGGTCGATACCGACGATACGTGGCATGGCACCGTCCTGTTCTAGGCGGGTTGCTCCGGGCCGGGTTGCGGCGCTAGATATCAACTGCCATGCAAGCCGCCCCGCCCCGCACTTTGTTCGACAAGATCTGGGACTTCCACTGCGTCGGTCAACGGGCCGACGGCCGCGACCTCCTGTATATCGACCGTCACGTCCTGCACGAACTGCACGCCCATCATGCCTTCACGAAGTTGCAGAAGCAGCAGCGAAAAGTGCATCGGCCCGATTTGACCTTTGCAGTGCAGGACCACACGGTGGCGACCCAGCCGGGCCGGGACGACGACACTAACCCGTCGGGAAGCGCCTTCATCAAGGCCATGCGGGATGGCTGCGAGAGGAGTGCCATCAGGCTGTTCGACCTCGGCGATCCCGATCAGGGCATTTCGCATGTTGTGGCGCCGGAACTTGGCATCGTGCTGCCGGGCGCGACGCACGCCGTCCCCGACAGCCACGCCAGCACCGTCGGTGGGCTCGGAGCGCTCGCTTTCGGCTGCGGCACCAGCGAACTCGCCCATATCCTGGTCACGCAGGTGATGGCGTTAAAGCGGCCGAAGCGCATGCGGGTGCGGCTTGATGGGCACCTCGGCCCGCATGTAAATGCGAAAGACGTCGCCTTGCGGCTCATCGCCGAACTCGGGGTCGCCGGAGCGCGCGGTCACGCCGTGGAATATGCCGGCACGGCGACGCGCAGCCTGCCGATCGAGCAGCGCATGACGCTATGCAATCTCAACATCGAGATGGGCGGCCGATCCGGCTTGGTCGCTCCCGATGGGGCAACCTTCGCCTGGCTTTACGGACGGCCTTATGTCCCACAGGGCGCCCAGTGGGACCGCGCGCTCAAAGTTTGGCGGACATTGCAGACCGACGACGACGCCGTTTTCGACCGCGAGGTCGGGCTGGATTGTTCCTCGCTCGAGCCGCAGATCACGTGGGGAACCGATCCGAGCCAGGTCGTGGCGATTTCCGGCCGGGTACCGAAGCCGAGTGCGGTCGAGCCCGCAAGGCGGGCCGCCGCCGAAAGCGCGTTCGCTTACATGGGGCTTGCGCCGGGAACGCCGCTCGCCGGTTTACCGGTCGACCGCGTTTTTATCGGGTCATGCACGAACGCGAGATTGCCGGATCTGGAGACTGCGGCGGCCGTGGTCCGTGGCCGGCGCGTCGCCGAAGGTGTCACGGCCATGGTGGTGCCCGGCTCATCGCGCGTGAAGCGCGAGGCGGAAGCCGCAGGGCTCGACCGCGTGTTCCGCGACGCCGGATTTTTCTGGGGCGAGTCGGGCTGCTCCATGTGCGCAGGCGGCAATGGCGACCGCGGTCAGCCCGGCGAGCGCTGCGTATCGACCACCAACCGCAATTTCGAAAACCGCCAAGGACCAAAAGTCCGCACGCATCTCGCGAGTCCGGCCACCGCGGCGGCCAGCGCCATTGCCGGACGCATCACCGATGTGCGCCGGCTGATGGTGGGGGCCGCCTGATGCAGCCTTTCACCAGCCACGCCGGCATTGCCGCGCCGCTTCTGCGCGATGATATCAACACCGATCAGATCGCGCCGGTCCTGCACGCGCGCGGCCTGCAAGAGGATTACAAGACGATGCTGTTTCACCGCGCGCGGCGCCGCGAAGACGGCAGCGAGAATCCGGAATTTGTCCTCAACAAACCGCAATTCCGCAACGCGGGCATTCTGGTTACCGGGCATAATTTCGGCGCCGGCTCATCGCGTGAATCCGCCGTCTGGTCGATGCTGGCAAACGATATCCGCGTCATCGTGGCGAAAAGCTTCGCCGACATTTATCGCGAGAATTGCCTGCAGAATGGGCTGTTGCCGGTGGTGCTCGAGGCCAACGACGCCGACGCTTTCATCGCACGCGTCGTCGCCGCCGACGGTGGAGCGCCGTTTACCGTCGATTTGGTAACGCAACGCATCAGCGGCCCGGGCGGAGCAGACCTTGCTTTCGAAATCGCCGCGGCCGATCGCACCCGGCTCCTTGAGGGGCTCGACGATATCGGGCTCACTCTCAAATACATGAATGACATCATCCGCTGGGAACAACGGGCCGCCATGGCGCAGCCCTGGTTGCAGAGCGCGCACGACAGCCGTTAATCGACCGAAGACGCAGAGAAACAAGAGGGAGGCCGCGTAATGAGCGTGCGCAAGAAATTCCGGGCGATCATGGCGGGCAAGCGCCTGGTGCTGATGCCTGGCGCCTATGACGCGCTGTCGGCACGGATCATGGAAGCGGAGGGTTTCGAAGCGATCTGCGCCGGCGGCTATGCGGCCATCGGCTCGATGCTGGCGCAGCCCGACACCGGGCAATCCAATATGCGCGATTATGCCGAGCATTACGGGCGCATCGCGGCTGCCGTCGATATTCCGGTCTATGTCGACGCCGACACCGGTTTCGGCGGGGTGAACAATGTGCGGCAGATGATCCGCGCCTTCGAGGCCGCGGGCCTGGCCGGCGTCTTCATCAGCGATCAGGTCTTTCCCAATCGCTGCGGTTATCTACCGGGCAAGCAGGTGATTCCGGTCGAGCAGATGCTGGCTAAGATCAAGGCCGCGCTCGATGCCCGGCGCGATCCCGATTTCTTCATCGCCGGCCGCACCGACGCCGCCGGCGTCGATGGCCTCAACGCGGCGATCGAACGTGCGCAGCTGTTCATGGCGGCCGGCGCCGACATGGCAAAGCCCATGGGGGTCGATACCATCGACGAAATCAAGCGCATCATTCGCGAAGTCGGCGGACCGCACATGGCGACGCTGTCGCAGGCGGCCGGGCTTAAGCAGCGCAGCCTTGAGGATTTGGAGGCGGCCGGCGCGGTCGCCGCGACATTCCCGTCACTCGCGCTGTTCGCCGCGGCGCAGGCGGTGCGCAATGTGCTGCGTATCCTCAAGCGCGAGAATTCGCTGACCCCGACGTTTGAGCATCTGCTGCCGCTCGACGATTACTACGGGCTGGTCGGGCTGAAGGAGCAGTTGGCGCGCGAGGAAGCCTATGACCGGGCTGCGGCGGAACTGGCGCGCAAGCGGGCGGCTGAATAATCCGGCGCGGCGGACTTCGACAGGGGTGAAGCGGTCCCCTAAAAAGAAAGGGGCCGGCACGAAGCCGGCCCTTCCCCCATACTAATGCCGTACGGCATTACCCCTTGGTAACTACCGGCGGCGGGGCCTTACCCTTACCGGTCTGAGCGCAGCCAGCGATGCTCAGGAGAGCTAACACCGTGGCCGTTGCAATAACGATCTTCTTCATAGGGAACTCCCCCTTGTCATGACAGAGTTAACCATACAGGGGGTGCCGGCGCTCCTCTAGTGCTGAAAAGACACACTCACGATCCGATTTGGCCGCGTTTCCGGTTCCATTTGCCACTTTTTCCGCTGTGCGCCTCAACGCCAATGCGAACTGGGCCAATGACCCACATCACCCCCTCCGGCGAGCCCAAAATCGAAGCGCGCGGCCGGCATCTTCGACGATTTTTCGATGTTTCACTCGGCCGCAGGCGCACCGTTGCAAATATAGCGCACCGACCAAAATCCAGAATCCCTGCCGAACATTTGCCACCGGCCAAAGGCCAATTATTGCTAGCATTCGGTGACTGGGGACGCTGAGCCTAACGACGCGCTGATACGGGCGCCGAATCGCGCTACGGCTACGAACTTAGCCGGCTGTCCGGTTACTTCGATTGCTGGGGCGCCTTGCTCGTGGTCACTCGGAGGTTTGCATGCGGCATAGACTGAGCGCCCTGATCAGCCCGATTTGGCTCGGGATCGCATTGATTATGGCTGCGGCGGTCGGGCTCGGGTTTTCCACAGCCCGCGCACAAGATTCGCGGACCATCCTCAGAACCGCGGTTTCCCGGGCACCCGCCGTTACTTCCGGGTCCGGCGACTATTACATCGAGTTCCGCGCCCGCTATGCCTGGGACTACGGTCACACATATATCGTCCACGGCCGGGTCGGCGTGCCGCCGACCAAGGACAGTGTTGCGGGCCTTTCCCCTGTCGGGGATGATTCCACCGCTTGGGTCATCGGGCATTACGTCCCGGTGCCCGCTGAAACCGGTTGGACCGACGGCGACCTCGAGAATAAATACGTCACGGCCCGCTATCGCGTGCTGATGAACAAGGACGAGTACGATCGCGTAATGGCTTATGTCAGAGAGCTACAGAGCCGTTCGCATGTGTGGAGCGCGGAGCTGTATAACTGCAACGCCTTCGTCGGCGACGTTGCGAATTTCATGGGCCTGAAGGTGCCGGCGTCGAGCCTGATCTATCCCAAGGTTTTCGTTACGCATCTTCGCCTGTTGAATACCGGACATCCGGACGCGGCGGAAACACTCGTCAGCGATAACGTCAAGGAAATGAGCAGTCCGACGCGCGACGGCCGCGCCATGATCAACAATCATGTCTACACGATCGGTCCCAATGGCGAGCCCGAGTCGCGTATGGTACGCGCCACGCCGACGCCAGCTCCACGCGTCACCATCGGGCAAATCCGGACGTCGAGCAGCACCGGAAATTAGGCCGATCTTTTTACCGCTAAATTCAACAACGGACGAAACGTGCAAGCATTCAGATTCAGCGTGATTGCCGCATCATTGGCCATTGGCTTTGGCCTTTGCGGCTGCGCCACGACCGGAACCCAAGGCAATGCGGCCGCATCGGCCGGCAGCAGCTCGGCCGCAACGGACAGCGACACCGCGTCGGCGAGCGTCAACGTCCCGATGCGGGACCTCACCGCGGCAGAGAAAAAAGCAATCATGGAGGCGGTCGGAGAGTCGCTGCGTAATCCGGCTTCGGCCAAATATCGTTGGGCGAAAATCCCGACGATCGTGAACGATCAATCCATCAATTACTGCGGCGTCGTAGACGCACAAAGCCCCTACCCCGCCTATAGCGGCCAACAGGCCTATATCGTGGAAGCGCAGATGGCGAACAACCGGGTCAAATCCGCGGTGATGGGCCTGATCGCCGGCGGCAAAGACAAATCCCTCGTCGGCACGATGTGCGCCAAATACGGGCTCGATCCGTTTAAATCCAGCTGACCGCCTTCGCGCGCCGAAAAAAATCAATCGCGCGTTACGCTCTCGGCGTCCATTCCTCGGCGCTGGCGCCGGCGAGCGAGCGCACCCGCTCTTCGTCCTTGGCGAATTCCGCCGCCGGCCCGGAATAAACAACGTGGCCGTCGTCCAGCACGAACGCGCGATCGGCGACTTCCACGGCAGCGCGAACGTTCTGCTCGACTAACAACACAGAAATTCCCTGCTCGCGCGCCGAGGTGACAACCTTGAACACGTCCTGAACAATCAAGGGCGCGAGACCTTGGCTGGGCTCGTCGAGCAACAGGACTTTGGGATTCAGCAAAAGGGCGCGGGCAATTGCCAGCATCTCCTGCTCGCCGCCGGACAGCTGCCGGCCCTTGTTGTTCTTGCGTTCCGCCAGCCGCGGAAACAGTTCGTAGATGCGCGGTATGGTCCACGGACCGGGCCGCTCAAGCGGAACTTTCAGATTCTCCTCGACTGTCAAATTGGGAAAGATGCGGCGGCCCTCTGGCACGTAGCCGACGCCAAGGGCGGCGATCCGGTACGGCGGCCAGTCGGTGGTGGCATGACCGAAAATGCGCACGGCGCCGTCACGCGCATGGGTGAGGCCGACGAGACTGCGCAGCGTGGTGGTTTTGCCGGCACCGTTGCGGCCGAGCAAGGCGACGATCTCGCCCTCGCGCACGTCGAGGCCGACGCCGTGCAAGATGTGACTCTTGCCGTAATAGGTTTGCAGGCCTTCGGCCTCAAGCACGACGGCGCTCACGCTGCTACCTTTCCCAAATACGCCGCCTGAACCGCCTCGTTGGCGGCGATTTCCGGCGGCGTGCCTTCGGCAAGGAATTTGCCCTGATCGAGCACCATGATGCGGTCGGCGAGATGAAATACGACGCGCATGTCATGCTCGATCAGAACGATCGTCAGTTTCTGGTCGTGGTGCAGCTTCCTGATCAGTTGGGTAATATCGTAGGTTTCCTGGTCGCCCATGCCGGCGGTCGGCTCATCGAGCAGCAAGAGCCGCGGCTTGAGCGCTAGTGCCATCATGATCTCGGTCGCGCGCTGATCGCCGTGGGCGAGCTCGCCGACCAGCCGATCGGCCTTTTCGGTCAAGCCGCTCATTTCCAGAAGATCGACGACGCGCGCTCTAACCTCGCCGTCGACGTCCTGCGATTGCCAGACCCGCAGCCGATAGCCGCTAGCGACCTCGACCGCGATGCGCAAGTTTTCCCGGACCGTCAGCTCCGGGAAGACTTCGGTGATCTGGAACGTCCGGGCCATACCGCGCCAGACCCGGCGCGCCGGCAGCATCTGCGTAACGTCTTCCCCGTCGAAGACGATGCGGCCGAAGGTTGGTGTGAGAAAGCCGCTGATCAGGTTGAAGAACGTGGTCTTCCCGGCCCCGTTGGGGCCGATGACGGCCCGCAATTCGCCGGGCTCCACCGTCATCGATACGTCGTTGACGGCGACCAGACTGCCGAAGTGCTTGGAGACTTTTTCAACACGCAACAGGCTCACGTTGTCGCCTTTCGTCTGACGATGCCAAGGACGCCGCGCGGGAAGAATAACACGATCAGTACGAAAAAGAGACCGATGAAGGATTCCCAGTTCTGGGTGAGGCTCGATAGGTAATCCTCGAGCACGATAAAGATCGCGGCGCCGATCAGCGGTCCCCAGAAGCTTCTCATGCCGCCGAGCACCGCCATGATCACGAACATGCCCGATTGATCCCAGCGTACGGCGCGCGGATCGACGAAGTTGTTCAACAGCGCATAGAGCGTACCGGCGACGCTGACAAAGAAGCTTGAGATCACCCAGGACATCCAGATGTGCCGGTCGACCGGGATGCCGAGAAAGCGCGCACGGCGCTCGTTCTCGCGGATGGCGAGCAACGTACGGCCGAACGGCGAACGCAGAAGAAAGGCCATCGCCGCCGCGCAAACCGCAAACACTGCCAGCACAAAGTAATAGAACGCCCTACTGCTCTGAAGGATGTCGAGGGTGGTGAAACCCAGATTGAGCGGCATGCGGTGCCAAGCGCTGACGCCATCGTCGCCGCCGGTGACCGAGCTCCATTGAAAGGCGATGAAATAGAATACCTGGCCGAAGGCGATGGTGCACATGGCGAAATAGATGCCGCGCAGCCGGGCGATCATCGGGCCGACGATCGCCGCCGCGACCGTACCGACGACGATCCCAACCAACATGCCAACCGGCGTGCTCGGATAGAGATACTTGATGGTGAGGGCGGTGCCGTACGCGCCGAGGCCAAAATAGGCGGCGTGGCCGAAGGACAAGACACCGGTATAGCCGAGCAGAAAATTGAGCGCCATCGCGGCCAGCGCATAGACCAGCACGCGGCTGCCCAACTCGACGTAACTGCCGACATGGGTCATCCAGAACGGAGCGGTCAGCAGCAGAACCCAGACCAGGATATCGCCGGCGCGCTTGTCGAATCTCGGCATCAGAAGCGTCCCTCTTCGCCGAGGAGACCACGCGGCCGCACGATCAGCACGGCAGCCATCATCACGTAAATCACCGCTTCGCTTGCCGACGGGAAATAGACGCTGGTGACGCCCGAGGCAACGCCGATCAAGAGCCCACCGAGCAGCGTACCCGGCAGGCTGCCGAGACCGCCGACGATGATGGCGATGAAGCTCGGCATGATCAGGCTGTCACCGACGGTGGGCTGCAGCCCCAACATGCCGACGGCGAGGACGCCGGCTAGCCCGGCCAGGTAGATGCCGAGGCCGAAATTCAGACTGCGCAACGCGCGCACATTGACGCCGAGCACGGAAACAGTTTCGAGATCGAGCGTGCCGGCGCGGATACGCAAGCCCAGCCGGGTGCGGGTCAGGATCAGGAACAGGCCCAGCACGGCGGCGGCAACCAGTATCACCATGAAGACGCGATAGCCGGTCAGGAAGAAGTATTCGGCGCTCAGCGGCTCCGCGAGCCAGCTCGGAATCTGATAGGGCAGGCTTTGCGCGCCCCAGATGAAACGCGTACCGTCTTCGATCATGAAGGCGAGACCGAACGTCAGCAGCAGGCTATAGAGCGGATCGCGGCCGTAAAGCCGCCGGATCAGGACGCGTTCGACCAGGATGCCGATGAACCCGGTCAGGATCGGCGCCAGCAGCAGTGCGCCCCAGAAGCCGCAATAGGGCACCAACGTGTAGGCAAGATAGCCGCCGATCGCCAGAAAGCCGCCATGGGCGAAATTGATCACGCCGGTGAGATTGAGGATCAGCGACAACCCGAGCGCCATCAGCGCATAGAACGCCCCGATGATCAGTCCGTTGAAGACGTTGAACAGTAACAGCTGCGACATGCGACGACTGCAAACCCCCCATCCGTGCCGCCCGCAAAGCTCGGCCCGCCCCACGCTGTCGGGCGGGCCCATGCGGCTAACGGTCTTGCCCGGTCTGTTAGCTACACTCCGTACTAAAACATATCGGGGACCGCAACGCTGCGGTCCCCGCTCGAAAGCTGGCTAGGACGGCCACACGATGTGGCAGCCGGTCTGGTCGACCGGCAGCGCGGCTTCGTCACCTTTGACGAGCTGCGTTACCGCGAACAGATCCTCCGGATCGCCGCCTTTCGGGGCCGGCTGCGAATGACCGACGAACAATGTCGGCATCAGCTGATTGTCGCCGTCGCGGTAATACGGATTGTTCGGCATCAGCGCGATTTCCGGCGGCAAGACCAGGCCATGCATGGCGTGAGCCATCTTGACCGGATCGAGCGACTTCGCCTTCTCGGCGGCGAGCTTGCAGCTATGAACCGCCGCGAATCCGAACCAGGTGCGTGCGGTGGGCACATGGCCGCCGCTGCGCTTGCGGACGTCGGCGACGAACTCTTCGAGATGCGGGACGCCGGGCTGCTTCCAGTACCACTCGAACACCCAGTCGCCGAACAACGCCTCGGGCGGCAAGCCCAAATTGACTTCAAGCTCCTGTTGCGCGCCGGCGATGTGGATCTTCTTGTTGAGCCCGAACTGCACCGCCTGCTTGAGGCAGTTGATCATATCGTCGCCGGCCAGAAGGAGAATCAGGGCGTCCGGATTGGTCGACTGCGCCTTGATCAGGTAGGACGAGAAGTCGGTGGACTGCAGCGGCACCATGTCGCCGCCCAGTTCGGTGCCGCCTGCGGCTTTGAGGCTCGCCTCGAAGCCCTGCTGCAGCGAATGGCCGAAGGCGTAATCGGTCGTGATGAAGTACCACTTCTTGCCGTACTTATCGAGCAGCAGCTTGGAAACCGAATTGGTCTCCATGCGCGTGGTGTTGCAGACACGGAAAACATTCCAATGACACTGCGAGCCGGTGACGCTGTCGGTGTGTCCGCCCGGAACGATCATGAAGGTCTTCTTGTCGAAGGCGACATTGGCCATTGCCTGCGCCAGCCCGGAGTTGATGTTGCCGAGCAGAAAGTTGACCTTGTCGCCGTCGATGAGCTTGTTGGCCTTCTGCACCGCGACCGAAGCGTCGGCGCTGGTGGAATCTTCGACGAGCAATTCGACCTTGCGGCCGAGAATGCCGTTCTTGGCATTGATCTGGTCGAGTGCGAGTTGCGCGCCGATCAATTCGTTCTTGCCGAGCGCGGCATAGGTGCCGGTCAGCGGATTGTCGAGGCCGATTTTGATGGGCTCGTCGGCGAGCGACTTGACGACGAACGGGCTGGCGACTTGCAGGGCGCCGAGCGCAAGGCCGGCTTTAAGCACGGTGCGCCGCTTAATGGGGACGCCAATAAGATCCTTGGACATAACCACTCCTCTCCCTTGAAGGTGTTTTTGGTACCGTGAGGGCCGGTCATTTACGTCTAGTCGACCGGCGACTTCAATCGAACGATTGTCGTATTCCTTGGCGAAAGGCAATGCACGGAGGCTGCCGTTGCCGCGCCGCAGCGGGAATTTTCTGCCCATTTTTGGCCCGTAGCGCCCCGCGGCGCTCGCGCCGGCAATGCCAATTGTCGCGTTTCTCGCACCATGGCGCGTTTATCGGCGCGGCAGGTGAGACAAAGCGCCGCTCCCGCAACGATCACCGAGGAGACGGCGAAAACAGCCGGCGCCACCCGGGCGGTCAGGGTTAACGGCGCGCGCTGCACTCCGCCATCGGCCGTACGCCGATTGAGTTGCGAGGGTTTTAGTTGTCTTAGGCAACCATCACGGTGGCGGATACATCGTGCGGGCGTCGGCGGTGAAGGCCTCGCGCGAATCCGGATCGAGATAAAACATGTGGCCGCCGCGATAGAGCTTCAGCGCGGTGCGCGGTCCGCCGGAGAGCGGCGGCAAGTGCTGCAGCAAATACCGCGTCACGGCATAAGGCGTGACCATGTCGCTGTAGCCATGCGCGATCATCAGCCGGAACGACGGCGTCAGCGCCAACAGCTCACGCAGATCGTCCATGACGCTCGGCTGATCACGGTCGCGATCCCAATCCCATCGCCGCGAGATGGCACCGTCCAGCAGATTGTAGGTCATCTCGGTCTTGAAGCCGAGTTCGTCGCGCGCATAGCCCACGAAGGCGCCGCCATAGGCGCGAATCATTCCGTCGAGTATGGGGTCCGGGCCGCGATCCGCCGGCGTTTCGGGATACGGGTCGTCCGAAGCGAAAGTCGCGTCGTAGTGGCTGACGATCTTGTGTTCGGCGGCGAGATTCTTGATGTAGTCGTCGCGGATGAAGCCGCGCGACCGCGCCAGCGCATCCTCCGAAACGCCGGTGATCTTGGCGACGCGCGCGTAGAAAGCCTTGGCCGCGTCGCCCTGGAGCGGCGGACCGGCCAGCGTGGTGAGATAATCGGTCAGCGCGAAATGTTCGGCCTGCGCCAGCGCTTGCGAGCTGAAGGCGCCGTTGCGCTCGAGCTCGGCCGCCGCCAGGGACGGCAATTGCAGCGCGGCGCCGAGCGCGAAATGGTCGCCGCCGAATTGGAAGTTGCCGTCGAGCATCGGCGACACCATCAGGATGCCGGAAACGACGATGCCCTGATCTTCCTGCAGCGCGCGCGCGACTTTGGCGGCGCGGAAGCCGCCATAGCTCTCACCCAGGATGAACTTTGGCGAACTGGCGCGGCCGTTTTTCGCGACGTAGAGCGCGATGACCTTGGCCATCGAATCGGCATCGGCCTGCACGCCCCAGAAGACGTGACTGTCATCGGATTTCGCCGCGCGGCTCCAACCGGTGCCGATCGGATCGATCAGAACGAGATCGGTGAAGGCGAGCCAAGTATCGGGATTGTCGACGAGACGGGTTTGCGATCCGTCGCGGCCGTCGGCGCCGAACTCGGCGATGCGCGGACCGACCAGCCCGAGATTGAGGAATGCCGATGCGGCCCCCGGACCGCCATTGAACACGAAGGTCACCGGCCGCGACGATGGATTGCCGGTCTTATTGTCCGTCTTGTTTTCCGTCTTGGCGACATAGGCCGTGTAGAACACCGACGCCGACTGCGCGCCCGATTGGTCGAACAGCGGGAACGTTCCAGCCGTCGCCGTATAGGCGAGCGTGCCGGCTTTCGTGCCGATGGAGTGCTCGGTGACGGAATCGGCCGGCAACAGCGATAGGACGCCCATGCCGGCAGACCCCGGACCGGCGCCGCGCTGCGTCTCGTCGTCGCTGCGCTGGCCCTGCTCCCCCCGCTTGGCGTGTTCGGCGTTGCCGTGGCCGGGATGGTCCTGTGCGGCTGCGGCTGTGACCAGCGAAGCGAGCAGGACGGCAGCGAGTGTACGAGGCAGATTGATCATGCGGGGGTCCCGGAAATGGCCGCCGCGCGTGCGGCCTCATTCAAGCTCGATGGCGCCCTCGATCGCGGCAGACAGACCGAGTCCCTCGACCGTGAGCACCACCTTGGCCGGCAGCGCCTCATTGCCCTTGAGACGGCCATCGGCAAGCGCGGCGCGGATCGCCTGTTCGATTTCGCGTTGGGAGGTAACGCCGACTTTCTTCAGAAATTTGCGCACGCTGATATTGAGAGTGTCTTCGTTCATGATCGCCTCGCGAAAGTGCCGGAAAGATGGCCGGCGGCAATGCCAATCTAGCGTGCCCGGGCGGCGCAAACGATGGGCCTGCACCGGCCGCGGGGCCGGTGGACAAGGCCGGACAGATCGGTGAAATTCTGGCCCTTCCGACCGGCGGCACCCCGCACGAGCCGCCGACAAAAATCGAGCCGGCCAGAACCGGCCGTGGAGACGCCAGCGATGCCCTTTCCCCATGCTTCTAAAGCGCTTGCCCGGTTCACCGTGCTCGACCTCACCCGTGTGCGTTCGGGCCCGACCTGCGTGCGCCAGCTCGCCGATTGGGGCGCCAATGTCATCAAGATCGAATCCCCGCCGAGCCCGGAAGAGCCGATGGGTGGACCGCGCGAGGGCCCCGACTTTCAGAATTTGCACCGGAACAAGCGCAGCATGACGCTTAATCTGAAAGCGCCGGAGGGTCTCAAGGCATTCAAGCGCATGGTGAAGAAAGCCGACGTCGTGGTGGAAAATTTCCGCCCCGACGTGAAGAAGCGGCTCGGCATCGACTACAAGACGCTCGCCAGGATCAATCCCCGTCTGGTCTACGCCAGCATTTCCGGTTTCGGCCAGGATGGACCATACGCCAACCGGCCGGGCTTCGATCAGATCGCGCAAGGCATGGGCGGCCTGATGTCGATTACCGGCCTGCCGGGACAAGGACCGGTGCGTGTCGGCATTCCGATCGCCGATCTTTCCGCCGGACTGTTCGCGTCGCTCGGCATCCTGGTCGCTTTGCTCGAGCGCGAGAAATCCCACAAAGGCCAATACATCGCGACCTCTCTGTTGCAGGCGCAGATTTTCATGCTCGACTTTCAGGCCGCGCGTTACCTCGTCTCGGGCGAAGTCGCCAAGCAGGCCGGCAACAATCATCCGACCAGCATCCCGACCGGGGTGTTCAAGACCAAGGACGGCTACATCAACATAGCCGCCACCGGACAGAAGATCTGGGAGCGCTTCTGCGAGACGGCCGACGCCAAGGCGCTTTTGGACAACCCGGACTATCAGACCGGCGCGGCGCGCTCCAAGCATCGCGATGCGCTCAACGCCGAGATCGAATCCTATGTCAGCCGCCGCACCAGCGCCGACTGGATCGATCGCCTCAACAAGGCCGGCGTGCCGTGCGGGCCGATCTATGCGATCAACGAGATGTTCGCCGACCCCCAAGTCGAGCACCTCGGCATCGCCCAGAGCGTCACCAAAAAGGACAAGACCAAGATGCGGCTGATCAGTCAGCCGGTAACGCTGTCGCGCACGCCGTCGCGGCTCGCGGCGCGTCCGCCCGAGGCCGGCGAGCACACCGACGCCGTGCTCAAGGAGTTCGGCTTTTCCAAACGCGACATCGCCGCGCTGCATAAGGCCAATGCGGTGTGATGCCCTACGTTCACAAGCCGTCTCCCGGGCGCAGCGCGGCACCATTAGCGCGTTCACGCGCGTCTTACGCGCGCTATGGTGGTGCGCTGCCAGACCCGGGATCGTAACGATCCCGGAACAGCGGTGCACCGCTTCGCGCTGCACCGTATCCGGGAAACAGGAGCCGAAACATGACCCAGACCGACAAGATGCTCTCGCGCAAGGAAGGCGGCGTCGGCATCGTCACCTTTAACAATCCGGAACGGCACAATGCGGTGTCGTTGGAGATGTGGGAGGCGACCACCGAAATCCTCAACGGCTTTGCCACCGACAACGACATCCGCGTCGTGGTGCTGACCGGTGCCGGCGGCAAGGCGTTCGTGTCCGGCGCCGACATCTCCAAATTCGGCAGCGAACGCGCCACCATCGAAGGGGTGCGCGCCTACAACATCAAGACCGATGCGACCTATGCCAGCATCGCCGATTTTCCAAAGCCCACCATTGCGATGATCCGCGGCTACTGCATCGGCGGCGGGCTGGGCCTCGCCACCTGCTGCGATCTACGCATCGCTTCCGATAACTCGCGCTTCGCGGTGCCGGCGGCAAAGCTCGGGCTCGGCTACGGCTATACCGGGCTCAAGCGGCTCGTCGACATCGTCGGGCCGTCCTTCGCCAAAGAAATTTTCTATACCGCGCGCCAGTTCGATGCCGAGGACGCGCGCGTCATGGGATTGGTCAACCGCGTCGTGCCGTCGGCCGAGCTCGAGACCTACGTCAAAAGCATCACCGACATGATCTCGGCCAATGCGCCGCTCACCATCAAGGCGGTGAAATACACGGTCGGCGAGATCATGAAGGATGAATCGAAGAAGAACCTGGCGCGATCGGCCGAGATGGTCGAGCATTGCTTCGCCAGCAAGGACTACACCGAAGGCCGCACCGCATTTATGGAAAAGCGCAAGCCGATGTTCACCGGCAGCTAAAAGCTCGCCGGGGACCGTTTACGCGTAATCCTTCTGCCCACCGCTGCCCATCTTGCTTTTGCAGCAGCGTGGGCAACGATTCCGGTAGCCACTTTTCGCGATCATGCTTTAAGCTGGCGGCATTAACGCGCGCGCTCGACGCGCGGCGATTTGGGGAGGCGTTCGCATGTATCGGGGCACCAAGGATATTACGTTGCCGACCACCATCACCGGCTCGCTGCCGCGGCCGAGCTGGTACACCGAGAATCTCGGCACCCGGCATTTTCTCGAAGCGATGGTGAGCCGCCGCTTCCGCGAGCAGTACGAGGACGCGCTGACCTGCTACCTGCGCGATCAGGAGCTTGCCGGCCTCGACATCGTCACCGATGGCGATTGCCGCTTCGACGACGACGTCGGCGGCCAGAGCTGGACCGCCTATCCGCCGAACCATATGAGCGGGCTCGACGCCGCGCATCCCGAAGCGACCCCGGCCGGCCGCGGCGGCATCATGTTTCCGCGCGGTCACATCCTGCACGATTATCTGGAATCGCGCGTCATGCCGATCATCACCGGACCGATCGGCCGCGGCAATCTGCAATACGCCGCGATGTGGAAGGCGGCGCAGCGCTTCACCGAGAAGCCGGTCAAATTCGGCGCGGTGTCGGCGGAGATCGTAGCTTTCGCGCTACAGGACCGGCACTACAAGAGCGTGCCCGACCGCATGTTTGCGATCGCCGACGCTTTCAACGAGGAATATCACGAGCTCGCCGACGCCGGCTGCCCGGTGATCCAGATCGAGGAGCCGCAAATCCATCTGATCGCGGTGCGCAAGATCCAGGACAAGGTGATCACGCCGCAATTGATGGTC
>DATAWA010000159.1:0-19183 GCA_036267435.1 Xanthobacteraceae bacterium | reverse complement strand
CCGTTGCGCCGTGGGGGTCGCGACGACGAACTACGGGGAAGGAGTCTGCTCGATGGCAATGACCGGTACGGTCAAATTTTTCAACGGGGAGCGCGGCTATGGCTTTATCAAGCCTGACGACGGAGGCCGCGACGTGTTCGTACACATCACCGCCGTTGAACGCGCGGGGCTGAAGGCGCTGAACGAAGGACAGCGCATCAACTTCGACGTCGAGCCCGACAAAAAGGGTAAGGGCCCAAAGGCCGTCAATCTCGTCGTCACCGGCTAAGACGACGTCGCCGCGGCTTTGGCCGCGCGCCGCAGAACCCATGCACGGACGGCTTGGCCGCCGCCCGCGGCGGATAGCTTTATTCCCGCAAACCGGCTTTACTGCGGCCATCTTGCGCCGCCGTCCGCGGCGTTTTTTCAATCGGGTGCCGCATGATGATATTGCGTTCGTCGCCGTCCTCGCCGTTCGGACGCAAGGTGCGCGTGGCGCTGTCTTTGCTCGGGCTGGATGCCGAGGTCAAAGTCGAGGCGGCCGACACCACCGATGTCAACGACAGCGTCCGGCGGCAAAATCCGCTCGGCAAGATTCCGGTGCTGATCGCCGAGGATGGCATGGCCTATTACGATTCGCGGGTGATCCTCGACTATCTCGACGATCGTGCCGGCGGCGG
This sequence comes from Xanthobacteraceae bacterium, assembly GCA_036267435.1. Taxonomy (GTDB): domain Bacteria; phylum Pseudomonadota; class Alphaproteobacteria; order Rhizobiales; family Xanthobacteraceae; genus BOG-931. Next base: position 18,524 of record DATAWA010000159.1, on the reverse strand, counting down.
CAAAATCGTGCCGCGCACGGGCAAGGAGCGGCTTTCGGCGCTGCGGCTGCAGGCGCTGTGCGACGGCATTCTCGATGCATCGATCCTGACGATCTACGAGGCGCGATGGCGCAAGGCGGAAACGCACGAGCCGAAATGGCTGGAGCATCAGGCCGGCAAGGTGGCGCGCGGGCTTGCCGCGCTCGAGGCGGCGCCGCCGCCGCTCGAAGCGGACAAGCTGCCGAATGTCGGCCAGATCACGCTCGCTTGCATGCTCGGCTACCGCGATTTCCGGTTTTCCGGCAACTGGCGCAGCGATCATCCGCGGCTGGTCGCTTGGCTCGACAGTTTTGCCGCCCGGGTGCCGGGCTTCGCCGCGAGCAAACCGAGCGGCTGACGGCCTCGTAAAATGGGAAGACCGCCCGCGCCGACAAGCGGCACCGGACGGTCTCCCTGCTGTCTAGCGCGGCGGGCCCGTCCCGCCGCTACGCAAGCATCACGTTAAATGCGAAGGGCGGCCCGGCGTTCCGCCAGCCGCCCGGCAAAAATCCACGGAACCGGCCTAATCCGCGGCCGGCAGATCGAGCGCCGCTAAGGCTCGCCGTCGCAACTGGCGCGGATCGCGTTCGCCAGTCTGCGCGATCTCAATGAGCTTTTTGGCGACTGTCTCGGTGAGAGGGTCCGATCGATCTGCAAGTTTCAGCGCGCGCAGCGAATCCTCGAAGGCCGCGACCAGACGGTCGATGTCTTCGGGACTAAACGCCGATTGCTGCAATAGCCGATAGATGGCCACGTCGTGACGCTCCTTGCCGCCGGGCATGTTCAAAACCGCGGGCGGGAGCGAGAGCCTTCCCCATTGCCGCCAATCCCAATGCGTGGCCGGCAACGGTAGTATAATAATCTTATGCCGATGAATGGTATCTGAACAGTTCGGTTCGGGCCCTGTGGTCCGCCGGCCCTCATTTAGAAAAAAGTTCCGTGGGACGAAAGTGGGCTACAGGGCGGCCCGCTCGATGCCGCGCGCGGCCATCAATGCGGCGATGCGCTTGCGCGCGTGAAAGACGCGGGTCTTCACCGTGTTTTCCGGAATGCCGATGATGCGCGCGATCTCCTCGATCGATTGCTCGTGATAATAGACAAGATCGATGACCTGCCGGTGGGCGCTGGAGAGCTGCGCCAGGCAGGCCTGCAATACGGCGCTGCGATCGGCTTTCTGCATGACGACTTCCGGATCGTCGCCCGGTTCTTCGATCGTCTGCGCGACTTCGTCATCGAGCGCGACGAACGGACGGCGGCGCAGCGCGCTCAGGCCCTTGAAACGGGCAATGCCGAGAATCCACGTGGTGGCTTGCGAGCGCGCTTCGAACCTGGCGGCGCCGCGCCAGACCTCGATAAAAACCTCGTTGAGGAGGTCTTGTGCGGTTTCCTCGTTGTGGACGACGCGAAGCAGAAAACGAAACACCCGGACGTGATGCCTTCCGAACAAAACCCGCAGCGCGTCTCTGTCGCCTTTGGCGATCAGCGCCAGGAGCATCTCGTCCGACGTGGTATTGGCCGAAGATGGCCGCGGTGGTGCGGCGGCGGGTACGGCGTGTTGGTATTGCATGGCGGCGCCCCTTCACGGAAAGCCTTTAGATTTCCGCCGCCTTTCTCTCCATTCTACATAGGGACGCCTGCAATATACCTCCGTATATGACGCAGGTCACAGGATGCCGACGTCGGCGAGCGTGTGACTCAAGAAAATCCGTTGATTGTGGGGGTTGTCTCTTTGCCGGGACAATAGAGGCGCTACGACTTGGCGCTACGACTTGGCCGGCTCTGACTCCGGGTCCTCGAGCGCCTTTTCCAGGCAGGCGACGAGGGTCTCCTCGGCAAACGGCTTGCGCAGAAAACCCGCGGCGCCGGCGTGCAACACCCGGTCGCGGACTTTTTCCTCAAAATAGGCCGTCATGAAAATGATCGGCGTGCGGCGGCCGTTCGCGATCAAGCGATCTTGCAGCTCGGCGCCGCCCATGCCGGGCATGTGCAGGTCGGTAATCAGGCACGATGAATCGTCCAAGCGATCCGACTGCAGATAGTCTTCGGCGGACGAAAACGTCGCCGTGCGGTAGCCGAGCGAGCGCACCAGCCGCGCGGTAGCTTCGCGGACCGAAGCGTCGTCATCGATGATCGATATCACGCGCTGCTTTGCCAATGCGGAAAGTCCCTATCGAGCGCGATGTAGTTGAAACGGCCGGGCGCCGCCACTGTACCTATGCAAGGTTTGTTTATCGGATCGCGGGGCGGAACTATACTTGTGTATAGGCCATGTATCGTGCGGCTAGGTGGACCCGCGGCGGATGCCCAAGGCATCGGCCATCCGCACCAGTTCCGCCAGCGATTTCGCTTCCATCTTGCGCATCACATTGCCGCGGTGGACCTTCACGGTGATTTCGCTGACGCCGAGCTCGCCGGCAATCTGCTTGTTCATCATGCCGGCCGTGACATAGCCCATGATTTCCTGTTCGCGCGCGGTTAGCGAGGTAAAACTTGCCCGCAGCCGGGCCGCGTCGGTCGCGCTGCGGCGCCGGTCGCGGTCGCGTTCGAGCCCGGTCTGCACCGCATCGAGCATGTCCTGATCGCGGAACGGCTTCGGCAGGAACTCGAGCGCGCCAGCCTTCATGGCGCGCACTGTCATGGGAATATCGCCGTGGCCGGTCATGAAGATAATCGGGATGTCGATATCGGCTTTGGCCAGCTTGGCCTGAAAATCGAGTCCGCTCAAGCCCGGCAGCCGCACGTCGAGCACCAGACAGCTCGAACCGTCCGGCAGCTTATCCTGGAGGAATTCCGGCGCCGAGGCGAAGGTCTTGACCTTGAGGCCGACCGAGCGGAACAACCGCGATAATGCCTCGCGCAGCGAAGCATCGTCATCGATCACCAGCACGGTCGGTTCGGGCGCGGCGGCTGCGGTCATAGGCGCGCCCTATATTGCGCCGGCAACGGCCGGCAAAACGACGCGAAAGATCGAGCCCTGCGGCCGCGCCGGGGCGACCGAGAGCTTACCCGCGTGCCGCTCGATGATCATGCGGCACAAAGCGAGCCCGAGCCCCATGCCGTGCGGCTTGGTGGTGATGAAGGCGTCGAAAATATTGTCGATCTGCGCGGGATCGATTCCCGCCCCGGAATCCTCGATCGCGACCAGGATCGCATTGCCGTCGTGACGCTGCGCAGTGACCGCAAGCCGCCGCTCGCCGCCGATGCCCTCCATGGCTTCAATCGCATTGCGGATCAGATTGATGAATACCTCCTGCAACTGCCCGCGATGGCCGGCAACGGGCGGCAGGTTCGGCTCAAGCGCTGTGCGCATGGCGATGCCATGCTCGGTGAGTTCGCCGCGCAGCGTCGCGATGACGCTCTCGGCCAATTCGTTGACGTCGAGCGGGGCGTGGCCCTGATCGGCTTTGCCGAACAGCGCGCGGATATTGTCGAATACCTGGCTGGCGCGCAGGCTGTCGCGCACCATGCTATCCAGCGCCAGCCGCGCCTCGTCGAGATTTGGCGGCGTATGCCCGAGGAACCGCCGCGCCGCGCCGCCGTTCGAGGCGATGCCGGCGAGCGGCTGCCGCACTTCATGCGCGATCGCCGCCGCCATCGCCTCCAAGTTCATCAGCTTGTTGCTGCGCTCGCGCTCTAGCTCGGCTACCGAGCGGCCAAGCGCGTCGGTGCGCTCGCGCAGGTCGCTCAGGAGCCGCGTGTTCTCGATGGCAATGACCGCCTGGGCGGCAAAGTTGCGAACGAGCGCGATCTGCTTGTCCGAGAACGGCCGGACCGAAAGCCGCATCAACACCAGAACCCCGATCGGATTGCCTTCGCGCAACAGCGGCACGCCAAGCACGGTGCGGTAGCCGAGGCGGCGCTGCGCGTCCTGCAGCGCATAATCGGGCTCGGCCAGCACATCGGCGACGTGAACGGGGCGGCGCTCGAGCACGGTCCGCCCGATGACGCTGCCGCGGCCGGCTTCGAAAGCCACGCCGCCGGCGAGCGCTTTATGCTCGGGCGGGCCGCCGTAAGTGGCGATGGCCCGATAACCGGCGCCGTGGAGGCGGTGCATGGCGGCGAGCTCGGCGTCGCACAATTGCGCCGCCAATTCGATCAGGGTATCGAGCACCTCTTGCAGGTCGAAGGCCGAGCGGCTGATGATATTGAGCACGTCGCCGGTCGCGCTTTGTTGCTCGACCGACTCCCGCAGCTCGTGCAAGAGCCGCGCATTCTCCACGGCAATGACCGCCTGATCGGCGAAGCTCGTCGCCACCGCGATCTGCTTGGCGGTGAAAGGGCGGACCACGGTGCGGCCGACCGTAAACGATCCGACGAGCTCGCTGTCCTTGAACATCGGCACCGCAAGCGTGGTGCGCACGCCGGCGCGTTCGACGACGACGACCGTCGGGGGATTGCGCTCGATATAAGATTGGTCGGCCGCCAGATCGGGAATATGAATGAAGCGTCTCGCCGCCAGCATGCGGCCGGAGGCGGAACGCTCGTTGGGCCGATACGGCGCACGCTCGCGCAAGCTCACGAACTCGGCCGGCAAATTATGGCTGGCGACAAGGTACAGCGCGTCGCCATCCCAGCGGTTGATGATGCCGTTGTCGGCCCCGCACAGCCGCACCGCATTCGCCAGAATGGTCGCGAAGACCGGCTGCAGATCGCCCGACGAACTCGAAATCAAGCGTAAGACGTCCGCGGTCGCTTTCTGCTGCTCGACGGCCGTGCCGAGTTCGCGCTTGAGCCGCGCCAGCGCCGCTTTGTGCGACGCGGCGGCGGTTCCGCGTGATGCGGCCGCTTTGGCCTTCTTAGCCTTGGCCTTCTTAGCCTTGGCCTTCGTAGCCTTGGCCTTCTTGGGCCTCACTTTGCCGCGCCGCCCCATGACGTCTCCTCGCCCCCCGGCAGGACCGGGCATCGTAGCGGCAGGGGGTGGCATCGGGGAAGTGGCCCGCTTTAGGCCACCTGCGGCGGCGACTGTCCAGCGTTCGCCATTTTGGTCCCGCATTGCAACCAAGGCTGCACTATGTGCGTTGTGATGGCTGGTATGTTGCATGCGGCCTTTGATCGCGCTGACGGCCGCGGTAAAGTCCTACTGCCTTGCTGCGTAAAAACGCGAGCCACATGGGTTCTCAGCGGCGAAAAAAGAATCCGAGTCACCTACTCTGAGGAGAGCCACGGTGATCACGATCGAAGTCAACGGAACGTCCAAACAAATCGATATCGAGCCCGATACCCCGCTGCTGTGGGTGTTGCGCGATATTGTCGGCTTGACCGGCACCAAATTCGGCTGCGGCATCGCGCAATGCGGCGCCTGCACCGTGCATATCGACGGCAAGCCGATGCGTTCGTGCTCGGTGCCGATCGGCGCGCTCGATGGCAAAAAGATAACGACGATCGAAGGCCTGTCCCCGGACAACAGCCATCCGGTGCAGCGCGCGTGGATCGCGGAAGACGTGCCGCAATGCGGCTACTGCCAGTCCGGGCAGATCATGGCGACGGTCGCGTTCCTGAAAGAGTTTCCTGCGCCGACCGACGCCGAGATCGATGCCAACATCACCAATATTTGCCGTTGCGGAACTTACGAGCGTCTGCGCCGCGCCATTCACCGCGCCGCCGACCTGATAAAAGCTTGAACGGGAGGCCGCGATGCACGGAAGCCGTATCGCTTCGACGCTGAGCCGCCGGCATTTCATTCTTACTGCCGCCACCGCGGCGGGCGGCTTCATGATCGGGATTGGCGCCGCGCCACGGACGGCGCATGCCGCAACCGTTCCGGGGCAGCCCTGGAACGACGATAACGCCTATCCGCCGAACGAGATCGATGCCTGGATCGCCATCGATCCGGACGATTCGATATTGATCCGCTATCAGCGTTCAGAGATGGGGCAGGGCAGCATGACCGCGCTGCCGATGATGATCACCGAGGAACTACAGTGCGACTGGTCGAAAGTCAGGATCGAATATGCCTCGCCGAACCGCAATCTGCGGCAGAACAAGGTCTACGGCCCGTCCATGCGTTCTGCCGGCAGTCAGACGGTGCGCGGCTCCCAGAAACTGGTGCAGCAGGTCGGCGCCAGCGCCCGCGAGCGTTTGATCGCGGCCGCCGCGGCGCACTGGATCGTTCCGGCTGCGGAGTGCTCGGCAGCGCAAAGCGTAGTGACTCATAATCCCTCCGGCCGCACGCTGCGCTACAGCGAACTCGCCGCCGATGCGGCGAAGATCAAACTCGCCGCGGAACCGGCGATCAAAACGCCCGCGCAGTTCACTTTCATCCCGAGGCCAATGCCGCGCGTCGACGTGATCCACAAAACCGACGGTTCGGCCAAGTTCGGCATGGACGCTCAAGTGCCCGGCATGGTTTTCGCCGCGATCACGGCGTGCCCGGTGCCCGGCGGCAAGCTCAAGAGCGTCGATGACTCGGCGCTGGCCGGCGCTCCGGGCATCGTTTCGGTAGTGAAGCTTCCCAATGCGGTGGCGGTGGTCGCCACCGATACGTTCTGGCGCGCCAAGCGGGCGCTGTCGCGGCTGCATCCCGAATGGGACGTCGGCGCGGCCGGCGCAGTGAGCAGCGAGGAGCTTTCCAAGACCTATCGCGCGGCGCTCAGCGAGCCGATGTTGACCGCGCGCAACGATGGCGACGTCGATCAGGCCATGTCGGGCGGCGCCAAGATTTTCGAGGCGATCTACGAGACGCCTTATCTGTCGCATTCGCCGATGGAGCCGATGAACGCGACGGTGAATTTGCAGCCCGACCGGCTCGATGTCTGGGTTGGAACACAAGCCGCGGACGAGGCGACGGAAGCGGCGGCAAAGGCGTCCGGGCTGAAGCCGGAGCAGGTCTATGTCCACAACGCCTTCGTTGGCGGCGGCTTCGGTCGCCGCGACGCCAACGACGAAGTCAAGCAGGCCATCGCCATCGCCAAAGTGGTGAAGCGGCCCGTCAAGCTTGTCTGGACGCGCGAGGAGGACACGCGGCAAGACAAGTTCCGGCCCCATGCGGTGGTCGCCTTTAAGGCTGCGACCGGCGCCGACGGCATGCCGAGCGCATGGTCGATGCGGGTCGTGACCTCGTCGATCTATGCCTCGATCGGCAGATCGTTTCCGGCCAATAAAGTCGAGCCGCAGGCGGTCAACGGCTTGGACAATAATGGCTACAACGTGCCGAACACGCGCGTCGAAGCGGCGATCAGGAACACGCATTTGCCGGTGTGGTTCTGGCGCGCGCCGGGTGTCAACCAGCATATCTTCGCCATCGAGAGCTTTCTCGACGAGATCGCGCACGCAAGCGGTCTCGATCCCTATCAGGTGCGGCGCAAGCTTCTCGCCGGCAAGCCGGACTGGGTGAAGGTGCTGGATGCCGCGGCGGAGAAAGGCGATTGGGGCAAACCGTTGCCGCCGGGCTCGGGCCGGGGCATCGCCATCTGCCAGGACGATGACAGTCTGTGCGCGCAGGTCGCCGAGGTTGCCGTCAAACCAACCGGCGAGGTGAAGGTCAACCACGTCACCGTCGCGCTCGACCCGCGCTACATGGTCAATCCGCTGACCATCGCCGAGCAGGCCGAAGGTTCGGTGATCTTCGGTTTGAGCGCCGCGCTGTACGGCAAGATCACGATCAAGGACGGCGCTGCGGTGCAAGGCAATTTCGACACCTATCGCCTGGTGCGTCTTGCCGAGGCACCAAAGATCGACGTCCATCTGATGCCGAGCGGCGGCAAAGTGTGGGGTGGCGTCGCCGAGGCAGCCACCCCGCCGATCGCTGCGGCGGTGGCGAACGCGATCTTCGCCGCCACCGGCAAGCGCATTCGTTCGCTGCCGATCAGCGATCACGATCTGCGGAGCGGAGCGGCATAGCCGGAGCCTTCGGCAATCGGCACGGGAGGCGGATCGGCTCTGCCTTCCGGCTCTTCAAAAAAAGCCAAGGGGGAACGTCTGCGTAGGAGGGGGAAGACGTGACAATAATCGCCAAGGCGGCCTGCTGCGGCCTGTTTCTGCTCGCGGCGGTCTCGGCCCCGCGGGCCGACGACAACACCAGTCCGCCCGATAGCCGCGGCGAATATCTGGCGCGGGCCGGCGACTGCGTGTCCTGCCATTCGGCGCCCGGCGGCAAGGCGTTCGCCGGCGGTCTGAAGATGGGCACGCCGCTTGGCGCCATTTACTCGACCAACATCACGCCGGACGCCGAGACCGGCATCGGCGGCTACAGCCTTGCGGAGTTCGATCGCGCCGTGCGCAGCGGCGTCGCCAAGGACGGCCACCGGCTTTATCCGGCGATGCCGTATCCGTCTTACGCCAAGCTCACCGACGCCGACGTCGCGGCGCTGTACGATTTTTTCATGAAAGAGGTGCCGGCGGTTCATCAGGCGAATTTGAAGGACGAAATCCCGCCGGTGCTCGATATGCGCTGGCCGCTGGCGATCTGGAACATGGTCTTCATGACGAACGGCAGCTATGCCGACAAACCCGGCCATGACGCCGCCTGGAATCGCGGCGCCTATCTGGTGCAGGGGCTCGGCCATTGCGGCGCCTGCCATACCCCGCGCGGCATCGCGTGGAACGAAAAAGCGCTCGACGAAAGCAGTTCCGAATATCTCTCCGGCGCAGTGCTGGACGGCTGGTACGCGGCCGATCTGCGCGGCGACATTCGCACCGGTCTCGGCGGCTGGTCGAAAGAGGATGTGGTTGATTTTCTCAAAGCCGGCCACAATCGCGGTGAGACGGCGTTCGGCTCGATGGTCGATGTCGTCAACAACTCGACGCCTTATTTGTCGGACGCCGACCTCAACGCCATCGCGGAGTATCTGAAATCGCTGCCGGCGGCGTCGACGCAAGAGGCCGTTGCCTACAACGATGCCACCACGGCGGACTTGCACTCCGGCCACGTCTCACAGCCCGGCGCGAGCGTCTACAGCGGCACTTGCGCGAACTGTCACGGCGCCGATGGCAAAGGCTTTACCCCCTATATACCGGCGCTCGCGGGCAATCCGATCGTGCTCGAAGACGATCCGTCTTCGCTCATCAATCTGGTGCTCAACGGCTCCAATCCGCTTGTCGTCAAAGGCACGCCCGATGCCTACCGCATGCCGCAATTCCGGCTGCAATACACCGACCAGGATATCGCCGACGTCGTCACCTTCATCCGCAACGGCTGGGGCAACCAGGCGCCCGCGGTCACCGCGGCCCAAGTCGGCGAATTGCGCAAGACGACCGACCCGACCAGCGATCGGGTCATCATCCTCAAAATGCGCTAGCCGTTCGGCCTGATGGGTGGAATGTGGTACCGTGGCAGAGGAACTCAGGCGGGGAGGGATCGCCATGCGCGGAGTTACAAAAATCATTCTGGGGCTGACGCTGGTCGGGGCGGCAACCATTTCGGCGGCATCGTTTGTTCGCGCGCAATATTATTATCCCCCTCCGCCGCCTTATTATTATCGCGGCGGCAACTGCTATGGCGGCGGCTGTTGTCCGCCGGGCATGACAATTCAAGGCGGCGCGTGCCGGCCCTACCGGGGACCTCGCTACTATGGCGGAGGTCGGCCCACCTATAATGGTTGTCCGCCGCACTACACGGTTCAAGACGGAGTTTGTAAGCCGTATCGGGGCTTCTAGTGGAGCGAGTTTGACATTCGACGGCCGCGCTCATGCCGCTGTTCAGTCTCGATGAGCTTGCCGCCGCGACCGCCATCGTTCGCGGCGTCGTGCCGCCGACGCCGGCTTATGCCTGGCCGTTGCTCAAAGAAATCGTCGGGTCCGAGGTGGTCGTCAAGCACGAGAACCACACACCGATCGGCGCCTTCAAAATTCGCGGCGGCCTCGTTTATGTCGATGTTTTGTGCCGCGCCGGTGCGCCGCCGAAGGGCCTTGTGACGGCGACGCGCGGCAATCACGGCCAATCGATCGCGCTTGCCGCCGCGCGTCACGGCCTGCCGTTGACGATCGTGGTGCCGCAAGGCAATTCCAGCGAAAAGAATGCGGCGATGGTGGCGTTCGGCGCCGAGCTCGTGATCGCCGGCCAGGATTTCGACGAAAGCCGGCTCGTCGCCGAAGCGATCGAGCGCGAGCGCGGCTATCATTATGTCCAGGCCTTTCACCGCGATCTCGTCAGAGGGGTCGCGACCTACGCGCGGGAATTGTTCGATAGCCACGGCGATCTCGCCGCCGTCTATGTGCCGATCGGTCTCGGCTCGGGCATTTGCGGCTTGATCACGGTGCGGGATTTGCTCGGGCTCACAACCGAGATCGTCGGCGTGGTCGCCGACAATGCGCCGGCTTACGCGCTGTCGTTCGAAGCCGGACATCCGGTCAAGACCAACGACGCGCGCACTTTTGCCGACGGCGTGGCGTGCCGGGTGCCGTCGCCGGAAGCGCTCGACATCATCCGCAAAGGCGCCGCCCGCATCGTGCGCGTCGCCGAGGACGAGATCGCCGACGCGATCCGCATCTATTATCGCGCGACGCATAATCTCGCCGAAGGCGCGGGCGCCGCGCCGCGCCGCTCGCGGCGCTGATCAAGGAAAAGGCGCGCCAAGCCGGCAAGCGCGTCGGTGTGATCCTCTCGGGCGGCAATATCGGCAGCCCGGTGCTGGCGCAAATCCTGCGCGGCGAGACGCCCGTGGTTTAGCGGCAAGAGTGAAACAAGAGCGAATATTGTGGCGGCTTCGGCGGTCGATTGGAGTGATTATGGCGACATTCGTTCTGGTTCACGGCGCATGGCACGGCGCCTGGTGCTGGCGCCGCGTGGCGCGGCTGCTTACGGCAGACGGCCATGAGGTTTTCACACCGACGCTGACGGGCCTCGCGGAACGCTCGCATCTCTTGACGCCGGACGTCGATCTCCAGGCTCACATCCTCGACGTCGTCAATGTCATGAAATGGCAAACGCTCAACGATGTCGTTCTGGTCGGCCATTCCTATGGCGGCATGGTGATTTCCGGCGTCGCCGAGGCGATGGAGAAATCCATCGCCGCATTCGTGATGCTCGACGCCTTTTTTCCGGAGTCCGGGGAGGCCTTGATCGATCTTGCGGCGCCTGCGGTCCGCGACGGGCTATTGGCCGCGCAGCGCGACGGCGCCACCACCGTGCCGCCGCGGTCGGCGGCGCTGTTCAAGGTCAATGACAAGGACCGCGCCTTCGTCGATGCGCAATGCACGCCGCAGCCGCTTCGCTGCATGCTGGGCAAGGTCACCTTGTCCGGCGCGCGCGAACGCATCGCACGCAAAAGCTATATCCGCGCCAGCGCCTATCCGAACCCGCCGTTCGATATGGCGCTGGAGAAGGCGCGGAGCCGCGGCTGGCGCACCTACGAGGTGGCCTGCGGCCATGACGTCATGATGGACGCGCCGGAGCGGCTTGCCGAAATTCTGCGCGGCGAGGCGGCGCCGTCGGTGCCGACGCCTTGATCGAATAGCGGCCCGAAAAGAAAAACCCCCGGCGGCAAGGCCCCGGGGGTTTCCGATGCGGAATTCGCAGCGCGCGTCAGAACTTGTAGTTCACGCCGGCGCGCAGCAGGTTGGTATGGAACGAGACGTTGTTGGTGACGCCGGCGCCGCAATTAAGACCGCAATTGAAGCTGCCGAGATCGACATAGAGATATTCGACTTTGGCCGTCCAGTTTGTGGTTAGTGCCGCTTCCAGTCCGCCGCCGAGCGTCCAGCCGGCCTGGGTAGAGGTGGATTGCGCTAAGCCTGGCGCCTGGGCGCGGATGTCGCCGAAGGCGGCGCCGCCGGTGACGTAGGGCATAAAGCGGTCGGCGGCGTAGCCGAGCCGGCCGCGCACGGTCGAGAGCCAAGTGTCGCTGGTCTTGCAGCCGCCCGGACAGGCATTGCTGGTATTGCCGCTGATGCCGGCCCAGTCGAGATCGCCTTCGACGCCGACCACGGCCTGGCCGAACTGATAATTGTAGCCGAGCGTGCCGCCAACGACGCCGCCACTGATGTTGCGGCTGCCGGTTGAATCCCAGGACGAACTGCCGAACGCCCCGCCGCCATTGATGCCGAGATAGAGCCCGGTCCAGCTAAAGGGCGGCGCGTAAACCGCGGCTTTCGGGTAGTAAGGCACGGGCTGGGGCCGCGCCAAATCGGCCGCATAGGCCGCTCCGGCGAGCGCTACGACGCCGGCCGCAACACCAAACAAAACGATGCACAAACGCTTCATTGAGACCTCCATGCGGGTCACCGCACAATTGCCTGCATAGTATTCAGAAATAATTCTGCGACTAGTGTTGGAAAGACACAGTCGAAATAGAATTTGTGCCTGTACTGTGGCTAAAATATTCTGTGTTCGCCGCAGTTATAGTTTAGTTATTGTTAAAAGACCGCGGCACGGTAAAAGTATTATGCGCAACTCTATTTAGAAGCGATAATTGAGGCCGAGCCGCACCAGATTGGCGGCGAGTCCGTTATTAGTCCCGGTCACCGTGTAACCGCGATTGGCAAGATCGATGTACAGCCACTCGGCTTTCGCCGACCAATGTGGCGTGAAGCCGACTTCGCCGCCGAGACCGGCGACCCAGCCGAAGCTGGTATGGCTTTCCGACAGATTGCCGGCGGTATCGGCGGTCAGTTCGCCATAGGCGAGACCGGCGGTGCCGTAGATCAAGACGTTATTGATGGCGACGCCGGCGCGACCGCGCACGGTGCCGAACCAGGGATTGGAAAACTGCCACGGCGCAAACGTGTCGTCGGCGCCCGAGATGTTGAAGTCGGCCTCGCCGCCGTAGACGAAATTGCCGTGCTGCCAGTTGAATCCGCCTTCGATGCCGCCGGCGAGGCCGGAAGGATGGGTCGGATTGTTGCTGACGTCGCCCCATTCATAGCCGAGCGTGCCGCCGACATAGGGACCGGCCCAGCTATAGGCCGAGTAGGAGGCGGGGGCGGTGTAGTAAGGGTAGTTCGAGGCCGGCAAATCGGCCGCGCCTGCAGGGCTGTGGGTCGCGAGCGCCAGCGCAATGCCGAATGCGGCGGAAGCGGCGAGTGTTTTGTTCATCTTGGCCTCCCAGTTGGGATCGGGGCGGAGATTCCGACGCTGCATCGGCATGGCGATGCTGGTGCAGCGTCAAAGAAAGCGCAGGCCGTCGTCCGATCGGGAGAATTTATCGCGATGTTTAAGTTAAACAGTGCTGAATCGCTAACCAGTTCCAAGTTGATATGCTTAAGAGAGTCTATATCTGAGCGTTGCGGGCGCCCCCGCGCAGGTTGGCGCTGATGCGACCGGGCCGCGATTGTCTTTCCGTGGATGGCCTCGGTAGTTTGCGACGATGGCATTAGCTTTGCGCCGATGAGTACCCCGAAACCAGAGATCGCTCCCGAGACCGAGCCCCTCGACGAAGACGACGAGGCGTCTTTACCCGAGCCCGAGGAGATTGAGGCAGCCGCGCTCTCCTTCGACGAGGAGGAGGGCTCGCTTGCCGCCGGCCGCGCCGCGATCCTGCATTACCTCAAGCACGCCCCATCGCGGCCAGGTGTCTACCGCATGTTCGATGCGCGCGGCGACGTGCTCTATGTCGGCAAGGCCAAGAACATCAAAAAGCGCGTCCAGGCCTATGCGCGGCCGACCGGGCTCGACACCCGGATCGAGCGGATGATCGCGGCGACGCGGCGCCTCGAATTCGTCGTGACCCGCACCGAGACCGAGGCGCTGCTGCTCGAAGCCAATCTGATCAAGCGGCTGCGGCCGCGCTTCAATGTCGTTTTGCGCGACGACAAATCGTTCCCCTATATCATGATCACGTCCGACCACTGGGCGCCGCAGATTCTCAAGCATCGCGGCGCGCGCACGCGGCCGGCCCGTTATTACGGACCCTTTGCCTCGGTCTGGGCGGTCAACCGCACCGTCAATGCGCTGCAGCGCGCCTTCCTGTTGCGGTCGTGCAGCGATCCGTTCTTCGAAAGCCGCTCGCGGCCGTGCCTGCTCTACCAAATCAAGCGCTGCTCGGCGCCTTGCACCAAGGAGATCGATTTCAAGGATTATTCCGCGCTGGTGCGCGAGGCGAATGAGTTTTTGTCGGGCCGCAGCAGCGCGGTGAAGGACGAGCTCGCCGGCGAAATGGAAAATGCCTCGGCGGCTCTCGATTTCGAGCGCGCCGGCATTTACCGCGATCGCCTGGCGGCGCTGTCGGCGATCCAGTCGCATCAGGGCGTCAATCCGCGCGGCGTCGAGGAGGCCGACGTCTTTGCCGTGCATCAGCAGGGCGGCTTTACCTGCGTCGAGGTGTTCTTCTTCCGCACCGGGCAAAACTGGGGCAACCGGGCTTATTTTCCGAGAGCCGACCGCTCGCTCGGCGCCGGCGAGGTGCTGTCCGCGTTTCTGGCGCAGTTTTACGACGACAAGCCGCCGCCGCGCCTGGTGCTTCTTTCGCACGACATCCCCGATCGTATGTTGCTGACGCAGGCGCTGTCGACCAAGAGCGGCCACAAGATCGACGTGAACGTGCCGCAGCGCGGCGAGAAGAAAGATTTGGTCGCGCACGCGCTCGCCAATGCGCGCGAAGCGCTCGGCCGCAAGCTCGCCGAGACGACGTCGCAGCAGAAGCTCCTGCGCCAGCTCGCCGAGACCTTCGGCCTGCCGCGGGTGCCGCGCCGGATCGAGGTCTACGACAACAGTCACATCCAAGGTTCCAACGCGGTCGGCGCCATGATCGTGGCCGGCGCCGACGGCTTCCGCAAAGCCCAGTACCGCAAGTTCAATATCCGCTCGGCCGATCTGACGCCCGGCGACGATTTCGCCATGATGCGCGAGGTCTTGGAACGGCGTTTCAAGCGGTTATTAGCGGAGGCGCCGCGCGAGGCCGCAGCGGCACCTCCCTCCCTCCCTGTTCCATCCCCTGAAGAGGGGAGTGAAGAGATTGCGGATGCGGTTGAGCCAGACGAGTCGCCGTGGCCGGATCTGGTTTTGATCGATGGCGGGCAGGGGCAACTTTCCGCCGCGCGCGAGGTGTTGACCGCGCTTGGCCTCGATGTGCCGCTCGCCGCCATTGCCAAGGGGCCGGACCGCGACGCCGGGCGCGAAACCTTCTTTCTCCCGGACCGCGACTCGTTCAAGCTGCCGCCGCGCGATCCGGTGCTCTATTTCGTGGAGCGCCTGCGCGATGAGGCGCATCGCTTCGCGGTGGGTTCCCACCGGGCGCGCCGGCGGCGGGATATGCGTGAAGCCGGCCTGCAGGAGATCGCCGGTATCGGACCGACCCGCAAGCGCGCGCTTTTGCACTATTTCGGCACGCTGAAGTCGATCGAGCGCGCCTCGGTGTCGGACCTGATGCAGGTTGAGGGAATTAGCGCGGAGACAGCGCGCCGCATCTACGAATTCTTCCATGAGGGGGCGGCATAGGGCTATGCTGGTACCAGGAAACCTACGATGGACTCCACGACCACAAGTACACCCGGCCGGTTGCAGGCGCGTCCGCTAGCGCTGCCGAACATCCTGACCTATGGCCGCATCGTCGCGGTTCCGCTCGTCGTCGGCTGCATGTTCTGGCAAAACATATTGCATGGCGGGTTATGGCTGCGCTGGGCCGCGCTCGCCATTTTCATCGCCGCCGCGATCTCCGATTTTCTCGACGGCTATTTGGCCCGCATCTGGGCCCAGCAATCCTCGCTCGGCCGCATGCTCGATCCGATCGCCGACAAGCTTCTGGTCGGCTCCTGCCTTCTTATGCTGGCCGCCGAAAGCACCATTCACAGCTGGGCGCTGTGGGCCGCCGTCATCATTCTCTGCCGTGAAATTCTAGTTTCCGGATTGCGCGAATATCTGGCGGAATTGCGCGTCAGCGTGCCGGTAAGCCGCCTTGCCAAGTGGAAAACCACGCTGCAACTGGTCGCCGTCGGCTTTTTGATCTGCGGCGAAGCCGGCGACGCCGTCATTCCCGGTGTGACGCGGACCGGCATCGCGCTGTTGTGGCTCTCCGCGCTGCTCACGCTCTATACCGGCTGGGATTATCTTCATGCCGGGCTGCATCACCTGACTCGGGAAGATGCATGAAGCTTCGTTATTTTGCCTGGGTGCGCGAGCGGATCGGCAAGGCGGAAGAAGACATCGATCTGCCGCCGGGCGTGACGACCATCGGCGAATTGATGGCGTGGCTCGCCGGCAAGGGCGAGGGTTACGCCCATGCCTTCGAGAATGGCAAAGTGATCCGGGCGGCGATCGACAAGAGCCACGTGCGGCCCGACGCGCGGATCGAGAGCGCGCGCGAAATCGCATTTTTTCCGCCGATGACCGGCGGCTGATTTTATTTCCCGCGGCAAGCCGCGGCTGGCGCCGCTATTCAAGGCGCCGCGTATGCGCTATGTTTTCACGCCATCTGTTTTCGAGCTGCCACCGGGACGTGCCGGCGTCCTGCGAAGTTCAAAGGCAGCGATTGTGCCCGCGGCGGGCGAACCAAAAGCCTAATTGAAACGAGAAACAGGATCGGATGCCTGCGGCGCTCGCCCGCAGGCCGGTCCTTATGGGGGGATCGCCATGACCATTCCCCGTCGGGGATTGATGCAGCTCGGCGCGGCCGCAGCCGCGCTTTCTTTCAGCTCCCGCATTGTTCGCGCCGCTGCCTATCCATCGCGGCCGGTGCACATGATTGCCGACATTCCGGCCGGCTTGGCGCCCGATGTATTGGCGCGGCTTGTCGCGGCGCCGCTGTCGCAACGGCTCGGCCAGGACGTCGTGGTCGAGGACAGGCCGGGCGCGGGAGGCAATGTAGGTGCCGAATACGTCATTCGCTCGGCGCCTGACGGTTACACGCTCCTGGTGATGATTTCGGGGAACGCGGCCAATGCCGCGCTTTATCCGAACCTGGATTTCAACTTCGTGCGCGACATCGCCCCCGTCGCATTCCTCGGCTTCACGCCGTTTGCCGTCGTGGTGCATCCGACGATCCCGGCAACGACACTCCTTGAGCTTGTTGCCTATGCCAAAGCCAATCCGGGCAAGCTCAATTTCGCATCGCAAGGCGCCGGAACGGCGCCGCATCTCGCCTTCGAGCTGTTCAAGATGATGACCGGCGTCGACATCGTTCACGTGCCGTATCGCGTGTCTTATCTGCCGGACCTGCTGGCCGGACAGGTGCAGCTCGCCTTTGCCACCATCCCGCCGGTGCTCGGCTATATCCATTCCGGCAAGTTGCGCGCGCTCGGCGTAACCAGCGCCAAGCGCATGGAGGCGCTGCCGGAGGTGCCGGCGATGGCCGAATCGCTGCCCGGTTACGAGGGCAGCGGCTGGGCCGGCGTCGGCGCGCCACGCGGCACGCCGGCCGACGTCATTGAAACGCTCAACAAGGCCATCAACCCGATCATTGCCGATCCGGCGCTGAAGGCGCGGGCCATCGCGTTGGGCGCCGAGCCGGAGCCGATGACGCCGCCGCAATTCGGCGCGCTGATCACGGCGGCCGCCGTCAAATGGGCCAAGGTGATCGCCTACGCAAATATCAAGATCGATTGAGTCCGATGCGCCGCGCATGGCGGCGGCCGCGGCCGGATCGCCCGTGTCAGCGGCTGTTCCGGTGGGGAGCCGGACCGACTATGATGGACGCGTGACCCCGACGATCCGCCTGCAAAGCGAACCATTCGACGCCGCCGCCGAGGCGGAGCGGATGACACGCGGGCGCAGCGATATCGGCGCGCTGGTGACGTTCACCGGACTGTGCCGCGCCGACGAAAACGGCGAGCCGATCGCGGCGCTGACGCTCGAACATTATCCCGGCATGGCGGAAGCGGAGATCGCGCGCCATGTCGAGGAGGCGGCGTCGCGCTGGCCGCTTCTTGGCGCGGCCGTCATTCATCGTTATGGGCGGATCGCGCCGGGCGAGCCGATCGTCTTGGTGATGGCGGCATCGAGCCACCGCCAGGCAGCTTTCGCCGCGGCCGAGTTTCTGATGGATTATCTGAAAACCCGCGCGCCGTTCTGGAAGCAAGTCGAAAAGCCGGCTGGCGCCAATTGGGTCGAGGCCAACGCCAGCGACGATGCGGCGGCTGATCGCTGGTCGCCGCCGCGCCACTAATCGGGCATCACGAAGGGCACGGTACTTCGACGCCGCCATCGGCCGGCGCGACAGCTTCGCGGGGCTGGCGATGCTGGGCGCGCGGCCATATGCTTATCGTGTTCTGCGAGCAACACAGACCAGAAAACCAGGGAGGTTCTCATGACCGCACCAGCCCGCAATGTCGTCCACGCCGATATCAAGCCGGACAATCCGCCCGAGCGCGCCGCGCATTATGTCGATGCGCCGAACCTGCCGTGGGAGACCACCAAGTTTCCCGGCATCAAGATCAAAGTGCTCTACGCCGATGGCGATGGCGTCACGACGGCTTTATTCAAGCTCGATCCCGGCGCGGTGGTGCCGCTGCACGAGCATACCGCGCTGGAGCAGACTTATGTGATCGAGGGGACGCTTGAGGATCACGAAGGCAAATGCGGCCCGGGGCAATTCGTGTGGCGGCCGGCCGGCAACCAGCACGAGGCGGTGGCCCCGAACGGCGCAGTGCTGCTCGGCTTCTTCCTCAAGCCGAACCGCTTTGCTTACGGCGAGAAGTTT
>DATAWA010000158.1:0-12765 GCA_036267435.1 Xanthobacteraceae bacterium | reverse complement strand
CATGGTCGATCCGAACTGGAATCACAACGGGGCCATGAACGCCATCGCCGGCATCCTCAACGAGCGCGGCAACGTGCTCGGCATGATGCCGCATCCGGAGAATCACGTCGAGGCGGCGATGGGGCGGACCGACGGCCGCGGCCTGTTCGCCGGACTTGTGGATCATTTCAAGCTGGCGGCGTGATGCCTTGAATTCGTGTACACAAAGGTGTACATGACACAACGATTCACTTGGAGTGAAGCGAAACGTCGGCGAATTCTCGCGGAACGCGGATTTGATCTGCTCCGCGCGGCTCGCATTTTTCACGGCCCAACGATCGTCACGCAGGATGTGCGCCATGACTACGGAGAAACGCGCTATATCGCGCTCGGTGTCACGGAAGACGAGTACTTCACCGTCGTCTTCTCACCCCGCGCCAAGACCCGCAAACGGGTGAAGACGTACTCCACCTCGTCACTGCCTGGCGTATGGGACGACGAGCGCGCCGGCGATATCAGGAGCGCCGCACTCGATGAAATCGACGAGATGGCACGCCGCGGGGCGCTCGCTCCTACACGCCCGGACGCGGAAGAGATCGAACTGGACCGAAGTTTTTGGGATCATGCCAGGATGATTCCGCCATTAGCCCCAAACAAATCGTCGGTCCATTTGCGCATCGACAGCGATGTGCTCGATTGGTTCAGATGTCAGGGCCGGGGTCACCTGACCCGCATGAATGCCGTGCTGCGCGCTTACTTTGAAGCCAAACGCGAACGTCATTGAACGCATTGCCGAACCCCCGTCCACCGCAGCTTAGGGATGATGATTGGATTCGGGATTGATCTCGGGGCCTTTGGTCGCCGACGGGGGACGGCAATCGTCGCCGCACATCGCTTATAGAGGAGGCTGTTTCGCTTTTCGTACTTCAGGGCACAGTATTCGATAGCGTATTCGCTGGTCCTGAAAGGATTAAGGAGCAGCTTTGCTCGGAACGGAGGTTGCTGGTCTCACTATTAGGTCAGGCCAGGCGCAGGTTGCGGTGGACGTGCCCTTGGATTTGCAGAAATTACCATATCGAGAAGTGCCGACGTACAATTGGGAGCTGACCCTCAGACCGGTGGATCGGGCATTTCAGGCCATGCCGCCGCTCGCAAGCTTCCTCGGCCACTGCGTAGCTCGCTTTCACTGTCATTTTGCCGAATTGCCGAACGACGTTCTGTTGGAAACCTACCCTGCTGCGAGTCGCAGATTATGTGGGAGCGTGGTTGAAGAAGGCTTTTCCAGGTTGGATGGCAGATTTTCTGGCGACGAAAAAGATGCCGCTTTATGTGCACTGGTGACTGTGGCGAAAGAGGACGAAATTCTCAAAGATGTGAGTTGGATTCCACCATTCGATCCAAGTTAGGTGCCTTCAACGAAGTCGTGAGCGTGGCGCCGAAGAACTATCGTCTATTGCGACGCATGCCTCAAATACAAAAGTTTCAACGGATATCGTTTGAGGACTGGTGCAGTGAGCTTGATCGTGACTGATATGATCTCCAACGAACCCGCCATAACTCCGGAGCTGATCGCCGAGCATGGCCTCACGCCCGACGAATACGAACGCATCGTCAGGCTGATCGGTCGCACGCCGAGCTTCACCGAGCTCGGCATTTTCTCGGCGATGTGGAACGAGCATTGCTCCTACAAATCCTCGAAGGTGCATTTGCGCACGCTGCCGACCACCGGCCGCTGCGTGATCCAGGGTCCGGGCGAGAACGCCGGCGTCATCGACATCGGCGACGGGCAGGTGATCGTGTTCAAGATGGAGAGCCACAACCATCCGAGCTTCATCGAGCCCTATCAGGGTGCGGCGACCGGCGTCGGCGGCATATTGCGCGACGTTTTCACCATGGGGGCGCGGCCGATCGCCTGCCTCAACGCGCTGTCGTTCGGCGATCCGAGCCATCCGCGGACGCGATCGCTGGTTGCCGGCGTGGTCGCCGGAATCGGCGGCTACGGCAATTCCTTTGGCGTACCCACCGTCGGCGGCGAAGTCCGCTTCGACCGCCGCTACGACGGCAACATCCTGGTCAACGCCATGGCCGTCGGCCTCGCCGAGAAGGATAAGATCTTCTATTCCGCGGCCTCGGGCGTCGGCATGCCGATCGTCTATCTCGGCTCGAAGACCGGCCGCGATGGCATCCACGGCGCCAGCATGGCCTCGGCCGAGTTCGGCGTCGATGCCGCAGAAAAGCGCCCTACCGTGCAGGTCGGCGATCCGTTTTCGGAAAAGCTTCTGCTCGAAGCCTGCCTCGAAATCATGGCCAAGGGCTGTGTCATCGCTATTCAGGACATGGGCGCCGCGGGGCTGACCTGTTCGGCCGTGGAGATGGGCGCTAAGGGCGATCTCGGCGTTACGCTCGATCTCGATGCCGTGCCGTGCCGCGAGACCGCCATGAGCGCCTATGAGATGATGCTGTCGGAGAGCCAGGAGCGTATGCTCATGGTGCTCAAGCCCGACAAGGAAAAGGAAGCCGAAGCGGTCTTCCGCAAATGGGGGCTCGATTTCGCGGTCATCGGCGAGACCACGCCGAGCAAACGCTTTGTCGTCCGTCACGGCGGCGCGCAAATGGCGGATTTGCCGATCAAGGAATTGGGCGATGAAGCGCCGGTCTATCGCCGGCATTTCATTGAGAATAAACGGCCGCCAGTGATCGATCCGGCCTCGGTGAAGCCGCCGCTGCGCATTGCCGATGCCCTGGAAAAACTGATCGCTTCGCCGGATCTGTGTTCGCGGCGCTGGGTGTGGGAGCAGTACGATCACGTCATCCTGGGCAATACCGTGCAGCGCCCCGGCGGCGATGCCGCGGTCGTGCGCATCAACGAAGGTCCCAAGGCGCTGGCGCTGACCGCCGATGTAACGCCGCGCTATTGCGAGGCCGACTCTTTTGTCGGCGGCGCGCAAGCCGTCGCCGAAGCCTGGCGCAATCTTAACGCCGTCGGCGCGCAGCCCCTGGCGCTGACTGACAATCTCAATTTCGGCAATCCGGAGCGACCGGAGATCATGGGCCAATTCGTCGGCTGCGTGCGCGGCATCGGCGAAGCCTGCCGCGCGCTCGACTTTCCGGTCGTGTCCGGCAACGTCTCGCTCTACAACGAGACCAATGGCCGCGCCATCCTGCCGACGCCGACCATCGGCGGCGTCGGCCTGATCGATGACTTCACCAAGGCGATGACGCTTGGCTTCAAGGCCGAAGGCGAAGCGATCCTTCTGGTCGGCGGCAGCCGCGGCTGGCTCGGGCAATCGATCTATCTGCGGGACATCTGCGGCCGCGAGGAGGGCGCTCCGCCGCCGGTCGATCTCGCCGCCGAGCGCCGTCACGGCGATTTCGTACGCCAACTCATCCGTGACGGCATGGTGACGGCGGTGCATGACATATCCGATGGCGGCCTCATGGTCGCGCTGGCGGAAATGGCGATGGCATCGGGGATCGGGGCAGTCCTGGAGGAGCACGCGCAGCTTCCCGCTCACGCCTTCTGGTTCGGCGAAGATCAGTCGCGCTATGTGCTGACGGCGAAGGACGCCCAAGCGGTGATCGGGCGCGCCAAATCGGCCGATGTGCCGCTTTCGCGGCTTGGCGCCACCGGCGGTATCGTTCTTGCGCTCGACGGCGAGCGGCCGTTGCGGGTCGACGATCTAAAGCACCGCTTCGAAGCCTGGCTGCCTGCCTATATGGCGGGGCAGACTTAGAGCCTGTCCCGCCCCGGACGGATACCTCCGCTAGGGCCGGCTCACGCGGGCGAGCGCCTCATAACAGGTGGGCGACAGGCTACCGGCCTTGACCGCGAGGCAATCGAGCACCGCGGGGCCGATCGGCGGCAGGCCGGGGCATAGTCTCATGGCATCGCCGCGGCAGATACCCATGATGATGATGCGCCGCTGCGGCAGCATCGGCCGCAGCACCAAGGGCGGTACCGTCGGCGGCGGAGGCGCTATCGCGACCGGCGGCGCAGCGGGCGGAGGAGGCGTACGGACAGCGGCCCTGGGAGCCGGTGCCGGTTTTGGCGTTGACGGCTTGCTCATGGCCGGGGGCGCCGACGTCACCGGACCTGCGGGTGCCGATGCGGCGGGCGGCGGTGGCGGGGTTGGAGCCGCGACCGCTGCCGGCGGCGGCGAGATTGCGCTCACGGCGGCTTGGCAGCCGCCGGACAGCCTGGGCAAATTACGCTTGAGGCATTCCAGGGCGTCCTTGCCGCCCGGTTGCACGCCCGAGCAATTGGCCATGAAGTCGGAGCGGCAATTCGCGCGAATGGCGCTCGTCTGCGCCGCTGTCGGTTGCTGTGCCTGCGCCACAGCCAGTCCAAGCATCACCGTGAGGACCGCGGTCCCCGTTACGCGACCGGCTACACTCACGGCGAAAGCCGCGGCTTTATCGTATGCCATAATTGCCCCCTTATTTGCGCGATGCCGCATTCGAGAATGCAATGGCCGGAGCGTTTACGCCAGTCGCCAAGTTGCCGCTGACCGCGCGGGTTTTCACCCCTCGGCCGATCTGATAAGCCGCAACGGGTCGGGCGAAGCGCATGGAGGCGGACGATCATGGCCATGGCGGCAAGCGACATCGAACGTTTGATCAGGACGTGCATTCCGGACGCAGAGGTCACGATCCAGGATCTCGCCGGCGACGGCGATCATTACAAGGCAACGGTTATCGCGGAATCGTTTCGTGGCAAATCGCGGGTCCAGCAGCACCAGATCGTGTATGAGGCGCTCAAGGCCGAAATGGGCGGCAAGCTGCACGCGCTTGCCCTGCAGACCGGAACCCCGTAACGCCCGCCGTCGGCCGGTTCGGCCATTCTCCCCCCGCGCGGCGAATTAAAAAACATTGCTGCTTTCGCCGGTCGCCGGAGCATGACGACGCGGCAAGGTCGATTTGGGCTTTGCCGGCGTTTTGCGGTACATATATTGCATCGAGAGGGCGAGATTCGGCGCGGGTGACAATGCCCGCAGCGCCACCAACGCCAAGGGTGATTTCCATGTCCATCGAGCAATTTATCGACAATGAGGTGAAGGCCAACGAGGTCGTGCTGTTTATGAAGGGGACGCCGCAATTCCCGATGTGCGGGTTCTCCGGCCAGGTCGTGCAAATCCTCGATTATCTCGGCGTGGCCTATAAAGGCCTTAACGTCCTCGACAACGACGATCTGCGCACCGGCATCAAATCCTATTCCAACTGGCCGACCGTTCCGCAGCTCTACGTCAAAGGCGAATTCGTCGGCGGCTGCGATATCGTGCGCGAAATGTTCCAGGCTGGCGAACTGCAGTCGCTGCTCAAGGACAAGGGTGTCGCGGTGAAGGAAAGCGCTGCCGCGTCCTGAACAAGGCTCTGCCGGACACGGAATAAGTTTGCGCCTTCGGTGTATGCCAACGGGAACATCCCGGAGGCTTCCATGACCGTCAGAGCATTGGCCGTCACAGCATTGGCCGTCACAGCATTCCTACCGCGCGGGATCGCGCTCACCTTGATTGCCGCCATCGCGCTCGCGGCCGGCAATGCCGCTCAAGCGGCATCCAAGAAGACCAAGCACGGAAAATCGACACACGCGGCGCCTAAGTCCGCAAGCCAGCCGGCTCCTCCCGGGCCGCCGGATCCTGGCGTTTACAAGTAAGCTCGCCAGCCGGTCGCCGGTGCGGCCATTTCCGCGCGGGTAATATCAGCGCGAGTAATATTCGACCACCAGGTGCGGTTCCATCTGCACCGGATAGGGCACGTCGCTCAGCAAGGGGATGCGGCTCAATTTGGCCGTCTGATTCGAGTGGTCGGCCTCGATATAATCGGGCACGTCGCGCTCGCCGAGCGCATTGGCTTCCAGCACCAGAGCAAGCTGCTTCGACTTGTCCTTGACCTCGACCAGGTCGCCGACCTTCACCCGGTAGCTCGAGACCGTCACGCGTTTGCCGTTCACCTTGATATGGCCGTGGCTGACGAATTGGCGCGCGGCGAAGACGGTCGGAACGAATTTGGCGCGATAGATCACGGTGTCGAGCCGGCGCTCGAGAAGCCCGATCATATGGGCGCCGGTATCGCCTTTCAGCCGCCGCGCCTCGTCGTAGATGCCGTGGAAGTGGCGCTCCGACATGTTGGCGTAATAGCCCTTGAGCTTCTGCTTGGCGCGCAATTGCACGCCGTAATCCGACAGCTTGCCCTTGCGGCGCTGGCCGTGCTGGCCGGGGCCGTATTCACGCTTGTTGATGGGGGACTTCGGACGGCCCCAGATATTCTGGCCCATCCGCCGGTCGATCTTGTACTTCGCCTCATGGCGCTTGGTCATTCGCGTCCTCGTGTCGGTTTGGCATGATCTCGACCGAAAACCGGAAAACCCGGCTTTCGGAATCGTGCCTTGCTGAGGATCGCGCCCTCCTCCTGTTCCGGGCTTCGGCCCGAAACCGACAGGTCTTAAGCCGAAGCGCCGGCCTAACACCGCGGGTCGCGAAACACCGCGCGGGCCGCAGCATGATCCGGGAAAGTGGTCTTCCGGTTTCCCGGAAAGATCATGCTCCACTAAAACCCAAGCCGTGATCCGGCTGGATCACGGCAGAAGCCCGCGAAGTGCGCGGTTTTTAGGGGGAAAGCCTTGGTATGTCAAACCGCGGCCAAGCGGCCGGGAGCCTAGCTGGTGGCGGCCAGATGCTTCCGACGCAAGCTCCGCAATGCGGTGATCGCAAGGAACGCCGTTACCGCGTCCAGCACCGCGACCACGATGAAGACTGCCGTCCAGCTTCCGGTTTGCTGCTTGAGGAACGCCGCCGCCGGCCCGGCAAGGATCGAGCCGACGCCCTGGGCGATATAGAGGAAGCCGTAATTGGTGGCGGCGTATTTCGGCCCGAACGTATCGGTGAGCGTCGACGGAAACAGCGAGAAAATCTCGCCCCAGCCGAAGAATACCAGTCCGCTGAGGACAACAAACAGCGCCGGCTGATGGATGTAGGCGAACAGGACCAGAATGGCGGCGCATTCCAGCGCGAAGGCAAGCGCCATGGTCGGCTCGCGACCGATCCGGTCGGAAACCCAGCCGAAGAACGGCCGGGTCAGGCCATTGGTGACCCGCGACAGCGTCAGAGAGAGCGGCAGCGCGGCCATGCCGAGCACCGGCAAATTGGCGACGCCGAAATCCTTGGCAAACGGTCCGACATTGAAAACGACCATCAGCCCCGAGGTCGACATCATGCTCATCATCACGAACAGCAGATAGAAAACCGGGCTCTTGAGCATCTCCGTCGGCGAATAGCTACGATGGGTCTGTTGCACCATGGCCGACGCCGCCGGCGTGCTGGCGACTTGATAATCCTCCGGCGGCAGGCGCAGCCCTTGCGCCGCTAAGATGCCGATGGCGCCCTGGATGAGACCCCATATCACCAGCGTTTGCGCATAACCGGAGCTCTTGATCATGCTGTCGATCGGGAAGCTTGTGAAAACCGCGCCGAAGCCATAGCCGGCGGCGGCTAATCCGGCGGCGAGGCCGCGGCGGTCCGGAAACCAGCGCACCATCAGCCCGATGATGCCGACATAGATGATACCGGTGCCGAAGCCGCCGATCACGCCGTAGCTCAGGTAAAGCAGCCACACATTGTCGGCGCGCGCCGCCAATACCCAGCTGCCGCCGGCAAGAAATGCGCCGATCGAGATCAATAGGCGCGGGCCAAAACGGTCGACAAGGTAGGCTTGGAACGGCGAGAACCACGTCTGCAGGATGACAAGCAGCGAAACGGTCCATTGCACTTCGGCAAGCGTGGTGCCGAGCTTCTGGTTGAGCGGACCGGTGAACAGCGTCCAAACATACTGCGGGCTGGAGATCGCCATCATGGCGATGATCCCGAGAATGAGCTGATTCCAACGGTTCGGATGGGACGCCGCGTGTTGCGTCGGAACGGCGATAGTCATGGTTTATCTCCGCCTGTTCGAGCATGCGATTATCCACACGGCGGGACATGCTCGCGCGCCTCCTGACATAGGGCCGCGGCCGCCAGCGTCGCAGGATCGCGGGCGGAGTAAAGTCAATATTGAAAGCAGAGACTGACCCGCGATTAGGCAGGGACCTATTCAGTCACAGCCGCAGTGGGCCGCGTATCGGACTTAATTCCCATCCGCGCCAAGACCGCATGGCGCGGCCGGCCGGAGGTGAAGATCGCGATCGTGCTTCCCGGAGCACCGGATGAGGCCGGAGAGCCAAGGAGGTCGCAGACCCGCCGGGCGATCGCGGGCGCCGGATCGATGAAATTGACCGGCCATGCCGCAAGCTTGCGCAAGCGCCCGAGCAGCAGCGGATAATGGGTGCAGGCGAGCACCACGGTGTCGGTGCGCCGGCCGTCGTCGACAAAGGCCGTCGCGATTTCCTCGCGCAGCGTGTCGTCGCTGACCGGCACACCGGCGAGATCGTCTTCGGCGTAGCTCGCCAGGTGCTTTGAACCGACCAGGGTGACCTGACAATCGCCGGCATAGTCGCGAATGAGCGCGCGGGTATATTCGCGCCGCACCGTCGCCTCGGTGCCGAGCACGGAGACACGCCGCGTCACCGAAGCGGCGCAAGCCGGCTTGATCGCCGGCACGGTCCCGACAAAGGGCAGGGAGAATTTCTTGCGCAGGTCCGGCAGCACGATGGTCGAGGCGGTATTGCACGGAATGACGACGAGATCAGGCCGGTGCGCCTCGATCAGTTCACCCATCAAAGCGACGACGCGGGTGACAAGTGCGGTCTCCTCGATGGCGCCGTAAGGGAAGGCGGCATCGTCGGCGACGTAGACGTAATCCGCTTGCGGGCGCGATGCCGCGACCTCCCGATAGACCGTGAGGCCGCCGAGCCCGGAATCGAACATCAGGATTTTTTCGCGCGACGCCATCGCTTGAACTCACCACCCCTTTCCCGGGAGGCAAGGCCAGGGCAGGAGATTACTTCAGTCCTTCGACCAGACGCGGACCTTCCTTGGGATTCGCGCTCTTCTGTTCCGCCACAGCCGCCTTGTCGGGCACCGGCGCGACCAGGCCGCTCACCGCGGTGAAGGCCAGGATCAGGATCGCCGCGAGATTGCCGTCGTGGAATTTGGCGAAGGCGACCGCGCCCATCAGATAAGCCCAGAACGGAAAGGCGATCGTCGAAACGATAGCATTGACCAGCCAAGCGTCGCCGTCCTCGCGCACATACCAGCAGAACAGCGGCGTCAAGATCAGACCGGCCAGCAAAGCGCCTGCGGCAATGGTAATGACCGAGAGCCCCGCCATGGTCGCGGTTCCGTTACCGGCGGCCACGGCCTGCGCCAGAATAGAGTTGACCAGCATCGAACAGCCGATGATCTCGGCCGGGATATATTTCACCATCCGCGTCAGATAATCATCGCCCGGTTCGCCTCCGGTCGCGACCGCCTGGACGCGTGATTGGAACATGCCGCCGAAGTCGGACGTTTGCGCGGCCGGCTGCGCCTCCGGCAATTTCGGTTTGCGTACCAGACGGCTCATGATCCTCTCCCCGAATGGTTGAACGAACCTACGTCACACGGATGAGTCGGGCAAGACAACGAAAGCCCCTATACGACGCGTCGGACAGTGAGAATGAATATGGTTAACGCCGCTCAGGGGCGTCCAAAGACCCGGGCGAAGATGGTATCGACCTGCGTCATGTGAAAATCGAGATCGAAATTGGCGGCGAGCTCCGTGTCGCTCAAATGTTTGCGGACCTCCGAGTCGGCTTTGAGAAGCGACAGGAAATCGCCGCCGCCGGCCCAGACCTTCATGGCGTTGCGTTGTACCAGCCGATAGGCGTCCTCGCGCGCGACGCCCTTCTGCGCCAGGGCCAACAGCACGCGCTGCGAATGGACGAGGCCGCCGAGCCGGTCGAGGTTTCGCCGCATAGTGTCGGGATAGACCACGAGCTTGTCGATGACGCCGGCAAGGCGATTGAGCGCGAAGTCGAGCGTGACCGTGGCATCCGGCCCGATCATGCGCTCCACCGAGGAATGCGAGATGTCGCGTTCGTGCCACAGCGCCACATCCTCCAGCGCCGGCGTGACATAGGCCCGCACCATCCGCGACAGGCCGACGAGATTTTCCGACAGCACCGGATTGCGCTTATGCGGCATGGAGGAGGAGCCTTTTTGACCCTCCGAGAAAAATTCCTCCGCTTCCAGAACTTCCGAGCGCTGCAGGTGGCGGATTTCCGTCGCCAGCCGCTCCACCGAGGCGGCGACCACGCCGAGCGTGGCGAAATACATGGCGTGGCGGTCGCGCGGGATGATCTGGGTCGATATCGGCTCGACCGTGAGGCCCATTTTTTCCGCGACATACGCTTCGACACGCGGGTCGACCTGCGCGAACGTGCCGACCGCGCCGGAAATGGCGCAGGTCGCAATCTCGCTCCGCGCCGCGACCAGGCGGTCCTTGGCGCGGGCAAATTCGGCATAGGCACTCGCGAGCTTGAGCCCGAACGTGGTCGGCTCGGCGTGGATGCCGTGGGAGCGGCCGATGGTCGGCGTCAATTTATGTTCGCGGGCGCGACGCTCGATCGCGGCATTGAGCGCCGTCAGGTCGGCGATGAGCAGATCGGCGGCGCGCGCCAGTTGGACGCTGAGGCAGGTGTCGAGCACGTCCGATGACGTCATGCCCTGATGCACGAAGCGCGCCTCGGGGCCGACGATTTCGGCCAGATGGGTGAGGAACGCGACCACATCGTGCTTGACCTCGCGCTCGATGGCGTCGATGCGCGCGATGTCAAACTGCGCCGCTTGGCCCTTGTCCCAGATGGTCTTGGCGGCTTCTTTCGGGATCAAGCCGAGCGCGGCCATGGCGTCGGCGGCATGCGCCTCGATCTCGAACCAGATGCGAAACCGCGTCTGCGGCGACCAGATCGCCGCCATTTCGGGCCTGGAATACCGCGATATCATCGCCACCTCGCCGCAAAACTTGCGCCGTAGCAGATCAGAATATTCTCAACAATTTGCACCATCCGCAGTCGCGCCGCTCATGCCGCTTCGCCGCGCACCAGCGCCGCGGCGTTGCGGATCGCGGCGATGTTGGCGCGATAGGAGTCCGGCGTCCGATCCTTGAACACGGCCGAGCCGGCGACGAAGGCGTTGGCGCCGGCGCGCGCCGCCTCCGGCGCGATTTGGGGCGTGATGCCGCCGTCGACCTCGATGTCGATGGGCCGGCCGGCCGCCATGGCGTGCAGCGCGCGCACCTTGTCGAGCGCATCCGGAATGAACTTTTGACCGCCGAATCCGGGATTGACCGACATCACCAGGATGACGTCGACAATGTCGATGACGTGGGCGACGGTGCTCTCGGACGTGCCGGGATTCATGGTCACGCCGGCCTTCTTGCCGAGGGCGCGGATGGTCTGCAGCGAGCGGTGGATATGCGGGCCGGCCTCGACGTGGACGGTGATGATGTCGGCGCCCGCTTTGGCGAAGGCTTCGAGATAAGGATTGCAGGGCGCGATCATCAAATGCACGTCGAGCAACTTCTTGGTAAGCGGCCGTATCGCCTTCACGACATCCGGGCCGATCGAGATATTCGGCACGAAATGGCCGTCCATGACATCGACATGGATCCAGTCGGCACCGGCGGCATCGACCGCGCGCACCTCGTCGCCAAGCTTGGCAAAATCGGCGGCCAGGATCGATGGCGAAATGATGAGCGGGCGATGCACCGCGTTCTCCGAAAAATCTCGCCGTTCGCGTAACACGCCGCTCCGCCACGGGCAACGCGGCGCCGCCACCCGGCAATTCTTGCCGCTCGCCGAAGGCTGGCGGCAGCTTTGACCATGGCGCCGCCAGGCAGTCGCCGGATATATCTTTTAGTTTCAATCGCTTGGCAAACGGTCTTGGTCTTGCATCGGCGAGCCGCGGGCGACCTGTGCCTGGTGTGCGGCCTGGATAATTCGAGGAGCGTTTCAATGTCCTCCGTCAATGCGTCGAATAGCAACAACCCTTTTGCCTACCTTCAGTTCATGCAGCAGCAAGCGACGTCGTCGAGCGGCGGCGCGACCTCCGATCCGCTCGCCGCGCTGTTGAGTGTCCTAGACGGCGGATCAAGCGCGAGTTCCGCCACCTCCGGCGCGTCATCGGCCGCCGGCGCGTCGGCCAGTTCAGGCACAGCTTCCGGTAGTTCATCGACGCAGTTCGATCCGCAGACCCTGCAAGCGTTGTTCGCGCTGCAGGAAAATACCTTGGGCACG
This sequence comes from Xanthobacteraceae bacterium, assembly GCA_036267435.1. Taxonomy (GTDB): domain Bacteria; phylum Pseudomonadota; class Alphaproteobacteria; order Rhizobiales; family Xanthobacteraceae; genus BOG-931. The sequence continues at coordinate 578 of DATAWA010000158.1, read as the reverse complement.
ACGCTATCGTCGCAGCTTGACGGCGCGTCCGATGGCAGCCAGCAAAATGCCGCTCAACAGGGCCAGCAAACCGGACAATCCCAAAGCGGCCAGCATCACCATCACATGCATGGCCCCGGCGGTCCCGGTGGCGGCGGCGCGGCCGGTGGCGGCGGCGGCGCCAACGCGCTCGACATGCTGGCATCGGCCGACAGCGGCGCCACCAGCACGAGCACCACCAATGCCAATGGCTCGTCGACCACCACCATCACCTATGCCGACGGCTCCAGCATCAGCATGACGACCGCCGCTTCATCGAGCGCTGCAAGCTCATCGAGCGATGGCAGCTCATCGTCGAGCGCCGGCGCGGCCAACGTGGCGAACAACAATCTGCTCGAACAATTGATCCAGATGCAGGCGCAGTTGCTCGGTCAATCCGCGACGCAGAGCATCACCACGGCCTAGCAGGCTGTTGAAGAAGTCCCTAGCGGGATGGAATTAGGCGTGATTCTCTCGATTGATTGAATCGGGAGAGCAAGATGCGCGGCTCGGACGATCGAACTGGATCGCTGTTCAGCTATGTGAATGTGGAGGCTCGG
>DATAWA010000157.1:0-6017 GCA_036267435.1 Xanthobacteraceae bacterium | reverse complement strand
TGCCTGTTCCGCGCGCTTGCCGGCCAGTTCAAGCCGACCCAGCATCTCGGCTTCGAATTTGCCGCCTGGTACTGGCATTTCGTCGACGTGGTGTGGCTGTTCCTGTTTAGCTGCATCTACGTTTGGGGCCAGGGACCGCCGCTCGCGGGCTAGCCCCTTTTCGCTTGCGTTTCCCGGAGGCGGTGCAGCGTAACGCTGCACTGCTGATCCGGGACCGTTACAAGCTCAGAGTCTGGGACGATCCCGGTTCAGCAGCGCATCACTGCGCTCCGCTGCGTGCTGCGCAGCGCCCGGGAAACGAAAGCGCGCTCATGACCGATAAAACGATCAGCACGCTCTCCGGCTCGATCCGCGCCGGCGTGTTGTGCGCCTGTCCGCGCTGCGGGCAAGGCAAGCTGTTCCAGGGATTCCTGACCTTGCGGCCGCGCTGCGAGGTATGTGGACTCAATTACGACTTTGCTGATTCCGGCGACGGGCCGGCGGTGTTCATCATGTTCTTCGCCGGCGCCATCGTGGTCGGCGCCGCGCTGATCACCGAGGCTCTTTATCATCCGCCTTATTGGGTCCACGCCGTGTTGTGGCTGCCGCTGATCTTTGTTCTGACGCTTGGACCGTTGCGGCCGATGAAAGGACTGATGATCGCGCTGCAATTTCATCACAAGGCCGCGGAAAGCCGCTTCGGCGGCGACCGGACATGAGGGCGCCAAGCGAATTTGACGGGCGCCGCGCCGGCGCGCCGCGGCGGCGGTCGTGGCTCACGCTTCTGGTGCCGGCCTTCCTTGCGTTTTGCTTCCTCATTGGCCTCGGCGTCTGGCAGCTCCAGCGCAAGGTTTGGAAGGAAGGCCTGATCGCCGAGCTGACCGAGCGGCTCGCCGCGCCTCCCGAAGCGCTGCCGCCGCCCAAAAGCTGGCCGCAGCTTCAACAAGCGGATGACGAGTACCGCCGCGTCGAATTCAAGGCCGAGTTCGAGCCGAGCCGTGACGCGCTGGTCTATGCCTCGGCCGCGGCGTTCCGTCCCGACGTAAGCGGACCCGGCTACTGGGTCTTCACGCCGGCGCGGCTCGCTGACGGCACCGTGGTGATCGTCAATCGCGGCTTTGTGCCGGAGGGGCGGCAGGATCCGAAATCACGCCCCGGCGGCCAGGTTGCCGGAACCGTTGACATCGTCGGCGCCATGCGCTGGCCCGACACCCGGCACTGGTTCACGCCGAGCGACGACCCCACGCATAATCTGTGGTTCGCCCGCGATCCCTTGGCGATCGCGGCCGCCAAGGCCATCGGTCCGGTCGCGCCGTTCTATGTCGAGCAGGAGTCGCCACTGCCGCCGGGCGGCCTGCCGCAACCGGGCAAGCTCGTGGTCACCCTGCCGGACAACCACCTGCAATATGCGATCACTTGGTTCGGCCTGGCGGCGGTCTTGGTGGGCGTTACCATCAGCTTTGCCCTGAGTTCCCGACGTCGCAACCCCGGCGGCCCGGCATCGGCCCCAGAGGCATAGGGCTTTATTGCCATGCGAGGGGACTACTTCCGTTCCCTTGGCGTTACCCTAGAAGCCATCTACTGTGATGCCGGTTTTGGCGCCGGCCGGAGCCCGGAGCAGCTCTAAAAAGCTATTGGAATCAACGTTTTAACTTCCCCAACCGCATGGCCGCGGTTGCGCAGGAGAGAAAGTGCGCAACGTTTCTACCAGGGGTGAGGCCCCACCGCTCGGCTTCGCCGAAGCCATGCTCGCAGGCCTTGCCCGCGACGGCGGCCTCTACGTGCCCGAGGCGTGGCCGCGCTTGCCCGCGGAGGCGATTGCCGGCTTCGCCGGCCGTCCCTACGCCGAAGTTGCCGTTGAGGTGATCCGGCCTTTTGTCGGCGAGTGGCTGAGCGACGGCGACCTCGGCCGCATGACGCGCGAGGCCTACGGTAATTTTCGCCATCCCGCGGTTGCGCCGCTGACGCAGCTCGGCGTGAATACCTTCGCGCTCGAACTGTTTCACGGGCCCACGCTGGCTTTCAAAGACGTGGCGATGCAACTTTTGGCGCGGCTGATGGATCACGCTTTGGCCGCGCGCCGCGAGCGCCGCACCATTGTCGTGGCGACGTCGGGAGATACCGGCGGTGCCGCGGTCGAGGCGTTTCGCGACCGCAGTCAGGTTGACGTCGTCGTGCTGTTTCCGCACGGCCGCATTTCCGAAGTTCAGCGCCGCATGATGACGACGGCGGCTGCCGGAAACGTCAGCGCCATCGCCATCGAAGGTACCTTCGACGATTGCCAGGCCATCGTTAAAGGCCTGTTCAACCATCACGCCTTTAGCGACCGGGTCCGCTTGTCCGGCGTCAATTCGATCAATTGGGCGCGCATCGTGGCGCAGGCCGTCTATTACTTCACCGCGGCGGTTTCGCTCGGCGCGCCGGCGCGCAAGGTCGCTTTCACCGTTCCGACCGGCAATTTCGGCGACGTCTATGCCGGCTACGTCGCGCAGCGCCTAGGCTTGCCGATTGACCGGCTGGTGATCGCCACCAACACCAATGACATTCTCGCCCGCACTTTGGCGACCGGAATCTACGAGCAGCGCGTCGTGGTGCCGACAACGTCGCCGTCGATGGACATCCAGGTATCGTCGAATTTCGAGCGTCTTTTGTTCGAGGCCTGCGATCGTGACGCCAGCGCGGTGCGGGCGTTGATGGGCTCGCTGCAGCAGTCGCGGCGGTTCACGCTGTCCGCTGCTGCTTTGTCCGCCATTCGCGCACAGTTCTCGGCCGGCCGCGCCGGTGAAGATGAAGTCGCGGCGACGATCCGTACCGTCAAGCGCGAAACCGGCAATTTCGTCGATCCGCATACCGCGGTCGGCATTGCGGTGGCGGAGAAGGAATCGCGCGACGCGGCGGTGCCGATGGTGGTGCTGTCGACCGCCCACGCCGCGAAATTCCCCGACGCGGTCGAAGCCGCATGCGGTGCACGGCCGCCGCTGCCGGAGTGGTTATCCGATCTCAGTCAACGGCCGGAGCGCGTCACGGTGCTGCCGGCTGAACAGTCCGCGGTTGAGCGGTTCGTCCTGTCGACGAGCCGCGCCGCGCAGGAAGGAGCGGCAGCATGAGTGTTGAGGTGACGACCTTGAAATCCGGCATCACTGTGGTGACCGACGCGATGCCGCATCTCGAGACCGCCTCGCTCGGCGTATGGGTCCATTCGGGCAGCCGCGACGAACACCACGACGAGCACGGTATTTCGCACTTCCTCGAGCACATGGCGTTCAAGGGCACGCGGCGGCGCAGCGCGCGCCAGATTGCCGAAGAGATCGAGGCTGTGGGCGGCGATCTCAACGCCGCGACCGGCGCCGAAAGCACCGCTTATTACGCGCGGGTGCTCAAGGCCGATGTGCCGCTGGCGCTCGACGTCTTATCGGACATTCTGTCGGAGCCGGCGTTCGACCGTGAGGAGCTCTTGCGCGAGCAGAACGTCATCGTTCAGGAAATCGGCGCCGTCGCCGACACGCCGGACGATCTGATTTTCGAGCACTTGCAGGTGATGGCCTTCCCCGACCAGTCGCTCGGCCGTTCAATTCTCGGCACGCCGAAAACGGTGCGATCGTTCGACGGCGGCAAGTTGCGCACCTATCTCGGCCGCAATTATCGCGCGCCCGACATTGTTGTCGCTGCCGCCGGCGCCGTCGAGCACCGCGCGGTGCTGGCGGAGGTTGAAAAGCGCTTCGCCGCGTTCAACGGTCCAGCCAGCCCGACGCCGGAGCCGGCACGCTTCGGCGGCGGCACGCATGTCGAGAAGCGCGAGCTGGAACAGGTGCATATCGCGTTGGCGCTGCCCGGCGTATCGATCGTCGATCCCGCGCTTTATAGCCTGCAGGTTTTCACCAACATTCTCGGCGGCGGCATGTCGTCCCGGCTGTTTCAGGAAGCCCGTGAGCGGCGCGGTCTGTGCTACTCGATCTACTCCTTTCACGTGCCGTACTCCGACATCGGCATGTTCGGCCTTTACGCCGGCACCGATGCTGCCGACACCTCCGAACTGATGCGGCTTATTGTCGACGAGATCGCCTCCACCTCCGAGACGCTTTCCGAGCCGGAATTGGCGCGCTCCAAGGCGCAGATGAAGGCCGGCCTGTTGATGGCGTTGGAAAGCTCCGGTGCCCGCATCGAGCAATTGGCCCGGCAGATGCTGTCGCGGGGGCGGCCGATCCCGCTCCACGAGCTGGTCGAGAAGGTCGAATCCGTCACCATTGAAAGCGCGCGCGCGGCCGGCCGGGCGCTGTTGTCGCGCGGCAAGCTCGCGACTGCCGTGCTGGGCCTGGGCACCGGGCTTGAAAGTGCGGCGGCAATTGCCGAAAGTCTGACGCGCCGGGCGGCGTGAGACGATTGCGTTCCCGCTCGACGCCATGCCGGCGGGGCGTGAGTATTGTACGGTAGGAATTGGATGGCCGCTGACGCGGCAATGAACGAAAATATCCCGATTGAGCATGGCGTTCTTCCGCACCATCAATTTCAGCGAGCCGCTGCCAAGCATCGATGGCGACGGTGTTACGCTGCGGACGCCGCAGATGACGGACTTCGAGGAATGGGCGGCGTTGCGCGAAACCAGCCGCGATTTTCTCACACCCTGGGAGCCGACCTGGCCGGACGACGACCTGACCAGGAGCGCGTTCCGCCGGCGACTCAAGCGTTACGCCGAGGATCTGCGCAGCGACCAAGGCTACCCTTTTTTGATCGCGCGTCATTCGGACGGCGCGCTGGTCGGCGGGCTCACGCTCGCCAATATCCGCCGCGGCGTCGCGCAGGCCGGCAGTCTCGGCTACTGGATGGGCCTGCCCTATATCCGGCACGGCTACATGACGGCGGCGGTCCGCGCCGTCATTGCTTTCGCCTTCACGAGCTTGCGGTTGCACCGGCTCGAAGCGGCCTGCATCCCCACCAACATCGCCTCAATCCAGCTCTTGGAAAAGACCGGCTTTGGGCGGGAGGGTTATGCCCGCGAGTATTTGTGCATCGACGGCCTATGGCAGGACCATCTGCTCTACGCCCGCCTCAAGGATGCGGGCGCGGCGTGAGCCGGGCATTTTAACCATAACGATGGCGGTCTTTTCCGTCGTGAGCCCAATGCGCTAGGCTTGTGTGCCTTGGGATGGCCACGGTTGGTTCGCTATAAGGATCGAGGGCATCGCATCAATTGGCGTGCGGTCCGTTACCGAACCGTCGGGGATCGCGCCTTCGAGCGATGAGCGGGGAATGTTGCGATCTTGTTTGAGAGTGCTGGTCGGTCGCCTGCCGCTTGCGGCGCTGTTGGCGCTGGTGTTCGCCGTCGGCGGATGCAGTGGCGGCAACGGCAGTGTGTTTGGCGGTCCCGCCACCACCGCAACCGCCGAGGCGGCGCCACCACCCGCAGCGCCACAGCCGTCATCGCCTGCGCCGGTGACGGCGCAGGCTTCGCCGAGCTCGCAATCGCTGAAAGACAAGATTGAAAACTTCTTCGCGACGGCAGGCGCGGCGAGCGAGCCGCGGCCGGTCGTTAATACGCAGCAGGCCAATGTCGACTGTCCCTTGCTCGATATCCGGCAAGGCGCGGGCACGCTGACCATACCGCCGCCGCCGCCGGACGGCGGCAACGACGCCATGTCGCTCAAATACCAGGGCACCTTCGTGCGCGCCGCGCGTGACTGCAAGGTGATCGCCGGGCAGCTGGTGATGAAGATCGGCGTTCAAGGCCGCGTCATCGTCGGACCGGCAGGCGGTCCGGGCTCGCTCGAAGTGCCGCTGCGCCTGGCTGTCGTGGATCAAGATCCGTCAGGGTCCAATACAATTCTCACCAAGCTTATTGTTATCCCGGTGACGATCATGTCCGACGACGCCGGCGCGTTGTTCACCCATATCGAGGATAATTTTGCCTTCCCGCTGCCGTCATCGGCGGAGCTGGACAATTACATCGTCTATATCGGCTTCGATCCCATCGGCGCGGCGGAAGCTGAAAGACCGAAGCCTCGGCCTGCCGCCAAGATCAAACCCAAGCCGAAACCGAAGCC
>DATAWA010000156.1:0-20529 GCA_036267435.1 Xanthobacteraceae bacterium | reverse complement strand
CTCACCTTCCGCAGCAGGCGCAACCGCGCTAAGTTCCGGCGCAGCCGACGGGGGAAACCGCTCGCGCATATTCATCGAGACATTCCAAGGAGCAGACATGAAACTCGCGTTTTTCGACAATTATAAGCTCGGCGTCGTGGTCGGCGACAAAATCGTCGACGTGTCGGCGGCGACAAAAGGGATCAAGGCGCTCGGCCCCCAGGACGTGATCCGCGGCGTGATCGAAAATTGGAGCACCTATAAGGACAAGTTCGCCGCCGCCGCCAAGAAGGGCAAGGGCACGCCGCTGTCGAAGGTCAAGCTGCGTCCGCCGCTGCCACGGCCGGAAAACATCATCTGCATGGCGGTCAACTACATGGAGAACGGCACGCTGCCGGCGCCGGCGCCGATCAACGCCTTCATGAAATCGCCGAGCGCCGTCATCGGCGACGGCGACACCATGGTGCTGCCCGACATGGCGGCGTCGGTCTTCGAGGGCGAAGCGGAAATCGCCATCGTGATCGGCAAGAAGGCCTCGCACGTAAAGGCCAAGGACGCGATGAGATACGTGTTCGGCTACACCAATTTCATCGACGGCTCGGCGCGCGGCGTGGTGCCGCCGACCAACGTGTTCTATCAGATGAAGTCGCGCGACACCTTCGCCCCCATCGGCCCCTATATCGTGACAGCCGACGAGATCAAGGATCCGCACAAGCTGCGGATCACGCTGACCAACAACGGCGTTACCTATCAGAACTTCAACACCGACGACATGGCGCACAAGATTCCGCGCTGCATCGAATGGGTCACCGCGATCCACACGCTGTTACCCGGCGATATTCTGGCGACCGGCACCAACCATCGCGGGCTCAATCCGTTCATGGACGGCGACAAAATCGAACTCACCTGCGAGGGCTGCGGCACCCTGCACATCACGGTGCGCGATCCGCTCAAGCGCACCTGGGCGCGCATTACCCGCCTGCAGCACAAAGAGAGCGGCGCCGAAGGCGTTCATACGAAGCAGACCGGCGGCAAATACGCGGCGGCGAAGTAAACGCGGCCACGGCGCGGCTATCGCCGCGCCGTCAATTCCGCCGGCCGGCATCGATCGCGTCGAGCATGCGCAGATAAGCCGGCCAATCGGCGGAGCCGCGGCCGGAATCATGATGCTCATATTGATGCGCGGTCTTTTCGCAGATCGCGGCAGGAATCTCGATCAGCTCGCCGCCGGTCGCTTCCATCTTGAGCTGAATATCGGCGGCCTCGATCAAGCTTTTCATCAGCACGAAGGCTTCGCGCGTCGTCTTGCCTACCGTGAGCAGCCCGTGATTGTGCAAGATCAGCGCACGGTTCTTGCCGAGCGCCGCGTTGATTCGGGCACGCTCGCCGAAGTCCTCGGTGATGCCCTCGTAATCGTGGTAGCCGATGCGATTGTGGAAGCGGACCGCAGGCTGCGAAACCATGCGCAGGCCGTGTTTGAGTCCTGAGATCGCCATGCCGATTTCGCTGTGCACGTGGACGGCGCAATTGACGTCCGCCCGCGCCGACAGCACGCCGCCGTGCAGCGTGAAGCCGGGGCGATTGACGCCGGCGGACTCGTCGAGGTCGTCATCCATGCTGACCTTGACGAGGTTCGACGCCGTGACTTCGGTGTAAAGCAGTTCGTGGCGTTTGATGAGGAATTTTCGCTCCTCGCCGGGCACACGCATTGAGGAATGATTGTAAATGACGTCGCCCCAGCCGTAGTGCGCGATCAGCCGGTAGGTCGCGGCAAGATCGAGGCGCGCCTCCCATTCTGCCGGGGATATGTCGGTCTGTTTGACTGTGGCGAGCTTAACGTGCGGGTTCATGGGCGAGTCTCCCTATAGCCTTGACGAAAATCTAGCATGCCCGGGGGTTCCGCAGAATGGGCTTGCGGTGGGCTCGAGAACGCCGTTTTTGCGGTTGTCGGTCGGCCCGAGGCTAGGCTCAGCGAGCGCCGCCACCGCCCTTTCTTTGGTCGGCCTAGCCCCGCCGCAAGGCATTTTTGGTTGCTGTTCCCGGCGGCCACAACTCTAGACTTCGGCAAACCTCCGCTCCCGTCGGCGCGACATCGGTTTTCCGAATTTTCAGCATCGTTCTTAACCGTTTCGTTTCCATGTTTGGACGCCAAGCCCCTGAGTAATAAAGAAGTCGAAAGGCCTGATCCCCTAGATTGCCCCGGTGGTCGATCAAATTTGCAACTGCCGATGAAATTGCATCTTTTAGAGCTGCCGAAACTGATTACCGAGCGCCGCAGCTCGGCGATCCTCGGGCTCGTCATCATTATCATGTTGTGGAGCGGCGTCCTGTTGAAATTCTCCCAGGACGTGAGCTCCGATCTCAAGGACGCCGCGCGCACCAGCGAGAGCTTCGCGATGGTGTTCGAGGAAAACGTGCTGCGCTCGATCGACGAACTCGACAACATGTTGTTTTATCTGCGCGGCAACATCGAGGCGCGAAAGGCGACGACGGATTACAACACCATCCTGCACGCGACGACGATGCCGAGCGATATTCTGGTGCAGGTCTCGATTATCGATGCCCAGGGTATCATGCGGGCGTCGACCGCCGGACCGCAGCCCGCGCCGCCCATGGATCTGAGCGATCGGGAACACTACAAGGCGCAGCTTAACAGCAGAGAAGACCGGTTGTTCATCAGCAAGCCGCTGATCGGCCGCGTCAGCAAAAAATGGTCGGTGCAATTGTCGCGGCGCTTTCTCAATGCCGACGGCTCGTTCGGCGGCGTCGTGGTGGCTTCGCTCGACCCTGAGCATTTCACGACTTTCTATGACAAGGTCGATCTCGCTTCCTCGGGGTCCATCGCATTGATCGGCACTGACGGCGTGGTTCGTTCCGCCGGCGGTCAGTCCAGCGATTTACGGATGGGCCAGGACATTTCCGGGTCCGAATTGTTCAACCACATGCAAACCCGCTTCAACGGCGACTTTGAAATCCGCGATGGGCTGACCGGACAAACACGGCTTATCGCGCTGCGCAAGGTGAAAGGCCAGCCGCTCTGGGTTGCCGTCAGTCTCGACAAGAGCGAGGTGCTCGCGGGCTCATACGCCGATCTGCGGTTGGACAGCGTCGCCGCGTTGTTCCTGACGCTGGTCATTGTTGCCGCGATGGAACTGATCTTCCGCACCGAGGCCGGCGTCCGGCACAAGTCCAAGGAGCTCGAACAGGCGCTCGAAACCATGGCGCGCCTTGCTTCCGAAGACCCGCTGACCGGTCTGTTGAACCGCCGCGGATTCCGCTCGGCGCTGACGGAGCTGGAACAGCAGTGCCGTAACGAGCCACAGGATGGAATAGAATACGCACTGTTGTTTCTCGACCTCGATCGCTTCAAGATCATCAACGACACGCTGGGCCATCGGATCGGTGACCTGCTCCTACAGGAGACGGCGCAGCGGCTGCGGGCAGCGTTGCGCTCGACCGACGTGATGGCGCGGCTCGGCGGCGACGAGTTCGCCGTGATTGCGCGCTACGTGAAAACCAAACCGGCGCTCGACGATCTCGCGCAGTGTCTCATCAAGGCGATCCGCGAACCGTTCGAACTTAGCGGCTATCGCGTCCGCACCACGATCAGCATCGGCGTTGCCGTCAGTCCGACCGACGGTGCGAGCGCCGACGATCTGATCGTGGCTGCGGATCTGGCGCTCTACGCCGCCAAAGAGCGCAATCGCGACGGCTATCAGTTTTACGACTCCGCGATGAGTAAGGAGCTGACCGATCGCCGGCAGATCGAAGTCGATCTGCGGGAGGCGATCGAGCACAACGAGCTCGAGCTGCGGTATCAGCCGATCGTCAGTCTGCACGACGGCAAGGTGACCGGTTTCGAGGCACTCGCCCGATGGAACCACCGGACTAGAGGGTTCATACCGCCGTCGGACTTCATTCCGGTCGCGGAAGATACCGGCATGATGGCCCGGCTCGGCGAGTGGGCGCTCAGCGAAGCTTGCGGCAAGCTCGCCCAGCTTCCGGAGCATTTGAGCCTGGCGGTCAACCTCTCACCCGTGCAGTTTACGGCGCCCGATCTGGTTGAGAGCGTGCAGCGCGCTTTGGTCGCCAGCGGATTGGCCCCGCACCGGCTCGAGCTTGAAATCACCGAGCGGCTGCTTTTGGAAAATAATGAGGAGATCATATCCGTGCTGCGCCGGCTGCGGCAGCTTGGCGTCCGCATCGCGCTCGACGATTTCGGTACCGGCTACTCCGCGCTGAGCTACCTGCGCAAGTTCCCGCTGGACAAGATCAAGATCGACCGCAGCTTCGTGACCGACATCGCCACCAGAAGCGATCAGGTCGCCATCATCCAGGCGGTACTCAGCATCGCCCGCGCGCTCGGCATGACGGTGACGGCCGAGGGTGTGGAAACGGCGATTCAGAAGGATTTCCTCACCGCGCTCGGCTGCGACAGCGCGCAGGGTTACCTGTTCGGGAAACCGGTTCCCTTCGAGGACATCGTCGAAATCGTTGCCCAGCAGGCGACTAAGAGCGTGATGGCGGCATAAAGCGCCGTTCGTCCCGTGCGCTGCCGCGGCCCCCGTGGATTAGGCGTTACGTGCGACCGCGGCGTCGGGAACCTTCATGACCGCCGGCGTGGCCGTCCCGCGATGGGCTTCCTGGTAGAGCAGGAACAATCCGGAAGCGACGACGATGCCCGAGCCGATCAAGAGACTTACCGTCGGCACGTCGTCCCAGACGAAGAAGCCGATGAACATCGTCCATACCAACAGGAAATAATAGAACGGCGACACTGCCGTGGCCGGAGCCGCATGCAGCGCCCTGGTCCACAGATATTGCGCCGCCGCGTTGGCGATGCCGCTCGAAATCAGAAGTCCGGCGTGCTGCGGCGTCGGCCAGCGAAAGCCGAAGACCAGCAGAAACGAGTGCATGACGGCGAGGCAGACCATCTGCCACATCAATAAGGTGTTGGCCGACTCCGTCTTGCTCATGCCGCGCACCGCGACGGTAACACTACCATACATCACGGCATTGGCGAGCGCGAACAGGGCTCCGAGCTGGATCGAATCGGCGCCCGGCCGCACGACGATGAGCACGCCGACAAATCCGACGAGCAGAGCGCCCCAGCGTGCCGCCCCGGCGCGCTCCTTGAGCCAGAGCACGGAGATCAGGCCGGAGAACAGCGGCGCCGAGAAATTGATCGCCACGGCGCCGGCGAGCGGCATCAGGCTGAAGGCGATGACGGTGAAGGTCTGCGAAACCGCTTGCGACAGCCCGCGGGCGAGATGATCGCGCACGCGTTTGGTGGCAAAAACCGACAATCCGGTCACCGGGAGCATGAAGCTCGAGCAAACGATGCATGAAATCAGCGAACGCGAGAACATGACCTCGCCAACCGGGTAGATCGCGACCACCCATTTACTCAAAGCATTCGATATCGCGAACATGACCGTGGCGCCGATCATGAACAGGATGCCGCGGACGACCTGGTTTTGCCGCGCCGCGCCTGGGCTCTCGATCGCGATGCGCTCGATCGCTGACATGCTCAATCCGCTTTCTTCGTCACGCGGCGGCGTCGCAAACGCCGCTGATCAAATTGCATTCCAGGAGCCGCGCCGCGATGGCGGCCGGCGGCGGCGTCAAACGAACGATCTTGTCGTCGATCGCATCGAGCGCGGCGAACAATTCGCGGCGTGCGGCCGTCGCCTGTTCGAGGGTCACCGGCGTAAACGCGATCTTCGATCCGGCCGGCAGCCGGCCGAGGGCCGGCAGGTCGGCCGAGATCACCGTCGCGATCTTGGGGTAGCCGCCGGTGGTCTGGTGGTCGGCCAGAAGGATGAGCGGCTGGCCGTTGCCCGGCACCTGGATCGATCCGGTGGCAATGGCGTCCGAAACGATATTGAAGCCGTCGCGGTGGCGAAGCGCCGGACCGTCGAGCCGCATTCCCATGCGGTTCGACCCGGCGCTGACGGTATATTCGCCGGTGCAAAAGCGTTCGATCTCCTCGGCGGCGAACCAGTCGTTTTGCGGACCGAGCACGACGCGAATCCGGCGCGGTGCAGCGAGGTCGAGACCCTCGAGCAGGCACTCGTCGCGCTCGCTTGCCGTCGCCCGGCAAAGCGGCAGCACGTCGCCTTCGCGCAGCGGCCGGCCATGCCATCCGCCCATCCGGCCGCGGCTGTCGGTGGCGACGCTGCCCAATACCGGTTCGATGGCAAAGCCGCCTTCCACCGCGATGTATAGAGTCGTGCCGCGCCTGATCGGCCCGACGCGCACGATCTGGCCGCGGCGCACGCGTACGCTCCGCATAACATCGATGGTCTCGCCCCGTTCGGCATCTGCGCCGTCCAGAATTTCGACCGCGGCGTCGGCGCCGGCGAAAGCCAAGCGGGCGTCGTCGGCGTTGATGGCGAAGCTTGGCCCGTAATAGACCGCTTCCAGCACCCCGGTGTGGCCGGGATTGCCGGCAAGCTTATTGGCCGCGCGAAATGCCACCGGATCGAGCACGCCGCCGACGGAGACTCCCAGCCGCTGGAAGCCGTGGCGGCCAAGGTCCTGCACGGTCGTCGAAAGGCCCGGGGCCATGATGCGCAGCGCCGGCGTCATGCCACCGCTCCGGCAAACTCGCTTACCGGCTCGACGCGCAGCACGCCTTCGGACGCCCGGGTCTTCAGCCTGTCATATTCGCGCGCCGACACCGGAACGAACGTCACCTTATCGCCCGGCGCCAGGAGTGCGGCGGGCAGCGACGCGTCCCACAGCGGAATCGGACAGCGTCCGATGACATGCCAGCCGCACGGCGTCTCGAGCGGAAATACGCAGGACATTCGTCCGGCGATCGCAAGCGAGCCGGCGGGAATGCTGGCGCGGGGAGTTGGCAGCCGCTCGAGTGCGAGCTCTGGCGTAACGTCGCCCATGTAGGCCTGGCCGGGTAGAAAACCGAGCATGTAAACGTGGTAGACCGCCGCGCTGTGCCGCTCGATGACCTGTTGCGCCGCGAGCGAAGTGCGCCGCGCCACGTCGCTCAGGTCGATTGCGAACCGCTCGCCGTAGCAAACCGGCAAGTGCCAGACGCGTCCGACCGCCGGGCGCGCGCGGAACGTCCGCACCCGCTCCTCGATCCGCGCCGCCAGCGCGGCGGAGGAGATGACAAGCGGCTCGTAATGAATCATCAGCGAGCGGAAGGTGGGAACGGTCTCGATCACCCCCTCGATCCGCTCCCCATCCAGCGCTTGCGCCAGCGCCAGCACCGCCGTGCTCAGCGCGGGGTCGACGCGGTCGCCGAATTCGACGACGAGCGCCGTGTCTCCCGCTGGAAGCAGCTTGTAGTCGAGCATGACAGTGGCACCCGAACAGAGTTCGTTCGAGCAAATCCGCCGACTAAAGTGAGCGTGGCAGATTTGCCGGATCGGCGCTGACGTCGGCAGTTTTCGGTTCGGCCGGCAGGAACCACGGTTTGACCGCCATGCCGCGGCGCAGCGAGTACATGTAGAAGATCGGTAATTGCCGCGGGAACAGGCCCCGCAGTTCGCTGCCGTTGAAAGTCACGAAGATTGCGCCGGGAAACGTCCGCTCGACGACGCGCTGCTCGATCAAATTCATCCGCAGATAGCGAAGCGCGCCTTCCTCGACGGTGCCGCCGCCGTTGTACCATTTCTCCGCGCTGGCCATCAGCTTGCCCAGCATCTCCGCCGATACCGTTTCATCAAGCGGCGCCGCGGCCGCAAGGTTGCCCGCGGCTTTGACGAGGTCGCCGAGCCAGCACGTCTGGAAGCCGCGTTGCCCGGCGATCGCCGTGACGTCATCGAAATAGTGCGTGATGTTCGCGCGGGAATGCCCGTTCAACTCGGCATGCGTGTCAGTCAGGATCAATTTGATCGCCGCGCCGGGCGCGTAGACGTTTCGGATCCGCGCCGCGAGCCCTGACAGGAATTCGAGACATTGGATTTCGTAGGCGCCGGTTTCGTGCCGTGGACCCTTGCCCCAATACAACACGAACGGGATCGCCGCTTGCACGGCGATGGCGTCGGCGACGAAGCGGAGCATGAGTTGCGGATCGGACGGCTGCTCGCGTTTGAAAGACCAGGTATTGAACGCGCGCAGCACTTTATCCGCTCGGGCCTGGATCCCGGCATCCGCGGCGCGTTGCTGTTTGAATGATTTGCCGGCACCCGGTGCAGGTTTTTCCTCGCGCGTTAACGACGGACCGGGGTTGGTTTTTATTGTGTGGAGTTCGAATTCAGACGCAAACGCAACTGTCGCCAGGTTACCGGCAACACACGACGCTACATTCGACATGGTCTCACACTCACTTACCGCATTTACGAATGATTAATAATGATTAAGAGCGCCTTAACAGTCAATTTTAATGCTTAATAAAGGTTAACAAGTGACGACGTGTGCTTAGCAGCAAAAATTCTTTCGCCAAAGCGGCTAGGCCTTAGAACTTTCACATCAAAACGCGCATTTGCTCGGCGGGAACTTTTGCAACTCGGCTCGTCATGCTGCGGCGCACGAAGTTGCATTCGTTGCTGCCGTGTCGTCGCCGGGCAAAATTCCAGGCGAAAAGCGCCGCGGTTTTGTTTTTCGGCGGTCATCGTGGTCACGCTGCGCTTGGCGTTTGCTCGAGGCGTGCGAGATTTTTCTCGGTGCGTTTGCCGGTTCGTTTCTTTGCTTGTTCTCCTAGCTCGTTCTCTTGGTTCCTGCTCTTGGTTCGTTCTCTTGGTTCGTTCTCTTGGTTCGTTCTCTTGGCTCGCCGATCGCGGTCTCGCGCGCATCGGAAAAAATCAGACGATCGCAGCCGTCGCGTGATGGCGGGTAGGCGTCTTGGTCTTGGCGCGCTCGTCCATCCGGCCGGCAAATATGCCAAGTATGCGCGGTGAACCGCTTGGTTGCCGCCGCGCCCACGCGGGTGATTGCGCGCGAATGTAGGCGTGGAGCGCGCAGCTTGGGCGCGGCGAGCGTTGTTCCGCCGCCGTCGCGACCCCATATTTCGGGCATGGCTTGCCCTCTGGCAATCTCGCGTCCGTAAGGGCAAACTCCGCCCGTGGAGGCCTCCCGGATGGCGCTGCGCGACGTCAAACTCGACGATAAATACGATCTCGGCCAGCACCGCGTCTTCGTGACCGGCTTTCAGGCCCTGGTTCGGCTCTGCCTGATGCAGAAGGAGTTGGACCGAAGGAACGGCCTCAACACCGCGGGATTCGTCACCGGCTACCGCGGTTCACCGCTGGGCGGCCTCGATGGCCAGTTCCAACGGGCCCAGAAGTTCCTCGAAAAGAGCGATGTCCGTTTCCAGGGCGGCATCAACGAGGATCTTGCCGCTACCGCCGTGTGGGGCTCGCAACAGGCGGAATTGCGCGGTGAGGGCAAGTTCGATGGCGTTTTTGCCATGTGGTACGGCAAGGGTCCGGGCGTCGACCGGACCGGCGACGTGTTCCGCCACGCCAATTTCGCCGGCTCAGCCAAGCACGGCGGCGTTCTGGCGTTGATGGGAGACGATCACACCGCCGAGTCCTCCACCACCGCTCACCAATCCGAATACCACTTCATCGACGTCATGGTTCCGATCCTGAACCCGGCAGGGGTGCAGGAGGTGCTCGACTACGGCCTTTACGGCTGGGCGATGTCGCGCTTCACCGGCGCCTGGACCGCGCTCAAGACGATGCACGAGACGATCGAGTCGACCGCGGCGATCGACGCCAGTCTCGAGCGGATCAACATCGTCACGCCGACCGATTTCGCCATGCCGCCGGGCGGGCTCAATATCCGGCTCAACGACCCGATCCTGGCGCAGGAAGCCCGCCTGCACGATTTCAAGCGCGACGCGATGCTGGCTTTCGTGCGCGCCAACAAGCTCAACCGCATCATCACCTCGGGTGGGCGCGCGCCGAAGATCGGCATCATCACCACCGGCAAAAGTTATCTCGACGTCCGCCAGGCCTTCGACGAGCTTGGCATCGACGAGATCAAATGCAACGAGCTCGGCATCCGGCTCTACAAGGTCGGCTGCGCCTGGCCGCTCAGCCGGCGCGAACTCGCCGAATTCGCCGACGGTCTTAGTCTGATCATCGTCGTCGAGGAAAAACGCTCGCTTCTCGAAGTCCAGGTCCGGGAGGAACTCTACGGCACCGTCAATCAGCCGATCTGCATTGGCAAGAAGGACGAGCAGGGCAACTGGCTGTTTCCGGTGAAAGGCGCGCTCGATTCCAACGAGGTCGCGATCTGCATCGGCGAGCGGCTTCTCAACTACCACCGCAATGACGACATTGCCGCGCGCGTCGCGCGGCTCAAAGAGTTCCAGCGCATCGCCGCGGAAACCAGGGACGTCGCCCAGCGCATTCCGTATTTCTGCTCCGGCTGCCCGCACAACACCTCGACAGTGGTGCCCGAAGGCATGCGCGCTTACGCCGGGATCGGCTGCCATTACATGGCCCAATGGATGGATCGCTCGACGCTGGGCTACACCCAGATGGGCGGCGAGGGCGCCAACTGGGTCGGCGAAGCGCCGTTCTCGAACCGCAAGCATGTTTTTCAGAATCTCGGCGACGGCACCTATAATCATTCCGGCTATATGGCGATCCGCGCCGCCATCGCCTCGAACACCAACATCACCTACAAGATACTGTTCAACGATGCGGTAGCGATGACCGGCGGTCAGGCCAATGACGGCGGGCTGACCGTGCCGCAGGTGGCGCGCCAGGTTGCCGCCGAAGGCGCCAAGCGCGTGGTCGTGGTGACCGACGAGCCGGACAAATATGCACGCGACACGGTGTGGCCGCCGGGCCTCACCATTCATCACCGCGACGATCTCATTGCCGTGCAGAAGACGCTTGCGGAAATCGACGGCGTCACGGTCATGATCTACGATCAGACCTGTGCCGCGGAAAAACGCCGCCGCCGCAAGCGCGGCACGTTTCCGGATCCCGACAAGCGCGTCATCATCAATGAACTGGTGTGCGAGGGCTGCGGCGACTGCGGCGTGAAGTCGAATTGCGTTTCGGTGCAGCCGCTCGAGACTGAATGGGGCCGCAAGCGCACCATCGATCAGTCGAGCTGCAACAAGGACTTTTCCTGCGTCAAAGGCTTCTGCCCGTCCTTCGTCACCGTGCACGGCGCTCGCCTCAGAAAGGGCACCGGCGTCGCCCGTGATCACGATCTGGCGTCGCTGCCGGAGCCGAAATTGCCGGCGATCGACCAGACCTACAACATCATCGTCACCGGCGTCGGCGGCACCGGCATCGTCACTGTCGGCGGAATATTGGGCATGGCGGCGCATCTCGAAGGCCGCGGCGTCGGCGTGCTCGACATGGCGGGTTTGGCGCAAAAGGGCGGCGCGGTGTTTTCCTACATCCGCTTTGCCGAGAAGCCGCAGGACATTCACGCCGTCCGCGTCGCTGCCGGCCGCGCCGATCTCGTTCTTGGCGGCGATATCGTCGTCGCCGGGACCCGCAAGGTGCTGGCCGCGGTCAAGCATGGCGCCACCAAAATGGTGGTCAACACCAATGAGTTTCTGCCCGGCGAATTCACCCGCAATGCCGACTTCTCGCTGCCGAGCGAACGGCTCAAGCGCACCATCGCCGCCGATGCCGGCGAGGGCAACACGCATTTCATCGATGCGACCCGGATTGCCAACGCGCTGTTCGGCCAATCGATCGGCGCCAATATGTTCCTGGTCGGCTATGCCTATCAGCTCGGCGCCATCCCGCTGTCCGCCGCGGCGATCGAAAAGGCCGTCGCGCTCAACGGCGAGGCCGTGGCGATGAATCAGGCGGCGTTCCACTGGGGCCGCCGCGCCGCGATCGACCGCGCCGCGGTGGAAGCGCTCGCCAAACCGGCCGCGGCGCGCGAGGCCGACGCCGAGCATCTGTCGGAGAGCTTCGAGGAGACCGTCGAGCGGCGGGTCGAATTCCTCACCGCCTATCAGAACGCCGCCTATGCACGCCGCTATCGGGACCTGGTCGACAAGGTCAAAGCGGCGGAAGCCGCGCGCGCGCCCGGCAAGGGCGGGCTTGCCGACGCGGTGGCGCGCTATCTGTTCAAGCTGATGGCCTATAAGGACGAGTACGAGGTGGCGCGGCTCTACACCGACGGCGCTTTCTTGAAACAGGTCGAGAACGAGTTCGACGGCGACAAGCTGCGCTTCGAGTTTCATCTGGCGCCGCCGCTGTTGGCGCGCATCGACAAGGACACCGGCCTGCCGCGCAAAATGAGCTTCGGGCCGTGGCTGCTGACTGGCTTCCGCGCGCTGGCGAAATTGAAATTCCTGCGGGGCACGGCGCTCGATCCGTTCGGCCGCTCGGTCGAGCGGCGCACCGAGCGCAAGCTCGTCGCCGACTATGAGGCCATGCTCGATGAGGTGCTGCCGCTCCTTTCGCCCGACAACCATCATCTTGCCGTCGGCCTTGCCGCCATCCCGGAAAAGATCCGCGGCTTCGGCCATGTCAAAGCGCGTCATCTGGCGGCGGCCAAGGCCGACGAGGCTGCGCTGTTGGAGCAATTCCGCGCTGGCGAGCCGACACTGCTCAAGGCCGCGGAGTAAATTTTTTAGATCGCCCGCAAGACTCCGGCGCGCACCCGGACAATCGCGCGGCGACGCCCTTGCGCGACGTTCGGAAAACGCAAATATTGCCGTCCTCTCAATTGCTCCGGAAGGTCATTATGTCTCGCAAGAGCTTAATCCTGGTGCTGGTCGGCATCAGCCTGACCGTATCGGCCTGCGGCTACAACACGATTCCGACGCTGGAAGAGCAGGCCAAAGCCCGCTGGTCGGACGTGCAGAATCAGTATCAGCGCCGCGCCGATCTCATTCCTAACTTGGTAGCGACGGTGCAAGGTTATGCCGCCCAGGAGAAGAGCGTGTTGACTGCTGTGGTCGAGGCGCGCGCCAAGGCGACCCAAATCACCGTCAATGCATCGGATCTCAGCGATCCCGACAAGCTCAAGGCCTTCCAGGAAGCGCAGTCGCAATTGACCGGCGCGCTGGGACGATTGCTGGCGGTATCGGAGAACTACCCGGACTTGAAATCTAACGCCAACTTCCTGGCCTTGCAGTCGCAGCTTGAGGGCACCGAGAACCGCATTGCCGTGGCACGGCGCGACTACATCGACGCGGTGCGTGCCTATAATACCGCGCTGCGTACCTTCCCGACGGTGCTCTGGGCAAAAACCGCTTTTTCCGGGGAGAAGCCGATGGCCGAATTCACCGCCAATGAAGGGACACAAACCCCGCCGCAGGTGAAATTCTGAGCCGCGCGGTGAAGGTAATTTCGGCATCACTCGCCGCGGTTATTCTCGGCCTTTTCATTACGGTCGGCGGGGCCTTCAATTTTCCCCGGCTGACCGGCCGCGTTGTCGATCAGGCTAATGTGTTGACGCCGCAGACCCGAAGCGACCTTGATGCCAAGCTCAAGGATCTGGAGGACAAGTCGGGCATCCAGCTTGTCGTCGCCACTGTGAGTTCGTTGCAGGGCAGCGACATCGAGACGTTCGCCAACGAGCTGTTCCGCTTCTGGAAGCTTGGCCAGGCACCAAAGAACAACGGCGTTCTGCTGATCGTCGCGCCGGCCGAACACAAGGTGCGTATCGAAGTCGGCTATGGCCTTGAAGGCACCCTGACCGACGCTCTGTCTTCGGTCATCATCGCCAGCGCGATTGTCCCTCGGTTCAAGACAGGCGACTATTCAGGCGGGGTCGAGCGCGGCGTCGACGGCATCGTCAGCGTGCTCAAGGGCGACAGTGCCGACTGGCAGCCGAAGCCCGATGTCCGCCGCGAGGACGCCTCTGGCGATTTCGACAAGCTGTTCCCGATTCTGTTCTTTCTGCTGGTGCTGTTCATCTGCTGGTATCTGATCCACAACAGCCGTGGTGGCTCGCCGCCGGGCGGCGGGCCGAGGCGCCGGGGCACGGGTCCGGTGCTCTTGCCGTTTCCCGGCGGCGGCGGCGGCGGCGGCTTTGGCGGCGGTTTCGGCGGCGGCTTTGGCGGCGGCTTCAGTGGTGGCGGCGGGTCGTCGGGCGGGGGCGGAGCTTCCGGGAGCTGGTAGATGGAGTTCACCCGCGCAGATTACGACGCCGTTGCCGCCGCCATTGCCGAGGCGGAAACGAAAACCTGCGGCCAGATCGTCTGTGTACTGGCGCGTTCATCCTCCGGCTATGTCCATATTCCGATTCTCTGGGCGAGTGCGCTCGCCTTGGCGATGCCTTGGCCGCTGATTTTCTTCACACAACTGAGTGTCGAGCGAATCTTTTTGCTGCAGCTCGCGGTCTTTATCTTCGCCGGACTGGCGTTCTCGTGGATGCCGCTGCGCCTCTTTCTGGTGCCGCGCGCCGTGCAGCGGGCGCGGGCGCACCGCGCGGCACTCGAGCAGTTCGTCGTCCGCGGTATCGATCGCACACCCAATCGCTGCGGTATATTGATCTTTGTCTCGCTCGCCGAGCGTTACGCACGCATCATTGCCGACGAAGGCATCGCGCAGAAAGTCCAGGAAGGAGAATGGCAGGCTGCGATACAGGCGCTGACCGCCCTTGTGCGTGAGGGTCGTATCGCCGCCGGCTTCACGGCCGCGATTGAACGCTGTAGCGCCGTTCTGGCCGGCCATGCGCCGCCGGATGGTTCAGCCAACACGTTGCCCGACCGGCTTTATGTCGTATAGCGGACCGGCCGGGTGCAAACGCTGGACGGGCTCGGCATGTGACTTGATCTGGCCGCTGGAAAAATCACCGCCGGCTTCGTAAGCTCGGTTCACCTTGAAGTGAGGTTGTCTACCGCGAAGACGCCCAAGGAGCCGACCATGAGCGATCTCACTTTGGACCTCGGCCGCTTCGTCGCCGATCTCACACTCAACCAAATTCCCGGCGAGGGCTGCGCCACCGCCCGCACCGGCATCGCCGACTGCTTCGGCGTGCTGATTGCCGGCGCCCGCGATGGCGGGATCGCGCTGGTCGATCGCGAGCTCGGTCATAGTGACGGCGCGGCGCTCGCCTCGCTTATTCCTTCCGGCGCGCGGCGCACGCCTGACACCGCGGCGCTGGTGAACGGCGTCGCCGCCCATGTGCTCGATTACGACGACGTATCGCTCGACGGCCATCCCAGCGCCGTCTTGGTGCCGGCGATCCTCGCCCGGGCCGAAGTCACTGGATCGAGCGGCGCCGAAATGCTGGCGGCCTATATCGCCGGCTTCGAAGTGTGGGGCGAGCTTTTGACGCGCCAGCCGGTGCCGCTGCACCGCAAGGGCTGGCACCCGACCGCCGTGCTCGGGCCGGTCGGCGCTGCGGCGGCCTGCGCCAAGCTGCGCGGGCTCGATGCGACAACAACGGCGACGGCAATGGCCATCGCCGCGTCGATGTCCGCCGGACTGGTCGCCAATTTCGGCACCATGACCAAATCGTTTCAAGTCGGCCGTGCAGCGCAGTCGGGCGTCATTGCCGCGCGGCTGGCGCAAGCCGGATTGACGGCCTCGCTCGACGCGCTGGAGCATCCGGCGGGCCTGTTGACCGCTCTGTCGGTGGACGGCGACGCCGTGCGCGATCGTCCGTTCAGCGCCGCGCATAAGGAGTGGCACATCGTCGGCCATGGCCTGAACATCAAGCGCTATCCGATCTGCTACGCCACCCATCGCTCGATCGACGCCGCGCTCGATCTGGTGGCGCGCCACGATCTGACGCCCGACAAGGTCGAGCGCATCCGCGTCTTGACCGGCAAGACGCAGATGCTGATGCTGCGCAACCGCGCCCCGCAGACGGGTCTCGAAGCGAAATTCTCGATGCAATTTGCCATGGCCGCGGCACTCGTCGCCCGCCACGTGGGCTTGCGCGAATTGACCGACGATTTCGTCCGCCGCCCCGACGTGCAGGCTGTCTTCCCGCGGGTTTCGCTTGAGGGGACGGAAACCACGAAGCCCGGCTCGAATTTCGCGCCCTTCGATGCGGTCGAAATCACGACGGTTGCCGGCGAGACGCTCAAAAGCGGGCCGGTCGAATACGCCAAAGGCAGTCACGAGCGGCCGCTGTCGCGGGAAGAATTATGGACCAAGTTCGCCGACTGCCTCGGCGCGGAGTTTTCCGCCGCCAACAAGGCGCGCGCCTTCGAAAATCTGATGATGGTCGACCGGCTTAACGGCGCCGGCGATCTCGCGCTGCAAAGCGCTTAGTTCCATTCCCCAACAAGCGCTCGCGCCGCACGGCATTGGCGTGGTAAATTGCGACTATGAGTGACTTACCGACCGACACAACGGCCGCTGCCGAGACCGCCGGCGCGGCGACACTTGCCGAAGCTCCGCCGATCGCCGAGCCGGCCCCGGCGATTGTGCCCACGGCGCCGCCGCCGGCTGAAGCTCCCGCCGGGCAGGTCCCCACCGCGGCACCCGCGGTTCTTGCCGCGACGGCGGCGCCCGAGCCGGCAGCGACCGGTGTCGGCGTGCTGCTCGTCAATCTCGGCACTCCCGATGCGGCCACGCCTGCCGCGATCCGGCGCTATCTGAAAGAGTTCCTGACCGACCGCCGGGTCATCGAGAAGAATTCGCTGTTTTGGAAGTTTTTGCTCAACGGCCTCATCCTGCCGATCCGCTCGCGGCGCAAAGTGCGCGACTACCGGAAGATATGGAACCGGGACAAGGATGAATCTCCGATCAAGACCATTACCCGTTCGCAGGCCGAGAAGCTCGCCGGCATTCTCGAACCGCTCGGCAAGCACGTCATTGTCGACTGGGCGATGCGTTACGCGTCGCCGTCGATTGCCTCGCGTCTCGAAGTCCTGGCGACCTGGGGCTGCGAGCGCATCCTGGTCATGCCGCTCTACCCGCAATATTCGGCGGCGACCACGGCGACGGTTTGCGACGAGGTTTTCCGCTATTTGATGAAGCTCCGGTATCAGCCGGCGATCCGCATTCTGCCGCCCTATTACGACGATCCGTATTACATCGAGGTGCTGGCGGCCTCGCTTGAGGCCGAGCTCAAGAATCTGCCGTTTACGCCCGACGCGATCGTCGCCTCCTATCACGGCATGCCGAAGGACTACGTGCAGAAGGGCGATCCCTACGAGAGCCAATGCGTCCGCACCACGCAATTGCTGCGCGCGAAGCTCGGCTTCGACGAAACCAAATTGCTCATGACGTTCCAATCGCGCTTCGGCCGCGCCAAATGGCTCGAGCCCTACACCATCAACACGGTGCGGGCGCTGGCCAAGAAGGGCGTCAAGAATCTGGTCGTGGTGACGCCGGGATTTGCCGCGGATTGCTTGGAGACGCTCGAAGAGATCGCGGTCGAAAATGCCCGGGCGTTCAAACGCGCCGGCGGGGAGAATTTTGCGGCGATTCCCTGCCTCAACGACAGCGAAGCCGGCATGCTGATGGTCTGGCAATTGGCGATGCGCGAACTCAAAGGCTGGGTCTAGGACAGCCAACCGATGATGCAAGACGGCTCGCTCAGATCGTGGATCTGGTTCGCGCTCGCGCTGGTCTTGTTTGCGATCGAAGCGTGGCGGCCGGGCCGCTTTGCGCTGTGGTTCGGTTTTGCCGCGGTGCTGGTCGGCGTCGCCGCCTCGGTGGCGCGGTGGCCGTGGCCGGCGGAGCTTGCCGCGCTCATCGCCTTCGCCGGCGCTCTCGTTCCGCTCTGGCGCCGCTACGAACGCAAGACCTGACGCCGGAAGTCTCCCGGTCGGCCCAATCAACCTCTCGTTAACCATATCCGTTTTAACTCCGTTAACCAGCGGTCTGCCGTCCGGCGGCCCGTGCCGGTCGTCGCGTGGCGCCGTGCCGCGTGGCGGCGCGGACAGGCCGCTTCGGGGCGAGGAGGTCGCAGGTGCCGCGCCGTTGCCGACTGCGAAGCGTCATCGGCCGCAAAGGCTTGCGCGGAGCGGCTTTAATCTTGGCCTTTGCGGCGCTCGTGCCGGCGCGCGCCCACGCGCAGGCGGCGACCGATCCTTACGGCGATCTGCTGCCACAGCCGCTGTCCGGCAATCCAACCAATCCGCCCGGTTTCACATCGCCCGGCAACGGCATAACGCTGTCGCAGAATCAGGCGCCGCCGATCGGCACATTTACCGCGCCGGAGCCGGCAGGCTCGCGCATCGGGGCGACGCCGGTCTATGGCAGCCCGTCCGGATTCGGTGCCGGCAACACTGGCTTCAATTCAAGCAACGTTCCGCCGAAGCCGCCGCAAGCTACGGGTCCAGGTTCCGCTCTGGCGCCGGCGCCGGCAACCACATTCGACGCGGTGACGGCGCCGCCGCCGCAAGTCTCCTCGGTGCCGCCGGCGCTGCCGCAACCGCCGCCGCCCGTGGTCTATCCCGCCAAAGCGGCGGCACGGCCGGGTGCGGTTCTGCCGCCGCCACCCGAAGAGCTACCGATCAGCAATCCGCCGCCGGTCGTCTATCCGCAGTCGGCCGCGGTGCGGCCCGGCGCGACCCTGCCGATTCCGCCGCCGCAGGATTTTTTGGGCTCGGCCAGCACGCCGCCGCCGGGAACGCCGACGCCGGTTTCGCTGCCGCTTGGCCGCGTGCCCAGCCCGACGCTGCCGTTTGCCGCCGGCGATCCCTACGAGGCGCTCGGCATCAAAGCCGGCTCGTTTCTCATTCTGCCCGCCGTCGAATTGTCGGCCGGATACAATACCAATCCGACAGCCGCGCCAGGCGGGCCGGGATCGCTGTATTTCGTCGTAGCGCCGGAACTGCACGTGCGCTCGAACTGGCCGACCAATTCCTTCACCGCCGATATCACCGGCTCCTACACGGATTATCCCAACAACGATTATCAGCCGTCACTGAACGCGCCTTACCTCAACGCCAAGGCGGACGGCAGGCTCGACGTCACGCGCACGACGCAGATTCAGCTCGAAGCCCGCACCATCGTCTCGACCGATAATCCGGGCAGCCCGAACATCACGGCCGGCCTCGAGACGCTGCCGATCGACACCACGGTCGGCGGCACGCTCGGCGCGGCGCACGAATTCGGCCGGCTCGACGTGTCGCTCAAAGGCACCTTCGACCGCTCGATGTATTCCAGCGCACAACTGACCGACGGAGAGACGGCTGATTTCGACTACCGGAATTTCGACCAATATGCCGGCATTCTGCGCGTCGGCTACGAAATCGATCCCGGTCTCACGCCGTTCGTCGAATTCGACGCGGACACCCGCGTCCATGACCAGTCGACCGATATCTTCGGCGAGGATCGCGACTCCGACGGCACCAGCGCCAAACTCGGCGCCACTCTCAATTTCGCCAACTCGCTTACCGGCGAGATTGCCGCCGGCTATATGAAGCGCGACTACCAGGATCCGACTTTGCCGGATATCGCCGGACCGACGCTCGACGGTTCGCTAATCTGGCAGGCGACCGCGCTGACCACGGCAAAGCTCACCGCCACCTCGATCGTGACCGAATCAACGGTAGAGGGCGTGTCGGGCGAGTTCAGCCGCAGTGTCACCGCCGAGGTTGATCATGCGCTGCGAACCTGGCTCATCGCCAACGCGCAGCTCGGCTATGAATACGATCAATATGTCGGGCTCGGCCGCAACGACAATCACTTCTTCACCGCGGCCGGGCTGACCTACAATATGAATCGCGACCTGCAGCTCAGGGGTGAAGTCCGCGAGGACTGGCTCAATTCGAACGTCAGCGGTGTCGCGTATACCGCCACGACGTTTCTTCTGACCATGCGTCTGCAGCGCTAGCCGTAGCCGCAGCAATCGTCGCCGCCATCCGCCGCGTCGAGGTCGTCCGAGATTGCTCTTTTGATTTCGATCAAAATGTCCGGCAATGATTCGTGGTCAGGTTCGCAAGAACCATGGAGGCACGTATGACCGACCCATCGCAAACCCGATCAGGTGGACTTTCTCGGAGAACCACGCTCATGCGCAGCGGCGCTTGTGCTGTCGGAGCTGCGGTCTCCCTGCTTCTGGTGCGAGAGGCCGTCGCGAAAATGGCTCAAGCGTCGGTCGCTTATCAAACCACGCCAAAGGGCGATCAGCAGTGCGGCAATTGCTCGCTGTTTCAGCCGCCGAGCGCCTGCACCCTGGTCGACGGCACGATCACCCCGTCCGGATGGTGCAAATTCTGGGTCAAGAAGGCGGGCTGAACGCGGTTTCAACCCGCGTTGGCGCCGCACAAAACACGCGTTCAGCCTGGCGTGCGACGCGGGCCGGGCCGGTCGCATTGTAATTCGAACAGAATGTCGGCATTCGCGCAAAAACGCGGTGCCAAGTTAATCGCGGCCGAATGGTCAAGCCATTCGGCGCAGGCGCCCTTGGCGTCACAAGCCTGACAGCGTCGAAACGCCGTCGGGTATCGCAATTCCGGCCGGGCCAGATCGCCTGGACCCAAATCGATCCCGAGGGTCGCCAACATCTCGTGCAGGAGCAAAGAATTCTCGCATCTTGGCAGCGGTGACATGATCTGCCTCCGTGTGCCCGGCCCAGCGATTGATAAAGACTAGCACTACTTTGGCAGATTTACTTTACGCTGCTCCTGTTTGCAAATCCATTTCTGGCAGTGCGGGCATTGTTGCGGTGGTGGCCGGGCGATGAGTTCGAGGATGGCTTGGCGTACGGCGGGCAGGGTTGGTTGAGGCG
>DATAWA010000155.1:0-2238 GCA_036267435.1 Xanthobacteraceae bacterium | reverse complement strand
GGAGCTGCCGGCGCAGGCGCTGGATCATGCCACCGGCTATCTTCTCGCCTTTGCGGTGATGACGGCGCTCAAGCGCCAAGCGCAAGAGGGCGGCTCGTGGCATGTGCGGGTGTCGCTGGCGCAAACCGGCTACTGGTTATGTCATCTCGGCCGCATCGACGGCACCACTTGTCCCGACCCGAAGTTCGACGACGTGCGTGACTATCTGGAGGAAACCCCAAGCGGCTTCGGCCGTCTCACCGCGGTGCGCGATGCCGCGGCGATGTCGGAAACGCCGACCCGCTGGCAGCGGCCGAGCGTGCCGCTCGGCACGGATCCGCCGGCGTGGCCGCAATAATGTGACAAAGGCGCCGCAGCGCATGCCGCGGCCTTGCGGCCGCCTTAACGCTGCGCCACATGAACGGCGGTGAGGTCAGGTCAAATCATGCCAAAAGCCACGAAAAAAAACGGTGCCCATCGCCCGGCCAGGCGCGGCGCCGCTGCCAGACCCTCAGTCGGCAAATTGCCGGAGTGGAATCTCGGCGACCTTTATTCCGGCCTCGAAGATCCGGCCATCAAGCATGATCTCGATCGCATCGATGCCGAGTGCGCCGAGTTCGAGACCGCCTACAAAAGCAAGCTCTCAAGTCTCGCCGCCGCTGGCGGCGCCACGCTTGCCGAGGCAGTGCGGCGCTATGAGGCGATCGATGATCTGATGGGCCGGGTCGGTTCCTATGCCGGCCTCGTTCATGCCGGCAATACGCTCGATCCGGCGCGCACCAAATTCTTCGGCGATATGCAGGAGCGCATGACGGCGGCGTCCACGCATCTGTTGTTCTTCACGCTCGAACTCAATCGTATCGATGGCGCGGTGTTGGACGCGGCCATGGCCGATCCGGCGCTCGGCCACTACCGGCCGTGGCTGGAAGACGTGCGCCGCTATAAGCCCTATCAGCTCGAGGACCGCGTCGAGCAATTGTTTCACGAAAAATCGGTCACCGCTTATTCCGCTTGGAATCGGCAATTCGACGCCAGCATCGCCACGCTGCGCTTTAAAGTTAAGGGCAAGTCGCTGGCGATCGAGCCGACGCTCAATCTGATGCAAGATCGCGCGGGAGAAAAGCGGAAAGCTGCGGCGCAGGCCTTGGCGAAAACCTTCGGCGACAACGCCGACAGTTTCGCCCTGATCACCAATACGCTGGCCAAGGACAAGGAAATCTCCGATCGCTGGCGCGGCTTTGCCGATATTGCCGACGCGCGCCACCTCGACAATCGCGTCGAGCGCGAAGTGGTCGATGCGCTGGTCGCTGCGGTGCGCGCCGCTTATCCGCGGCTGTCGCACCGCTACTATGCGCTCAAAGCCAAATGGTTCGGCAAAAAGCGTCTGCCGCATTGGGACCGCAACGCGCCGCTGCCGATGGTCGCGCAGCGCAGCGTGAGCTGGACTGAAGCGATGGACACCGTGCTCACCGCCTACGGCGCGTTCTCGCCGAAAATGGCGGCGATCGCCGAGCGCTTCTTCAAAGAGCGCTGGATCGACGCGCCGGTGCGGCCGGGCAAGGCGCCGGGCGCTTTCGCCCATCCCACCACGCCGTCGGCGCATCCCTATGTGCTGCTCAATTACCAAGGCAAGCCGCGCGATGTGATGACGCTCGCGCATGAGCTCGGCCACGGCGTGCATCAGGTGCTGGCCGCGCCGAATGGCGCGCTGATGGCGCCTACCCCGCTGACGCTCGCCGAGACGGCGAGCGTGTTCGGCGAAATGCTTACGTTCCGCAAGCTCCTCGCCAACACCCGCGACGGCAAAGAGCGCAAGGCGATGCTCGCCGCCAAGGTCGAGGACATGCTCAACACCGTCGTGCGGCAGATCGCCTTCTACAAGTTCGAGCGCAAGGTGCACCTCGAGCGGCGCTCAGGCGAACTGACGCAGGAGGCGATCAGCGCCGCCTGGATGAGCGTGCAAGGCGAGAGCCTCGGGCCGGCGATCCGGCTCGGGCCGGGCTACGAGACCTTCTGGGCCTATATCGGCCACTTCATCCACTCGCCCTTCTATGTTTACGCCTATGCGTTTGGCGACTGCCTGGTGAACTCGCTCTATGGCGTCTATGAGCGCGCGCCGGCCGGCTTCGCCGATCGCTATCTCGCCCTGCTGGCGGCGGGCGGGTCCAAGCCCTATGGCGAGTTGCTGGCGCCCTTCGGCCTCGACGCCCGCGATCCCGCGTTCTGGAGCATCGGGCTCGGTCTGATCGAGCGGATGAT
>DATAWA010000154.1:0-25975 GCA_036267435.1 Xanthobacteraceae bacterium | reverse complement strand
CGGCTTCGCGGTCTGATTGTAGGCTACGCATCGGCTACCAGCTGGGGGCGACTTGAGCGAGACAGCAGAACCCATTCGGCTCACCGATGAGCAGCGGCTCGACTGGCTGCGGCTCATCCGCAGCCAGAATGTCGGCCCGCGGACTTTTCGTGCTCTCGTCAATCATTTTGGCGGCGCACATGCGGCGATCGAAGCGTTGCCCGGACTGGCGCGCCGCGGCGGCAGCGCCAGCCCGCAGATTTACTCGCGCGACGAGGCGCTGCATGAGATTAATGTCGCCCACAAACTCGGCGCGCGTTTCGTCGCCGCCGGCGAAGCCGACTATCCGCGCCGGCTACAAATGATCGATGATGCACCGCCGTTGATCACGCTGCGCGGCCATGCCGCCGTATTGAGCATGCCGTTGGTGGCGATCGTCGGCTCGCGCAACGCTTCCGCCGCCGGTGCCAAGATCACCCAGCGTCTGGTGCACGGGCTCGCCGAGTCGGGTTTTGCGATTGTCTCAGGCCTCGCTCGCGGCATCGACGCTGCGGCCCACCGCGCCAGTCTCGAGACTGGAACAATTGGGGTGCTGGCCGGCGGCCAGGACCGTGTCTATCCGCCGGAGCATGAGGAATTGCTCGAGGCTATTTTACCGGCGGGCGTCGCGCTCAGCGAAATGCCGATGGGCTGGGAACCTCGGGCACGGGATTTTCCGCGGCGCAACCGCTTGATTTCCGGATTGTCACTCGGCGTCGTCATTGTCGAAGCCGCCAAGCGATCAGGCTCCCTGATCACTGCACGGTTGGCGCTTGAGCAAGGCCGCGAAGTCTTCGCGGTGCCCGGGTCGCCGCTCGATCCTCGCGCCGAGGGCACCAACGGTCTGATCAAGCAGGGAGCAACGCCGGTCACCGAAGCGGCCGATATCACAACGGTGCTGCAGCCGATCATGGGCGTCGAAGTCCCGGCGCGCGAGCCGGAACGCGAAGAGATTGAAAGGGAGCCGCTGACTGAGCCTGCGCCGGACGAGCGCAGCCGGATCGTCGCCTTGTTGAGCCCGACGCCGGTTTCGATCGACGATTTGATCCGACTGTCGCGAAGTTCGCCCCGGGTGGTGCGAATGGTGCTGCTCGAACTGGAAATCGCTGGGCGGCTCGAACGCCATGGCGGGAGCCTGGTATCGCTCTTATAGACGGGCGAAGGCCTCAGTCCTTGGCGATCTGATCGGCTTCGATCTGGGCCATTTCCAAAATATAGCTCAGCGTATCGAGGCCGTTGCGCCGCGCCATCAGGGCCAGTTCACGCGAGAGTGCAGCAATATATTGCGCGGCACTGTCTGGAGTTTCCCCGCCGTTGCCCCCGTTTGCATCCTTTTGGTTCGACATTGGTTTTGTAACGCCACGGGTTTGAAGTCGGCACAACCGGAGCTGGAGCCGTCCCACGAGTTCCATCATAGCTATACTTTAGCGTTTAATTTATATCAATACAACTAAGACGAGCATAGGTAGCGGCCGGCTTTTCGCCTCGATTGCTACGCATTTCGCCGATATCGGCAGGCGGGTTCCGGCCGGTAACGATTTGACAGGTGGGGATGCATTACCCATGTTCGCGGCGGCCGCCCCGCCGCATGGCATGGGTCAAAGTCACGAAATGGCCGTAAAATCATTGGGTTATCAATGAATCTTGTATTGGTAGAATCGCCTGCCAAGGCGAAGACGATCAATAAATATCTGGGCAAGGACTACGAAGTCCTGGCCTCGTTCGGGCATGTTCGGGACTTGCCGGCCAAGAGCGGCTCGGTCGATCCGGATAACGATTTCCGCATGCTTTGGGAGGTCGACCCCAAGGCGCAGAAGCGCCTCAACGACATCGCCAGAGCGCTCAAGAATGCCGACAAGCTTATTCTTGCCACCGACCCCGACCGCGAAGGCGAGGCGATTTCCTGGCACGTGTTGCAATTTTTGAAGGAAAAGAAGGCGCTCAAGTCCCAACCGGTCGAGCGGGTGGTTTTTAACGCCATTACCAAGCAGTCGGTAACCGAGGCGATGGCGCATCCCCGTGCGATTGACCAGGCTCTGGTCGATGCGTATCTCGCCCGCCGTGCGCTCGATTATCTCGTCGGTTTCACTTTGTCGCCGGTGTTGTGGCGCAAATTGCCGGGCGCCCGGTCGGCCGGCCGCGTCCAGTCGGTGGCGTTACGGCTGGTGTGCGACCGCGAGCTCGAAATCGAGAAATTCAACAGCCAGGAATATTGGTCGCTGGTCGCGACGCTGGCGACGCCGCGGCAGGAGACGTTCGAGGCGCGGCTTGTTGGCGCCGACGGCAAAAAGCTGCAGAAGCTCGACATCGGCTCCGGCGCCGAAGCCGAGGCTTTCAAGCAGGCGCTCGAAACCGCCGTGTTCACCGTCGCCTCGGTCGAGGCAAAGCCGGTCAAACGGCACCCCTACCCGCCTTTTACCACCTCGACCCTGCAGCAGGACGCAAGCCGCAAGCTCGGCTTCGCGCCGGCGCACACCATGCGCGTGGCGCAGCGCCTGTACGAAGGCGTCGATATTGGTGGCGAGACGGTCGGGCTCATTACTTATATGCGCACAGACGGCGTGCAGATTGCCGAGGAAGCGATCCCGGCGGTGCGGCAGGTCGTCGAGCAGGATTACGGCAAAGAGTATCTGCCGCCGTCCCCGCGCCGTTACGAAACCAAAGCCAAAAACGCGCAAGAGGCCCACGAGGCCATTCGCCCGACCGAGCTGTCGCGGCGCCCGCGCGACACCAAACGCTATCTCGATGCGGACCAGGCCAAGCTCTACGAGCTGATTTGGCTGCGCACGGTCGCAAGCCAGATGGAATCGGCCGAGCTCGAGCGCACCACGGCCGACATCGAAGCCAAAGTGGCGAGTCGCCTGCTTGAGCTGCGCGCCACCGGCACGGTGGTGAAATTCGACGGCTTCCTCACGCTCTACCAGGAGAGCCGCGACGAAGATCCGGACGATGAAGACTCCCGCCGGCTGCCGGCGATGAGCGCAGGCGAACGGCTGGAGAAGCGCGCGATCGCGGCCGACCAGCATTTTACCGAGCCGCCGCCGCGCTATTCGGAAGCCTCGCTGGTCAAACGCATGGAAGAGCTCGGCATCGGCCGGCCTTCGACCTATGCCTCGATCCTGCAAGTGCTCAAGGACCGCAAATATGTGCGGCTCGACAAGCGCCGGCTCTACCCCGAGGACCGCGGCCGCATTGTGGTCGCCTTTCTCGAGAGCTTTTTTGCCAAGTACGTCGAATACGACTTTACCGCCGGCCTCGAGGAGCAGCTCGATCTTATTTCCAATGACGAGGCCGCCTGGCGCGACGTGCTGCGCGATTTCTGGCGCGACTTCATCGGCGCCATCGACGGGACCAAGGATTTGAAGATTTCGCAGGTCATCGACGCGCTCGATGCCTTGCTGGCGCCGCATCTGTTTCCGCCGCGTGCCGACGGCAGCGATGCTCGCGTTTGTCCGACCTGCAGCAATGGCCGGCTGACGCTCAAGCTCTCTAAATTCGGCGCTTTCATCGGCTGCTCGAATTATCCGGAGTGCCGCTATACGCGCGCGCTGTCGTCGCAAGCCGACGGCTCCCCCGACATCGGCACCAAGAAGCTCGGCGTCGATCCGGCGACCGGTCTCGATGTCACCGTGCGCTCGGGCCGGTTCGGGCCCTATCTGCAGATCGGCGAAACCGAAAAAGGCGGCGAAAAGCCCAAACGCGCCGGGCTGCCCAAGGATGTCGCCCCCGACGAGATCGATCTCGAGCGTGCGCTCGCGCTGTTGTCCTTGCCCCGGGAAATCGGCAAGAGCCCCGAGGACGGGGAGCCGATCGTCGCCGGTCTCGGCCGCTTCGGACCGTTTGTCAGGCACGGCAAGATTTACGCTAATCTCGACTCGCCCGAGGAAGTCTTTACCGTCGGGCTCAATCGCGCCGTGACCCTGATCGCGGAGAAAAAAGCCAAGGGCCCGCGCCGCCGGTTTGGCGCCGATCCGGGCCGCGCCGTCGGCGACCATCCCGCCAAGGGCGGCGCCATCTTCGCTAAAAAAGGCCGCTACGGCCCCTATGTCAGCCACAACGGCGTCAATGCTACGCTGCCGGCCGACAAAACGCCGGAGACGATCACGCTGGAAGAGGCGGTGGCGCTATTGGATGCGCGCGCCGAGCGCAATGCGCCGGCGCCGCATGCCCGCCCGCGCAAGGCCAAGCGCCCCTCGCCTGGCACGGCCCACCACATCAAGGCCACCGGCAAGAAGCCGGCGGCCCGGTCCAGCAAACCCGCCGGTAAAACCCGCAAGACGACACCCGCTGCCGAATAATCACTATCTAATGGGCCAGGGGACCGCTGCCGCGGTCCCTTTCGGGCCTTTTCGGCCCCGCAGCGGCCTATGAGCGGCCTATGAATCGCCTTCCCACCCGCGACGAACTTGTCGCCTTCATCCGCGAACGCAGCGGCAACGTCAGTACGCGCGAAATCGCCCGCGCCTTCGGCGCCAAAAACGCCGACCGTGCCGCGATCAATCGCATGCTGCGGGAGCTTGCCGACCAAGGTTCCATCGACCGCCGGCGCAAGCGACTGATCCACGCCGGTACACTGCCGCCTGTCGTCCTTGCCGACATCACGGGCCGCGACAATGACGGGGAGTTATTGGCGCGGCCGACCGAGTGGGATGAAGACGCGCACGGCACAGCGCCCGTGATCCGCATCACCACACCGCGCCGCCCCAAACCGGGCGAAGTCGCCGGTGTCGGCGACCGCGCGCTGATCCGCGTCGAATCGACCGGCGACGAAAAAAGTGGACGCGTCATCAAGCTCATCGATCGCGCCAAGCATCGTACGCTCGGCATTTTTCGCGGCCTGCCCGGGGGCGGCGGACGGCTAGTTCCGATCGACAAAAAGCAGCTCGGCCGCGAGCTCACTATTCCAGCAAATGCGACGGCGGGCGCGGTCGACGGCGACCTCGTCGCCGTCGAAGCGGCGCGCCGCGGCCGGATGGGCCTGATGGCCGGCACGGTGGTCGAGCGGCTTGGCTCGCTCACAAGCGAGCGTGCGGTCAGCATCATCGCCATCCATGCCCACGATATCCCGCACACGTTTCCGCGCGCCGTGCTCGAAGAGGCCGAAGCCGCACAGCCGGCATCGCATGCCGGCCGCGAGGACTGGCGGAAGGTTCCTTTCGTCACCATCGATCCGCCCGATGCCAAGGATCACGATGACGCCGTGCACGCGGTGCCGGATTCCGATCCGAAAAATGCCGGCGGCCATATTGTCACCGTCGCTATTGCCGACGTCGCGCACTACGTGCGGTCGGGCTCGGCGCTCGATCGCGAAGCGGTTAAGCGCGGCAACTCGGTCTATTTCCCCGACCGTGTCGTCCCGATGCTGCCCGAGCGCATCTCCAACGATCTGTGCTCGCTGCGGCCGCAACAGGACCGGCCCGCGCTTGCCGTGCGCATGGTGATCGGCGCCGATGGGCGCAAGCGTTCGCACAGCTTTCACCGCGTGCTGATGCTTTCGGCGGCGCGCCTTAGCTACGAGCAAGCGCAGCTCGCCGTCACCGGCCGGCCCGACGAGATTACCGAGCCGATCGCGGACGCCGTCCTCGCACCGCTCTATGCGGCCTACCGAACCGTGTTGCGCGCCCGCGACGCGCGCGGACCGCTCGACCTCAACATTCCCGAACGCAAGATCGTCCTCAAATCGGACGGCACCGTCGACCGCGTGATCATGCCGCAGCGGCTCGAAGCCCACCGGCTGATCGAGGAATTCATGATCCTCGCCAATGTTGCCGCGGCCGAAACCTGCGAACGAGGCAATACGGCGCTGATCTATCGCGTGCACGACGAGCCTTCGCCGGAAAAGCTCAATGCGCTGCGCGAGTTTCTCGCCACCCTCGATATCAATCTGCCGAAGGGCGGGGTGCTTCGCCCCGACGGCTTCAATGCCATTCTGTCACGCGTCGAAGGCCGCGACGTGCAGCGGCTGGTCAATGAAGTGGTCCTGCGAACGCAGGCGCAGGCCGAGTATTCGGCGGAGAATTTCGGCCATTTTGGTCTCAACCTGCGCCGCTACGCGCATTTCACCTCGCCGATCCGCCGCTATGCCGATCTCGTGGTGCACCGCGCGCTCATTCGCGCGGCAAGGCTCGGCAGCGACGGTCTCCCCGACGACACCGACGTGCGTTCCCTCAACGAAATCGCCGCCAATATTTCCGCCACCGAGCGCCGCGCCATGAAGGCCGAGCGCGAGACCGCCGACCGGCTGATCGCGCATTTCCTGGCCGATCGCGTCGGCGCGACTTTCGACGGCCATATCTCCGGCGTCATCCACGCCGGATTGTTCGTCGAGCTCGACGAGACCGGTGCCGACGGCTTCATTCCGGTGCGCACCATCGGCGACGAATATTTCCGCTTCGACGAAGCCGGCCGCGCCTTTGTCGGACGCGCGGTCACCCATCGCCTCGGCGATCCGGTGACAGTCGAGCTCGTCGAGGCCGCCCCGGTCGCCGGCGCGTTGCGTTTCAAGCTTGTTGGCCAAGACCGTGCCAATGACCGCGCCGCGGCGCCTAAGGCTTTACATTCCCCGGGCGGGCGGCCGAAAGTCAGGCCGAAGCACAAATCGCGCAAAGGCCGGCGGCGGCCATGAAATCTCAATATGTCGATGAAGCAAACATAACCGAGGCCGGCACGGCGACCGACCGTGCCGACCGGCTGACACGCACCATGCGCGATCAGTCGTTTCCGAATGTGAAGCCGCGGGATTCCGCGACGCTGATCTTGATCGATCGCGAGCACACGGTGCCGAAAGTGCTGTTGGGCCGGCGTCATCAGCGCCACCGGTTTCTGCCCGGCAAATTCGTGTTTCCCGGCGGCCGGATCGAACCGTCCGATCGGCTGATGGCGGTCTCGGCCGCCCTGCATGAGCGCCATATCGCCAAGCTGATGCAGCGGATGAAGCGGCCGAGCACGGCCAAGGCATTAGCCTTTGCCCTCGCGGCCGTGCGCGAAACCTACGAAGAGACCGGGCTGATGCTCGGCGTGCCGGCCAACCGCGCCATCGCGGCGCCGCCCGGCCCCTGGGAAGCCTTCGCCAAGGCCGGCACCGTGCCCGATCTGAGCGCCGTCCATTTTGTCGCCCGCGCGATCACCCCGCCCAAGCGGCCATTGCGCTTCGACAGCCGTTTCTTCGCCGCCGAGGTTTCCGCGATTGCGCGCCGCGACGATGGCTTCGTCGGCCCCGACAAGGAACTCGTCGAATTGGTCTGGCTGCCGATCACCGAGGCGAGGCAGCTCGATATGCCCGGCATCACCGCCGTCGTCCTCGAGGAACTGCAGGACCGCATCGCCGCCGGCATGGGCCTCGATCATCCGGTGCCGCTCTACCGCATGCTGCACAAACGCTTCGTGCGGGAAGTCCTGTGACGGTTGACTTTCGGGGCCTTCTGACTACTGTCCCGCCCAACAAACATTGAGGTTCGATCATGGCTAAGAGCTCCACCATCAAGGTCAAGCTCGTTTCGAGTGCCGACACCGGCTTCTATTACGTCACGCGCAAGAACTCGCGCACCATGACCGAGAAGCTGAAAATGAAGAAATATGACCCGGTGGCGAAGAAGCACGTCGAATTCAGCGAATCCAAGATCAAATAATCCAAGACCAGGTAAGTTTACGAGCCGATTGCGGCTTCGTTAACCGCGCCGAACCCCCGTTCGCCGGGGAGGCCGATGCGGGCCTTGATGTGCTGGGCGACATATTCCGCGTCGCGTGCAACGCCTGAGAAACGGCCCGAGCCCCAGGTGTAGAGCCAGGGCAATCCCAGAAAATAAACGCCGGGAACCGGGCTGACGCCGCGGACGTGACGCGGCTGGCCGCGCCCGTTGAACAGCGGCAGATCGATCCAGCCGTAATCGGTGCGAAAACCGATGCACCAGACGACCGATTTGATGCCGGCGGCGCGATAGTCGAGTTCGGGACGTTCGCTTGGCGGAGTCCAGACCGGCTGGTAGCGCGCTTCCTGCGGCGCGACAATCGCCTGCTTAGCGATGAAACCGTCGATGCTGGTCTTGATGCTTTCCGAAACCTGGTCGGCCTGGTCGAGACAAAGCGCGAGGTCGTCGTCGAGAACGAGCTTGTCGCCGCGGACGTCCAGCAACCGGCCGTAAAGCTCCAGACCCTCCCGGGCGCGCTGACGCAGATCGATGTCACGGCCGCCGTCGCGGCCTGTCACATAATGATTGGTTTTGTCGCGCACGCCCTCACGCAGCGGATGTTCGTGTACCGGCAAGTCGTAATAGCCCATCAGGTGAAGCCACTCGACCACGTCCTTGCCGCGATAACGCCGCGAAACGCGCGGCGCGTCGCCGACGCAGAGAAAAGCCTTACGCCCGGCAAGATGGATATCCTCGGCGATCTGACAGCCGGACTGGCCGCTGCCGACCACGAGCACGGCACCGTCCGGCAGCGCTTGCGGGTTGCGGTAGAGCGATGAATGGATCTGCACGATCTCGTCCGGCAGTCGCTCGGCGCAGCGCGGCACGATCGGCTCCTGATAGCCGCCAGCCGCCACCACGACCTGATCGGCGACATGCATGCCGTCGCTCGCCTCGATGACAAAGCCGCGTTGCGCGTCGCTGCGCAGAAGCCGCACGGCGACGCCCTCGGCAAGCGGCGGATTAAACGAGGCAATGTAATCGTCGAGATAGGCGACAATTTCGTCGCGTAGCATGAACCCATACGGATCCGGTCCCTTGTAAGGATAGCCTGGCAATTGGCACTGCCAGTTCGGCGTCACCAGGCAAAACGTATCCCAGCGTTCAGCGCGCCAAGCATGGCCGGCGCGCTCCTTTTCGAACACGATGTGATCGATGCCGCTTTGCGTCAGATACCAGCTGATCGACAGGCCGGCCTGGCCGCCGCCGATCACCGCGACGGTATGATGGGAGAGCGGCAACGGTTCGCTCATCGCATTATTCCTCGAAGGCTTCGACGCGCACGCGCGCGTCCGGCGTTGCGGCAAAGACGGCGGCGGCAGTTTCAATGCGCGCCAATTGGGCGGCGGCGCGTGAGCAGCGAGAGCCGTATTTCGCTTTGACGCGCTCGCTCGCAATATCGAGCGCGGTACGGCTGCGGGCGAGAAAATCGCCGAGTGCGTAGCTCTCGCCCGGCGCAAAATAATCCTTGATCACGAGCGACGGCGAATAGCAGGACTCGACGCCGCCGTCGGGCCAGCGGATGACAAAACGCATTTCAGGCATCCACCCGCTCCCACAGTTCCTCATAAGTGGCGAGATGCGCTCGCGCGGTCGCAATCCAATCGTGCCGCGCCGCGACGGCCAAACCGCGCGCGCGCAAGCCAATGCGGCGCGCAGGATCAAGCGAGCGCGCCATGGCCGCCGCGATCGATGCTGTGTCGAGCGGATCGCACCACGACACCTCGTCGTCGCCGAGATATTCGGTGAATGGCGCGATGCGCGAGACCGCGACCGGGAGGCCGCTCGCCATCGCCTCCAGGACGACAAGGCCAAAACCCTCGCGCAGCGAGGCAAACACGAAAGCCGTCGCCGCGCGATAGAGCGCCGGCATCAGTTCTTGCGGCAACGGGCCGGTCCGTATCACGGCGTCGACCGGCAGGTTTGTTTCGGCCAACGCCCCGGCAAAGCGTACCTGATAGGCGTCGTGATCAAGGAGTGACGCCCCGCCGGCGATGATCAGCCGCGATTGCGGATACTTGCCGTGAAGGCGCGCGAAAGCCTTCAGCATGCCAAGCGCGTTCTTGCGCTCCTCAACACCGCCGATGGCAAGAAACACCGGCTTCGCCGATTGCAGATCGAGCCGGCCGCGCAGTTGCGCGTCGGTGTCGTCGCCGTGCGGCGAAAATCGTCGCAGATCGACGCCATT
The DNA here is from genome assembly GCA_036267435.1 of Xanthobacteraceae bacterium. GTDB lineage: Bacteria > Pseudomonadota > Alphaproteobacteria > Rhizobiales > Xanthobacteraceae > BOG-931. The sequence continues at coordinate 16,081 of DATAWA010000154.1, read as the reverse complement.
GCCGACAATAACTGCGTCGCGTCCAAGTTCGTTTTCAAGCCAATCGCGCCAAAACCGGCTGACGGCGAACAGCCGATCGGCGGCAGCGATAGCGCGGCGCTGCAAGGCGCCGAGCCTCTGATCGGCAAAATCGTCGACATGGGGCACGGTGCGAGCGAACGCCCCGATCAAGTTGCGCTGTTTCAGCGTCGCCAAGGCATTGCCCGATATGCCGTCTTGCGCATGCCAGACGTCGAAACGGCGGTTTTGCGCGTGCTCGAAGAAACGCAAATAGTCGGCGATCCGCATTTCGGCCATTAGCCGCACGTCGCGCGGCGCGGGCGACGCCGGAACGCAAACGGTCTTGCAGACCGTCTCGCGAAAGAAACCGGCGCCGCTTGCGGACGGCCCATGCACGGTCACGTCGTGGCCGAGGCGAGTGGGCGCATCGCCAAGTTCGATCGCATGAACAACCCCGCCGCGCGGATTGGTCGAGTGGGCGAGAATTGCGATCCGCGGGGCGGCGCTCACGCGACGGCCTCCACGCGCACGCAGCCGAGCAGCGGTTCGCGCGCAAAATCCCACAGCGTCTCGGCGGATTTGCCGTCACGCAGAATGACTCGAGGCTCGGTGGTGAATCCACCGATCTCGGCGGCGGCAATGCTGCGGCTGTTAAACTGCGCCAGGACCGCAGGGACGTTGGATTCGCGCACTGCCAGCAGATAGCCGTAGCTCGGAAAAGTCTGCAGCCATCGTTCGCGTGTGACGCCGTCAGGTTTCGGCACGCGCCCGACCTCGATCGCCACACCGACCCGCGAGCATTCCGCGAGCATCATCGCCGTGCCGACAAGCCCGCCCTGCGAAATATCCTTGGCGGCGGCGGCAAGACCGTTTTCGGCAATTGACGGCAACACTTCCAGGTCGGCGCGCAGCCTCGCCGGCGGCACATCGGTCACCGCCTGCCAGTTGGAAAACGGCTCGCGATAGCGGCCGCGCAAATCGATGGCCGCGATCAGGCGGTCATGCGGCCTGGCGTCGAACGAGGTGAGAAGATGCCGGGCACGGCCGAGGATGGCGACCGCAAGCTGGCCGCGATCGGTACGCGTATTGGTGTGGCCGCCGACTACCGGTACGCCATAGGCCTCGGCGCCCGCCCGCAGGCCGGAGAGCACCGGTACGGCGCTGTCGTCGCCGGCAGCCCACATCGCATCGACCACGGCAAGCGCTCGTCCGCCCATGGCGGCAACGTCGGAGACGTTCACCATGACGCCACACCAGCCGGCGAACCATGGATCGCGGGCGACGAATTCGTTGAGGAAGCCCTCGATGGCGAGGAGCAAATATCCGTCGCCGTCCGGAATTGCCGCGCAATCGTCGCCGACGGCGATGATCGAGTCCGTGCTCAGCGAAAGCTTGGCGGCAACGCCAGCAATATCGCGCTTGGCCGCGATGCCGCGGCTTTGGCGCAGCGTCGCCACAAGCTCGCTAAGCGCGGCCGGCATCAGGCGGCCTGCTTTGGCAGTGACAGAAACCCGGTCTTGGCGTCGGCGATCGGCGGATAGCGGTTAAGATCGGCCTGCATGAAATGATGCGGCTTGCCGTGCGCCATAATCTCCTCGATCGTGGTCCAGCCAAGGCGTTGGAACAACGGTGCGTTCTGCGCCTGGACATGCGCGTAAAACCGCCGGCAGCCGCGGGCATGCGCCGAGGACACGGCGAGCCGGATCAGCGAGGTGCCGAGCGCCGAAATGCGCCGGTAATTGGCGGCGACCGCAAGCCGCGAGCCCCACCAGACGCCGTCGTCGAGCGCATGGATGCGTACAGTGCCGACGACTTCCTGCGACGCAATGGCAAAGGAGGAAATGGCGACAATCGGGATCGCGATGTCGTCGATCTTGTCGCGGTCGTCTCCGACAAAAATCCTCTGTTCCTCGCAAAACACCTGGCGGCGCAGTGCGGCGGCTTCGCGATACTCCCAGGTTTCGGTTGCGAATTTGACGCGGTATTCGGAAGGCAGGAATTCCGGAAACGGCTCGAAGATCATGACGCGGCATCCCGCTCATATGTCGATAAGGCCGAGCAGGCGCCGCATTTGCCGCAGCCGGCCTTGATTGTTGTCGCCTGCAATCCGGCTGCGCGCAGCATCGGCGCCACCACGCTCAAAATTTCGTGCATGAATTGCGGCGACGGCGGCGGATGGCTCTCAAGCGGTGTGCCGGATATCGGTACGAACGGCACGACGAAGGGATAGACGCCGAGCGCAATCAGTTGCGCACAAGCCGCGAGGATCGCGTCCCTGGTGTCGCCAAGACCGGCGAGGATGTAGCTCGACACCTGGCCGCGGCCGAAGACCGGCACCGCGGCGGCGAAAGCGTCGAAATAGCGTTCGAGCGAGACCTGGGCCTTGCCCGGCATGATCCGTTGCCGCACTTCGGGCGTAACCGCCTCGAGATGCATGCCGAGCGTATCGACGCCGGCCGACTTCATGCGGCCGAACCAATGGTCATCGTCCGGGGGTTCGCACTGGCCTTGGATCGGCAAATCGACGGCCGCTTTCACCGCCGCGGCGCTTTCAGCGAGGATCGCCGCACCGCGATCCCGCCCCGGCGGCGTCCCGGTCGTCATGACCATGTGGCTGACGCCGTCGAGCTCGACTGCGGCCTTGGCGACTTCGGCGAGCTGCGCCGGCGTCTTACGCTCGATGGTGCGCCCGGCGGCCAGCGACTGGCCAATGGCGCAGAACTGGCAAGCCTTGGTGCGGCTCTGATAGCGGATGCAGCTTTGCAGCACGGTCGTCGCCAGCACGTCGCGGCTGTGTAGGACGGCGATCTTCCAATAGGGAATGCCGTCAGCGGTGGTGAGGTCGTAGAAACGCGGCCGGGCAGGAAAATCCACATTTGCCAGCGTCACGCCGTCACGGCTAAGCCGGCTGCCGCCGGAGGCGTCCGGCTTATCGATCAGATAAGCGCTCTCGAATGCCGGCGCGGTGTGCACCGGCACCATCGCGGTCATGCCGTCGATGGTGATCGCTTTGTGATCCGAAGGCCCGGCGCCGCCGCGGCGGCTCTGATGCCCGGCATTTGGATCAACCAGCCGCACCCCGCAGGATTGCAATTCGTTGATCAGCTGCGCTGTCGGCATGGCCGTCGCTGTCGTCAGCTTCATCGCTTGCCTTCCCATTCGCCATTTCCTGAAGCATCGCCATGCCCGGCACGGTCTCGACTTGCATCGGCCGTGCCGGGCGATCGTCAAGAACGAGCTTGAGTATCTCCGGCCGTGCATAGTGACCGACCGAATCCATCATTCGCTTGCGTTTGACGATCAGATTGAGGTCCAGATCGGCGATCAGAATGCCCTCGCCTTGGCAAAGCGGCGGCACGACGTGGGCGCCTTCCGGCGAAATGATCGCCGTCATGCAGCCACCGCGCAGTGCTTTGCGCAAATTTTCGTTAGGCGAGATTTTTGCGATCTGCTCTTCGGACAGCCAGCCGGTGGCGTTGACGACAAAACAGCCGCTCTCGAGCGCATGATGCCGGATCGTGACTTCGATCTGTTCGGCAAAAATCGGACCTACCATCGAGCCGGGAAATTGCGCGACGTGAATCTCTTCGTGCTGCGCCATCAGCGCGTAACGGGCGAGCGGATTGTAATGCTCCCAGCAGGCCAGCGCACCGATGCGGCCGACGGCAGTGTCGACGACCTTGAGGCCGGCACCGTCGCCCTGTCCCCAAATCATGCGCTCGTGGAATGTCGGAGTGATTTTGCGCCGCTTGAGCACAATGTGGCCGTCGGAATCGAACACGAGCTGCGTGTTGTAAAGCGAGCCGTGGTCGCGCTCATTCACCCCGAGCACGAGCACGACGCCAAGACGTTTCGCCGCTGCCGCGACGGCCTCCGTCACCGGCCCCGGCACGACGACGGCATGTTCATAGAGCCGCACATGCTCGGCCCCGGTGAGGACCGGTGCATGGACGAAGGAAAAATACGGATACCACGGGATGAAAGTCTCGGGAAAAACCACAAGCCGCGCGCCCTTGCCGGCGGCTTCGTCGAGCGCCGCCAGGACTTTTTCCACCGTGCCGCCGGACCTATCGAGGTCCGGCGCGATCTGCACGGCGGCGGCACGAACCAGGGCTTTTTCTGTCAAGACGTTTGCTCCGCATTGGTGTCAGGCGTTGTACCGGTGCGTCACAACGTCCAGGTATTGAGGATGAACGCGCCGTCGCGCCGATGCAGCAAAATGAGATCGAGCACGTCGAGTGGACTGACCGGCCGAATACCCGGCAGCAGCGACGCTTCGCCGTGGCCGTACAGCATCTGCAGCGCAAAGCGGCAGCAATAGATCTCGCCGCCCTCGCCCATGAATTTGGTCAGTTGATTGCCGAAGTTCTGCGCGCCGGGGAACGGTTCGTCGCCGAGTTTCGGAAAGCCGCGCTGCACGCCAAGCGTAACGCCAGGTCCGTACAGCAGCACCGTTGTCTTAAAGCCCTTACGCTGCAGCCGCAGCGCTTGGAGAATATTCACAAGCCCGATCGAGCCTTCGAAGGCGACGGTGTGAAAGGTAATCAGCGCTTTCTCGCCCGGCTCGGCTTTGACGTCCTCGAAAACTTTCTCTTCGTAATCGACAAGATAATCGCCCTTTTTATGCGCTGGCATGGTGACGGCTGGCATAGACGACTCCCTCTTGGCTTTCGTTGCAGCGTCCGTGCGGACACGGACAGCCTTTGCTGGAGCAAGCCATTTGCCAAACGCCGGGATGCACATCCATTCATCAAATCCAGTCAAGTCGCGGGATATTTGCGATCAATTCCTGCTGCCGATTTAGGCGCAGAAAAATCAGCGCACGGGCGGCGCATTCAAATTGATCACGTGATTGCTGAAGATACGCGCAATATTTGCTGCGAAAGTGACTGCGACATTTTGTTCACGTGGACGAACTCAAAATGCGGAGCAGATTTTCATTGCACGTGTAATGCAACACTATACAGTCAATTTTCGCAGGTGCTGTTCGGTGAAATCGTGAGCGGCAGCGCAGGAGAAATAATAAATGGCTGAATGGGCGCCGCAGCTCTCACGATTAGGCCGACCGCGCTATCTCGCAATTGCGGACGCCATTGCCGAAGACGTTCACAGCGGCAAGCTTGCGCCGTCAGACAGATTGCCGCCGCAGCGCAAGCTTGCACGCCAACTCGATATCGATTTTACGACAGTCGCGCGCGGCTACGTCGAAGCGCAACGGCGGGGCCTGATCGAATCGCGGATCGGACAAGGAACCTTTGTTCGCGCGTCGGCGAAGCGCCGCCACGCGCCAATGGCGCGCCATCCGGAGATCGTCGACCTGTCGATGAATCTGCCGCCCGAACCCGACGACCCGGAATTGCTTGACCGCATGCAGGACGGCCTGGAAGCTCTGGGCCGGGACCTCGTTTATCTGATGCGCTATCAGGGCTTCGGCGGCGTGCAGGCCGACAAGGACGCTGCTTTGCATTGGCTGCGTCACCGCACGCTCCAACCGCAACCAGACCGGCTGTTCATTGCCCCGGGGGCCCACCCGGCGCTGCTCGGCATTTTGGGCATTGTCGCCAAAGCGGGCGATGTCGTCGTTTCAGAATCGCTGACTTATCCGGGCGCGCGCTCGATCGCGGCACAACTCGGTTTGCGGCATGTCGGCGTTGCGATGGATGACGAAGGCATCGAGCCCGATGCCTTTGCCGATATCTGCAGCCAGCTTGCGCCGCGCGCGCTTTACCTCAATCCGACACTCCTCAACCCTACGACTCATACGATTTCCGAACCGCGTCGGCACGCCATCATCGCTGTGGCACGCCGTTTCGGCGTCGTGATTATCGAGGACGATCCATACGGGTTTTTGCCTATAGACGGCCCTGCCCCCTTCGCGGCGCTGGCGCCCGACATCACCTGGCATGTCGCAGGTCTCGCCAAATGTCTCGGCGCCGGCCTGCGGGTCGCCTATGTCGTCGCTCCCGACATTCGCTCCGGCTGGCTGTTTGCTTCGGCGGTGCGCACCGCGACGGTGATGGCGTCGCCGGTCACCATCGCGCTGGCGACACGCTGGATCGCCGACGGCACCGCGGACGCGCTGCTTGCCTGCGTGCGCAAGGAGTCCATGGAGCGGCAGAAGCTTGTAACGGCGATCCTACCGCCCGGATGCTATCGCGCAGATCCGGTCGGCTTTCATTTGTGGCTTTCGTTACCCGAATCGTGGACCCGTTCGGCCTTCGTCGGTCACACCCGCTCAACCGGAGTGAGCGTGGTCGCGAGCGACGCCTTTGCCACCGAGGGCATCAAACCGCCGGAAGCCGTTCGCGTCTGCCTTGGGGGGCCGGGCGACCGCGCTGCGGTGCGGGGCGCGCTAGAATTCATGGCACACGCACTCGCGGAATCGCCGACGCTGGCCTCGACGTTTCTCTAAAAAGCTGCGCGTGCCGAAAGAAGTGCCGAACTGCCGGCGGCAAAGAAGGTGGCCGGCCGGAAACGGTGTCATGAGGAGGCCACTCGCACCGCCCCCGTGCCGGCCGAACCCCACGGACCCAGGAGATGCGGCGGACCTGAGCACGCCGTAGGGTTATCAATGATTTCGCATGCTGGCGGCATCGCCCGGCTCGCTGCAAGGCCCCGAAAAGAGCAGCGAGGAATGCCGTTGCCTGAAGGCTAACGGAACCGGCGGCGAAATCAACGGGCAAAAAGCGGTAGCCCGGCGCGATTGCCGTCAACCACAAAAATTGGCGTTACCGGCGGCCTGTGTGCCTCACGCCGCGTCCGGCACCACCCGATTGCGGCCGTCGCGCTTGGCGCGATAGAGCGCCTGGTCGGCGCGCTTCAAAAGTTGCGCGGCCGTGTCGTCCTTGCCGCGCAAGCCGGCAATGCCGATCGAGATCGTCACCGGAATGTGCCGCGAGCCTTGCGCGATCGCGAACGGATCGGCGGCGATGCGCCGGCGCAGCCGCTCGGCGACCATGGCCGCGACCGCCATATCGGTTTCCGGCATGATGACGACGAACTCCTCACCGCCGTAGCGGCAGGCGAGATCGATGCCGCGGATCGAGCGTTTGATGCGCACCGCGAAATCGCGCAGCACGTCGTCGCCGGCATCGTGGCCGTGGCTGTCGTTGATCGCCTTGAAATAATCGAGGTCGATGATCAGCGCGGCGAGCGGCTTGCCGCGCGAGGCCGCCTGCTCGATCAGCGTGGCGAGATGGCTCTCCATATAGCGGCGATTGAACAGCCCGGTCAGCGCATCGGTGATCGCCATCTCGATCGACATCTGCACATTGTCGCGCAGCCGCTCGGTATAGCGGCGCTTGCGCACCTGGCTGCGCGCCCGCGCGAGGAGCTCGTTCTTGTCGATCGGCCGGATCAGAAAATCGTTCACGCCGATTTCCAGCCCGCGCAGCATGCGCGCAGTGTTGTCGGGCTCGGTGATGGCCAGGATCGGCAAATTGCGGGTGCGGTCGAGCGAGCGGATCTGACTGCACAGCCGCAGCGCATCGTGGTTCTCGAGCCCGAGCGAAACGATGAGCAGATCGAAATTGTCCTCCGCGGCATGAAACAGCGCCTGGTTCGGATCGGCTTCCACGTCGACCTTGTGCTCGGTGCCGAGCATGGTCGCGATGCGCTCGTAAGATGCCGGACGATCGTCGACGATCAGCACGCGGCCGCCGCGGCCGGTATCGGCTATCGCCTCGCGTTCCGGCGATTCAATGCCGATCTCGTACGAGGTCAAAACCCGCATGCGCAGTTCGTCGGTCACCATTTTGAGCCGCGTCAGCGAGCGCACCCGTGCGATTAGCGCCAATTCGCCGATCGGTTTGGTCAGAAAATCGTCGGCGCCGGCGTCGAGCCCGCGCACTTTGTCGGAGGGCTGATCGAGCGCAGTCACCATGACCACAGGGATATGGTGGGTTTTCGGATTGCTTTTCAGCCGCCGGCACACCTCGAAGCCGTCCATGTCCGGCATCATGACGTCGAGCAGCACCACGTCGCACTCGGCACGCTCGCAGATCGCCAAGGCCTCGCGCCCGCTCATCGCCGTGACGACGTCGAAATACTCGGCCGACAGCCGCGCATCGAGCAATTTGACGTTGGCGGGGACATCGTCAACGACCAGAATACGGGCAGTCATCACGAACCTTTACGGGTTACCGAGGAAGTGGCGGATGGTCTCGATGAACTTGCCCACCGAGATCGGCTTGGACAGGTAGGCTTCGCAGCCGCCCTCGCGGATGCGCTCTTCATCGCCCTTCATGGCAAAGGCGGTGACGGCAACCACCGGAATTTTCTTCAGCTCGTGATCGTCCTTGAGCCACTTGGTGACTTCCAAGCCGGATACCTCCGGCAATTGAATATCCATCAAGATCAGATCGGGGCGGTGCTTGCGCGCAAGATCAAGCGCCTCGATGCCGTTGCGGGTGCCGACCGTCGAATAGCCGTGCGCCTCCAATAGATCGTGGAAGAGCTTCATATTCAGCTCGTTGTCTTCCACAATCAGGACGGTTTTCGCCATCCCCCCATTCCTTTTGCCGGGCCCCGGCCCGATGCTGTCGAAGGGCGCAAGAATCGCTTGCGCCCGCGTAGGGGACGGCATGCCGAAGCTAGTCCCGATTTCTTACGGAAAGGCAAACGGAACCGCATGAAGAAGGCCGGAGGAAGTTCGCGTGAAACCGCGGAAATGATGGCTATTCAAGCGCTTTCCTTTCTCGCCGAGGACCCCGAGCGGCTCGGCGCCTTTCTGTCCATGACCGGAATTGGGCCGGACGCTCTTCGCGACGCCGCCCGCGAGCCTGACTTTCTGGCCGGCGTGCTCGAGCATATGCTCGGCGACGAGAGACTGTTGCTAGCTTTCGCCGAGGCCGCCGGCATCGATCCGGCGGACATTGCGCGGGCGCGCCATGCCCTCGGCGGTGTATGGGAGCGCGATGTGCCGTGACCACGGCCTTCTGCCGCGATTGCCTTGCCGATGCGCCGCCGCAAGGGCGGCGATGCGCCGGCTGCGGCTCGCCGCGGCTTGTTCGCCACGACGAACTCGACGCGCTGGCGATCGCCCATATCGACTGCGACGCATTCTACGCTACGATCGAGAAACGTGACGATCCGGCGCTTGCCGCCGAACCGGTGATTGTCGGCGGCGGCAAACGCGGCGTCGTCGCCACGGCGTGCTACGTGGCGCGCACCTTCGGCGTCAAATCGGCGATGCCGATGTTCGAGGCGCTGCGGCTGTGCCCGCAGGCCAAGGTAGTCCGGCCCAATATGGAAAAATACATCAAGGTCGGCCGCGACGTGCGCCAGATGATGCTTGCGCTCACGCCGCTGGTCGAGCCGCTGTCGATCGATGAGGCGTTTCTCGATCTTTCCGGCACCGCCCGGCTGCACGGCATGACGCCCGCCAAAGTTCTGGCGCGATTTGCCGCCGATGTTGAGAGAGAGCTCAAAATAACCGTCTCTATCGGCCTGTCCTGCAATAAATTTCTGGCAAAAATTGCGTCGGATCTCGATAAGCCGAGGGGCTTCGCGGTGTTAAGCCAACACGAAGCCCCGGCATTTCTCGCCGGCAAGCCGGTGAGCTTCATTTTCGGCGTCGGCAAAGTCGGCGCCGCACGCTTCGCGCGTGAGGGGTTTCATCGGATCGCCGATCTGCAGCGCCTGAGCGAGATCGAATTGATGCGCCGTTTTGGCGAGGAAGGCCGTCGCTTGTCGCGCCTGTCGCGCGGCCTCGATGAGCGCCTGGTCAGCGCCGAGCGCGAAACCAAGAGCGTGTCCTCGGAAACGACGTTTGAGCACGACATCGCCGATTTCCGGTCGCTGGAGAAAATTCTCTGGAGCCTTGTGGAGGACGTCTCGGCGCGACTCAAGAACAAGAATCTCGCCGGCTCGACCGTGAACGTAAAGCTGAAATCGACCGACTTTAAAATTCGCACTCGCGCGGTGACGGTCGATGTGCCGACCCAACTCGCGCAGCGCATTTTCGGTGCTGCCCGGCGCCTGCTTGAAAATGAGATCGATGGCACCCGCTTTCGCCTGCTCGGTGTCGGCGTTAGCACGCTCGCCGAGGGCGAGGACGCCGATCCCGGCGATTTGCTCGACGGCCGGGCGGCATTGGCCGAACAAGCCGTGGACGATGTCCGCGCGCGTTTCGGCGAAGCGGCGGTGATCAGGGGCTTGGCGTTCGACGGCAAGGACGACCCTTAGGTCCCCTCACTGACATGGCTTCTGGTCTTTGATTTCCAGCGAGGTCAGCTTTCCGTCAACGACGAAGTCGTTGTAATCGAGCGTCAGCGCACGGGAAATACCGTTCTCGTAAAGCTCGAAGCCGATCGAGTAAGCCGGTGTTTCCTCACCGGAATCGTCCGCCTTGCTCTTGTCAAAATAGCTGATGGTCACGGGCCAGCGCGCAACTTTGGCAAGCTTCGGTTCGTCGGCCGCGGCGTCGTCGTGATTGTGCTCGTTGGACGCGAGCCTTTTGCCGATCACGGTCAGCGTATTGAAGACCTTGTCGCCGGAATCGGAGCCGTCATAGACCGGGAAATTGAGAATGGTTTTGCCGGCCCGGGCGGCTCTGATGGCGCGGACCATGTGCTCGGTCGGAAACACCACGCCAGGGGCGAGATTGAGATTTTTCTGCTCGGGCTTGTCGAGGTCGACGGCGGTCTTGGCGGCGTCGTGCTCGGCATGACCGTCGACAGTCGTGACCAGGTTTTCATCGACAAAATTCTGCGACTTGAATTTGAAGTCCTTGGCGTCGGCGTCTTCCCAGGTCGTCGAGCGCAAATCGCTGATGGAAACCTTGCCCTCGCCGCTATCGACCTCAGAAACCTGGCGGAAATCGAGCGAATAGCCTTTGCAGGCATTACCGCCGAAGTCGTACACGATGCGGCCGCTGACGCCCGCAATCTGCGAGTCGCCGCGCGTTTGGCCGAGAGACAGGTCGTAAATGGCCCGATGCGGTACGAGCACGACGGGATTCTGTGTCTGCAGGTCCGGCACGGCGTTTTGCGCCGGCGCAGCGTGAGGCGACATCGGGAAAAACAGGGCAAAGAACAAGACAAGGAACAGCCCAGGCCCAAGGCCGGCGGCGCGCGATACCAAGATGTCGTCCACGACCATCGACCTATCCCGCTCCAGTGCCTTCGGAGATGGGCCCCCGCTGCCATTCCCTCCGTCAATAATGTCTCTTAGTGGCTGCAATTACGGCGAAGATAGGCCAGTCCGCGCGTTGCTCGCAACCGTGCCCGGATGCCGGGATGCTTGCACGGTTCGAAATGATCGGCGAAGAAGGCCCATCGCAAGTTCAAGCTGTAGCGAAGCGGGAGGCACCCATGGCCGGATTGGTGGAGAAGAAGCTGCAGGAGCTCGGCATCGCGCTCCAAGAGCCGCGTGCGCCGATGGCCAACTACGTGCCCTACGTGCTTACCGGCAATCTTCTCACTGTTTCCGGCCAGGTCTGCCTCGACGGCGATGGCAAACTCGTCGTCAAAGGCCGCCTCGGCGACGGCGTCTCCATCGAGGACGGCCAGAAGGCGGCACGCACCTGCGCGATCAATCTCTTGGCGCAAGTGAAAGCCGCCATCGGCGATCTCGACAACGTGCTGCGCGTCGTGCGGCTCGGCGGCTTTATCAATTCAGCGCCGGGCTTTACCGAGGGCCCGAAGGTGATGAACGGCGCGTCCGACATCATGGTCGCGGTGTTCGGCGACAAGGGCAAGCACGCGCGCTCGACGGTCGGTGTCGCGGCACTCCCGGCGGATGCCGCGGTCGAGGTCGAGGGCTTGTTCGAAGTCGGTTGAAACGGGGCATGTCGACGGTGGCGAGCGGGCTCGACTGGCTCACCGCAAGACCAATCGCCCATCGCGGGCTGCATGACCGCGCGCACGGCGTGATCGAGAACACGGCCGGCGCCGCGCATGCCGCCATCGAGGCCGGCTATGGCATCGAAATCGACGTTCAAGTGAGCGCCGATGGCGAGGCCATGGTCCACCACGATGACGTGCTGGGCCGGCTCACCGAAGGCACGGGGCGGCTTGACCGACTGAGCGCCGCCGAGCTTAAGCGTGTGCCGTTCCGCGCCAGCGCCGAGCGCATGCTGACGCTCGGCGAATTGTGCGATCTCGTCAACCGCCGCGCCACCATCCTGATCGAACTCAAGAGCCGGTTTGACCGCGACGGCCGCCTTCCCGCGCGCGTCGCCGACGTCCTTGCGAGCTATCGCGGACCCGCGGCGCCGATGTCGTTCGACCCGTGGCAGATCGTGGCAGTGCGGCATAAAGCGATGCAGCTTGTTTGCGGGATCGTTGCCGCCAAATACCGGCCACATCCATATTGGGACCAGATGCCATTTTGGATGCGATATGGGATGGGCTATCTCGTCACCGGCCTGCCGGCCCGGGCGCAATTCGTGGCTTACGGGGTCGCCGACCTGCCGGCGCTGGCGCCGCTCGCGGCGCGGCAGGTTTTTGGCTTGCCACTGTTGACCTGGGCGGTGCGCACTATGGCGGAACGGAACGTCGCCAAACGCTGGGCAGACCAGATGATTTTCGAGGGGTTTCGGCCATGAAGCCGGTGCCGAGCGATCCGAAGGCGCGGCATGGGCAAGCCGCCACCCAAGGAACGCAGCAAGACCCGCAGCAGGAGCTGCGCATCAGCGTCATCGGCGCCATCGATGAGATAGCCGCGGCGGACTGGGATGCCTGCGCCAACCCCGGGCCGAATACTCATATTGTACATGAGAATACTGTATATAATCCATTCGTTTCACACGATTTTCTGTCAATTTTAGAATCTTCAAAATCGGTCGGCAGCCGCACCGGCTGGCAGCCCCAGCATGTGCTGGCCCATACCGCGGACGGCGCGCTGGTTGCGGCGGCGCCCTGCTACCTCAAAAGTCATTCGCGCGGCGAATACGTGTTCGACCGCGGCTGGGCCGAAGCTTACGAGCGCGCCGGCGGCAATTATTATCCGAAGCTGCAAATCGCCGTGCCATTCACCCCAGCGTCGGGCCCGCGGCTCTTGTTGCGGCCTGGGCCGAATTCGGAGGCGGTGGCTCGCGCGCTCGGCGCTGGGCTCACCGAACTCTGCCAGCTCTGCGGGGCTTCGGGCGTGCACGTCACCTTTGCACCGGAGACGCAATACCGCCTCCTCGGCGAGCTTGGCTATCTGCAGCGCACCGACCAGCAATTCCACTGGGAAAACCGGGATTATGCGAGCTTCGATGATTTTCTCGCCGCGCTGAGCTCGCGCAAGCGCAAGACCATCCGCCGCGAGCGGCAGGACGCTTTAGCCAACGGCATTACCGTTCACTGGCTGACCGGGAATGATCTCACTGAGGACGTTTGGGACGCCTTTTTTGAATTCTATATGGAGACCGGCTCGCGCAAATGGGGCCGGCCCTATTTGACCCGGTCGTTCTATTCGCTCGCCGGCGAGGTCATGCGCGACCGCATCGTGCTGATCATGGCCAAGCGCGCCGGTCGCTGGATCGCCGGCGCGATCAATTTTCGCGGCTCGCATACACTGTTCGGCCGTCATTGGGGCGCCATCGAGCACCATCCGTTCCTGCATTTCGAGCTGTGCTATTATCAGGCGATCGATTACGCCATCGCGCACAAACTTGCCCGCGTCGAGGCCGGCGCCCAAGGCGAGCATAAAATCTCGCGCGGCTATTTGCCGGCCACAACCTATTCGGCGCACTATATTGCCGATCCGTCGCTGCGCCGGGCGATTGCCGATTATCTCGTCCGTGAACGGGCATACGTAGCGGCGGCTGGCGCCGAACTGGCGGGCTTTGCACCCTACCGCAAGGATTTGGCGGCCGAGCAAGAGGTCGAATAAATAAGCTCACGGTGTGAGGGAGCGCGCGATGCCGGGTTACGATTCGAACAATATTTTCGCCAAAATCCTGCGCGGCGAAGTGCCGGCGTATAAGGTATTCGACGACCAGCGGACCTTCGCCTTTCTCGACATCATGCCGCAGTCACCGGGCCACACTCTGGTGATCCCGAAAGCGCAGGCACGGAACATTCTCGACATCGCGCCGGACGAACTCGCTAACCTCATAACAGTGACGCAGCGGATCGCGAAAACGGCCGTCTCGGTTTTTGCCGCCGATGGCGTCAATATATTTCAATTCAACGAGCCGGCCGCCGGGCAGACCGTGTTTCACTTGCACTTTCATGTCATCCCGAGAAAGCACGGCTTGCCGTTAAAGCCGCCAGCCAGCATCAAGGAGGATCCAGCGATCCTGGCGGATCAGGCGCGTCGACTGGCAGCCGCGCTGAAGGGCTAAGGCGTCCGTCAGCCGTTCGCACAAAAGCGCAAACCAATACTGCCAGCCATGGGCGAAGGCGAAACTTAGCGTGTGAGAGCGACTCTCACCCGGCGCGTCCGCGCGAAACGCGTTCGATCTCGGCGCGCACCAGCCGCTCGACCATCCCAGGCAGATTGTCGTCGAGCCAGGATTTCAGCATCGGCCGCAGCATTTCGCGCACCAAGTCTTCCAGCGTGCGGGCATTCTGGACCAGCACCGTCTGCGCCAGTGCATTGAAGGCGGAATCGACCGCGGCACTTGTTTCATGGGAGACCAAGGAAGCGCGGTCTTCGCCGCGCGGCGCCGCCATCGGTGCTGCCGGCACTTCCTCGTCCTCGTCGAAACTGACGTCGGAGCTGCCATCGATCGTGCGAAATTGCGAATTGGGCATGACACTGGCCGGGGAGGTTGCAGGCGGTGGCGGCGTGGGCGCAGCCATCGACTCGGTAAGGTCAAAGATATCGGACGACTGATCCGCAACAAACTCAGGGTCCGACGGGGGCGGCGGCATTGCCGGCCGGGTTTCCACAGTTTCCGGACGGGGGCGCGGGGCAAAGGCTGGTGCCGCGCTGATCGGCGGTGAAGGCTGCGCCGCCGCCGGCTGAGCTTCCGCTTTCGGCGGTTCAGGTCCCCGCGCCGGCGTCTTGTTGGCATCGTCGTCGGCGATGATGCGACGGATGGAGGCCAGAATCTCCTCCATCGACGGTTCCTGTGATTTCGCCGGTTGCGTCATGCACAATCCCTCGCCTGGCTTGGCCTAGCCGACCTGCGTGGCCTCACCGTACGCCTGCCCCGTTCCTCCACGCCGCAGCCTTTAAACCTGTGGCGCTGCCGAATCACGCACCGCAACTATGCAGTCGAGAGGGCAGATTTGTCACCGCGAAAGTCGCGGCGAAGGCGCGCACTGTGGACACGCCATGGGACAGCAGTCGGAGCAGATTCGCGGTGATTCGTCTATTTGCCATCAGGCGTGCGTACGCCGACCCAGGCGTCGCGGATTTGCTGATAGTGCACCTGCGGATCGTAGATCAGCACGTTAAGCCCGATGTGCTGCATCGAAAGTCCGCCGACCGCCGCCAACAGCGTGTACGAGGCCACGACCCGGTCGTGTTGCGCGGTCACCAGCGCGACGCGGGCGTTCACCAATTCCTGCTGCGCGTTGAGGACGTCGAGTGTCGTGCGCTGGCCGACGCGCGCTTCCTCGCGCACGCCGTTGAGCGCGATCTCGGCCGCGTTGACTTGCGCCGTCGTCGCTTCGATCTGCGCCTTGGCGGCGTCGAGTTGCCCCCAGCTCTGCACCACCGTAGCGCGCGCCTGGTCGCGGTTGACGTCGAGATTGAGCCGCTGCTGCCCAACGGTTTCTTTGGATTGGCGGATCGCCGAAAATTCGGCGCCACCCTGATAGAGCGGAATGGTCAGTGAACCGAGCACCGAAGCGGTCGTTTGCTTGCGCACATTGTACAGCGGATCGTAGTTCTTCGCGGCGCTCGCGGTCAGCGCCAGGTTCGGATAAAGCGCGCCCTCGCTGATCTTCACCGCGAGCTCGGCGATATCGACGCCATAGGCGGCCGCCAGCACCGAGGGGCTCTGCGTTTCGCCCGCGGTGATCGCGCCGGGAAGGGTCGGCGGCGACAGCCGGTCAACCGGCGTGCCTGGCGCGAGCTGGCCGGGCTCGACGCCGATGACGCGGCGATAATTCGCCTGCGAGGTGACATAGTTCGACTGCGCGCCGAGCAATGCGGAACGGCCCGCGGCGAGCCGGGATTCGGCCTGCGCGACGTCGGT
>DATAWA010000153.1:0-19243 GCA_036267435.1 Xanthobacteraceae bacterium | reverse complement strand
ACCGGCGGCCGCGACCTCACGCTTTACGAGGTCGATGAGGCGGCGACGCGCATCCGCGAGGAAGTCGATCAGGACGCCAATATCATCGTCGGCGCGACTTTCGACGAAAGCCTCGACGGCATGATCCGGGTGTCGGTGGTCGCTACCGGTATCGATCAGGCCATGTCGCAGCGGCCGACACTGCCGGCGTTGGAGCCGCGCATGACGGAAGTCGCCCAGCGCATCCGCGCCGAGAACCAGCGGAGCGTCGAGCGCAGCGAGCAGCCGCGGCCGGCGATGGCCGCGCCGGCGGTCTCGGCGGCGCCTGCCGTTGCGGCGGCGGCGCCTCCTGCACCCGCGGCCGTCAACGCGTCGATCGAAACCGCCGCCAAGGCCGCCATCGCCGCGGCGGTCGAAGACGTGGCGATCCGGCCGTTGTCGCCGAAGCCGTCATTGTTCCTCGATCCGACGCCGCAGAGCGAGCCGAAGCTGCAGCGGCCGGAAATGCCCGAACCGGCCTCGTTCATCCCGCCAGAACCGGAGCGCGCGCCGTTGCGCGCGCCGCGCATGCCTCGTCTCGACGAGTTGCCGGTGCCGGCGCAAAACGAGATTCGCGCGCGTCGCGGTGAGACCCGCGACGACGACCATCCGGAAAAGCGGCGCATGTCGCTCCTGCAGCGGTTAGCCTCTGTGGGTCTTGGCCGCCGCGACCATGACGACCAGGAAACAAGTCTGCCCGTGGCGCCGGTCAGCGCCGCAATGAGTGGCCCGGTGTCGCCTGAGCGGATGGTCGGGCGTCCGATGGCGCGTCAGGCCGAACTGCGGCACGAATCGCGCCAAGAATCGCGTCATGAGTCACGGCCGGAGTCGCGCCAGGAGCTGCCGGTATCCGAATATGCCCGCCGCCCAGCGCCGCAAGGCCTCGACCAGCACGGCCGGCAGAGCCCTGTGCATAACTCGAGTGATGAGGATCAGCTGGATATTCCGGCCTTCCTACGCCGCCAGGCGAAATGACGACCGGCGCGAGTTCCTTCGTGCCGGGCGGCTCGCCTAAGACGTAACTCCCTGACTAAGCAAGACTTTTGTGTCAGAAGGCCAATCCGTCCCGCCGCTCGCGGGACGGATTTTTTATCGACAGCACCAGCGCCGGGCTTTTGCGGCAGCGAACGGACAAGACTGCGGCGGGAAAATGGTAACAGTCGGTAAGAAAGCGTGAGTTGGCCGGTTTTCACCGCGCCGGTAAGCTTCGTGGCGTTAGAGGGGATGTTTGGGGGATCGAGGATCTGGCGCAGGTTTCGGCCAGCCCCTGCTTGTAAGGCATGCGTTCCCCTCACATTGAGGCGGCCGTCGCCTCGCGCAACCGTGTTGCGTGGTGTGGCCCAAAGGTGTGGGACGAGAGCATGATCAGGGGCGCAACCGCCGGCAAGCAGACCACCCTGCGGGATCATATCTCTATCGGCGGCATTGGCGTTCACTCCGGCTCGCCCGTTACTCTGACCTTACATCCGGCCGAAGCCGGCACCGGCATCGTGTTTTTGCGCTCCGGCGTCGGCGGTCAACCGGACCGCGAATTGCGCGCTCATTTTCGTTCGGTGACGGCAACCGAATTCGCCACCGTGCTCGGCGACCATAACGGCCCGGCGGTCTCGACCACCGAGCACGTGCTGGCGGCGCTGCACGGTCTTGGCGTCGACAATGCCTTGGTCGAGGTCGACGGGCCGGAAGTGCCGATCATGGACGGCAGCGCCGAGCCGTTTGTCGCCGCCATCGATCAAGTCGGCATCGTCGCTTTGCCGGCCGCGCGGCGCTGCGTTCAGGTGCTCAAACCGGTGCGGGTCGCCAAAGGCGACAGCTTCGGCGAGTTGCGGCCGCATGGACGCGGCCTGCGCATCGAGACCGAAATTGAATTCGATCATCCTTTGATTGGCTGCCAGAGTTTTGCCCTCGACGTCGAACCGGATGTATTCCGTCGCGAACTGGCGCGCGCGCGAACCTTCGGTTTCATGCGCGACGTTTCGAAGCTGTGGAGCGCCGGCTATGCGCTCGGCGCCTCGTTCGAGAACACCGTCGTCATTGCCGAAAATCGCATCCTCAACCCTGAGGGCGTCCGCTTCGCCGATGAATTCGTGCGGCACAAGGCGGTCGACGCCATCGGCGACCTGGCGCTGGCGGGTGCGCCGCTGATCGGCGCGTATCGCTCGGTGCGCGGCGGCCACAAGCTCAATCATGCGGTGCTGACCGCACTGATGGCCGATCCGAGCGCCTGGACCTATGTCGAAATGCCGGAAAGCCGCCGCCCCCGTGGCCATGCCGATCTCCCGGCAGGTCTGGCGAGCCCAGCCTACGGGCCCGACGTCTCTTAACCTCGTTAATTTTTGCGCCTTATTCCGGGCCGATTGTCGGCCATAATTGCTGTATTGTCATAGGGCTGCGGTGCACGGCGCTTCGGGGGCGCGGAATCGGGCACCGACGGGGACGGGACTTAATCGACGCTCATGCTGTCGCGATTACGAGTATCGCCGCTATCGTTGCGCGCCAGTTGCGCGCTGCGCGCTATGGCGGGCTGCGTCATGCTGGCGCTCGTGGCCGTATCGCTGACGAGCTGCAGCTTCTTCAAGCAGAACGACGACTACGTGCCCGACGATCCGCCCGACCGGCTCTATAACGAAGGGCTTTTCCTCCTCAACAACAAGAGCGACTACAAGGGCGCGGCAAAGAAGTTCGACGAGGTCGACCGCCAAGACCCCTATTCGGACTGGGCGCGCAAATCGCTGTTGATGTCGGCCTATTCCTATTATCAGGCCGAGGAATATGACGAGTGCGTCAATTCGGCGAAGCGCTACATCACGCTGCATCCCGCCAGCCCCGACGCCGCTTACGCCCAATACCTGATCGGGGAATCGTATTACGATCAGATTCTCGATGTCTCCCGCGACCAGGATCGCGCTACCAAGGCGATCGACGCCCTGCAGGAGGTGGTCCGCAAATATCCGCGAAGTGAGTATGCGATCGCCGCCCAGAAAAAGATCGACATGGCGCGCGACCAGCTCGCCGGCAAGGAAATGGAGGTCGGCCGCTTCTACGAGGACAAGCGCGATTTCGTCGGCGCCATCAACCGCTTCAAGGTCGTGGTGACGCAATATCAGACCACGCGTCACGTCGAGGAGGCGCTCGAGCGCTTGAGCGAATGCTACGTCGCGCTCGGCATCATGGATGAGGCGCAAACCGCCGCCGCGGTGCTGGGTCATAACTTTCCGGACAGCCCCTGGTACAAGGACGCCTATAATCTGGTGAAGAACGCCGGCGGCGAACCGACCACGGAAAACAAAGGGTCGTGGATCAGCCGCGCCTTCCAGAAAATCGGCCTGGCCAGCGCCCCGCAAAGTGGCTGAGGCAGCACCGACGACAGAGGACAGACGTAAGAATCACGCATAATATCCGTGGTCCGTCGTCTCTTGCTGTCTGGATCCGATGCTGGCTCGTCTTTCAATCCGCGATATCGTCCTTATCGACCGGCTGGATATCGATTTCGGCAGCGGTCTCGCCGCGTTGACCGGCGAGACCGGCGCCGGCAAATCGATTCTGCTCGACGCTTTCGCGCTCGCGCTCGGCGCGCGCGGCGAGGCCGCTTTGGTGCGCGAAGGCGCCGAGCACGGCCAGGTCATCGCCGCTTTCGACATCGGCAAGGATCATCCGGCGCGGCGCTTGCTCGCGGACAACGAGCTCGACAGCGGGTCCGGCGAGGACGAACTGATCGTCCGGCGTGTGCAATTTTCCGACGGCCGCACCCGCGCTTTCGTCAACGATCAGCCGGTCAGCGTCCAGGTTTTGCGCGGGCTCGGCACTGCCCTGGTGGAAATTCACGGCCAGCACGATGACCGCGCTTTCGTCGATGCGGCGACGCATCGCGCGCTGCTCGACGCCTATGGCGGCAACGAGAAAGCCGCCGCCGAAGTGGAGCGGCTGTGGACCGAGCGGCGCGTGTGCGACGTCGCCGTCGAGCGGCACCGCGACGACGTCGAACGTGCCAAGCGTGAAGCCGAATGGCTGCGCCACGCCGTCGACGAACTCGGCCGGCTCAATCCGCAGACCGGCGAGGAAGCCGCGCTGGCCGACCGCCGCGCCGTCATGATGCAGGCGGAGAAGGTCGCCGAGGATTTGCGCGCGACCCATGACAGCCTCAGCGGCCCGAACTCTCCGGTGCCGCCGCTCGCCACTGCCGCGCGGCGTCTCGAGCGGCGCGCGGCGCAGGCGCCGGCACTGATCGAGCCGGCGATCAAGGCGATCGACATCGCACTCAATGCGCTCGACGATGCGCGCGCCAAGCTCGAACAGGCGCTGCGGGTCGCCGAATACGATCCGGCGGAGCTTGAGCGGAACGAGGAGCGGCTGTTTGCGCTGCGCGCCGCGGCGCGAAAGTACAATGTGCCGGCCGACGAGCTTGCCGCGCTGGCGCGCCGCTACGACGGCGATCTGGCGCTGATCGACGCCGGCGCCGGGCGCCTGGCGGCGCTGGAGCGCGAAGCGGCGGAAGCCTTGGCGCGCTACCGTGCCGCAGCGCAGGCGCTCTCCGCCGCGCGCCGCCGCACCGCGCAAAAGCTCGACAGGGCGGTCAATGCCGAATTGAAGCCCTTGAAGCTCGAACGGGCCGAATTCTCCACCCAGATGGAGAGCGAGAGCGAAGGCCCGCATGGCCTCGACCGCATCGAATTCTGGGTCCGCACCAATCCCGGCACGCGCCCCGGCCCGTTGATGAAAGTCGCCTCCGGCGGCGAATTGGCGCGCTTTCTGCTCGCGCTCAAAGTGGTGCTCGCCGACCGCGGCTCGGCGCCGACTTTGGTGTT
Organism: Xanthobacteraceae bacterium; assembly: GCA_036267435.1. Taxonomy (GTDB): domain Bacteria; phylum Pseudomonadota; class Alphaproteobacteria; order Rhizobiales; family Xanthobacteraceae; genus BOG-931. The sequence goes on along the minus strand of DATAWA010000153.1, from coordinate 14,420 downwards.
CGACGAGATCGACACCGGTGTCGGCGGCGCGGTTGCCGACGCCATCGGTGTGCGGCTGGCGCGGCTTGCCTCCGGCGTGCAGGTGATCGCGGTGACGCATGCGCCGCAGGTGGCGGCGCGCGCCGACCGGCACTATCTCATCGCCAAGGACGCGCTCGCCAAGGGCAAGCGGGTCGCCACCCGCGTCGCTGAACTCGCCGGCGAGCGCCGCCGCGAGGAGATCGCGCGCATGCTCGCCGGCGCCGAGATCACCGCCGAAGCGCGCGCCGCCGCGGAGCGGCTCATTCGCGCTGCAAGCTGACGTCACCATGGTCCGCCGCGAAAAGCCCGAGACGCCAGTCGACGCTCTCGCCGAAAAGCAGGCCAAGGCGGAGCATGCCCGGCTTGGCGCCGAAATCGCCGAGCATGACCGCCGCTATTATGCCGAGGATGCGCCCACCGTTTCGGACGCGGTCTACGACGCGCTGCGGCAGCGCTATGCGGCGATCGAAGCGCGCTTCCCGCAATTGCGCACGCTCGACAGCCTGACGCAGCGGGTCGGCACCGCGCCGTCGGCGCGCTTTGCCAAGGTCCGGCACGCAGTGCCGATGCTGTCGCTCGACAACGCCTTCGCCGAGCAGGATGTGGCCGATTTCGTCGCCCGTATCCGCCGCTTCCTGCGGCTCTCGGACGACGAAGCGATCGCGTTTTCCGCCGAGCCAAAGATCGACGGCTTGTCGATGTCGCTCCGCTATGAAAACGGCGCGCTTGTCAGCGGCGCAACGCGCGGCGATGGCGCCGAAGGCGAGGACGTCACCGCCAACATCAAAACGCTCGAGGACGTGCCGAAACGCCTCAAAGGCAAAGGCGTGCCGAGGGTCTGCGAGGTGCGCGGCGAGGTCTACATGACCAAAGCTGCGTTCCTTGAGCTTAATCGCAAGCAGGCAGAGGCCGGCAAGCAGCTCTATGTCAATCCGCGCAACACCGCGGCCGGCTCGTTGCGCCAGCTCGACCCGTCAGTCACCGCGTCGCGCCCGCTCGGCTTCTTCGCCTATGCCTGGGGCGAAATGAGCGAGATGCCGGCCGAGACGCAGTCCGGCATGATTAAATGGTTCGAGCATGCGGGCTTTAAGACCAGCCCGCTGACCAAGATCTGCAATTCGGTCGAGGCGCTGCTGCAATTCCACCATGACATCGAAGAGCGGCGCGCCGGGCTTGATTACGATATCGACGGCGTCGTTTACAAAGTCGACCGCCTCGACTGGCAGGAACGGCTCGGCTTCGTGTCGCGCTCGCCGCGCTGGGCCATCGCGCACAAATTCCCGGCGGAGAAAGCCTTCACCGTCGTCAAGGACATCGAAATCCAGGTCGGCCGTACCGGCTTTCTCACACCTGTCGCCAAGCTCGAACCGGTGACGGTCGGCGGCGTCGTGGTACAGAACGCGACGCTGCACAATGCCGGCGAGATCGCGCGGCTCGACGTGCGCAAGGGCGACACCGTGCAAATCCAGCGTGCCGGCGACGTCATCCCGCAAGTGCTCGGCGTCGTGGAGGACAAACGGCCGCGCGGGACCAAGCCTTACGAATTTCCGAAAAAATGCCCGTGTCCGCTCCATACCGACGTGGTGAGCGAAGTCATCGCCGGCGGCGCCGAAGGCGCGCGCGTCCATTGCACCGGCGAGTTTGCCTGTCCCTATCAGGCGGTCGGGCATCTCGAGCATTTCGTCTCGCGCCGCGCCTTCGACATCGACGGGCTCGGCGAAAAGCAGATCGAGTTTTTCTACCAGAACGGCTGGATCGAACAGCCGGCCGACATTTTCACGCTGGCCGAGCGGAACGGCAAGCTCACGCTCCGCGATACCGGCAAGAAGACCCGCCTTGAGGACATCGAAGGCTACGGCGAGACTTCGGTGGGCAATTTGTTCGCTTCGATCGAGGCGCGGCGCGACATTTCATTGGAGCGCTTCATCTACGCGCTCGGCATTCGCCATGTCGGCGAAACCACTGCGGTGGCGCTGGCACGCGGCTACGGCTCCTGGAGCGCGTTTCACGATGCTTGCCTCAAGCTCGCCAAGGACGACGCCGAGATCAAAGAGGAAATGGATGCGCTGGATCAGATCGGCGATACGGTGATCGAGAGTTTGCACGATTATTTCGGCGAGCCGCATAATCGGCGGCGCGTCGAGCGGCTCGCCGCGCAAGTGCGCATCCGCGACGCCGAAAAGCCGCGCAGCGATTCGGTCATTGCCGGCAAGACCGTGGTGTTCACCGGAAGCTTGGAAAAAATGACACGCGACGAGGCCAAAGCCTCGGCCGAACGGCTCGGCGCCAAGGTTTCGGGCTCGGTGTCGAAAAAGACCGATTACGTCGTCGCTGGACCCGGCGCCGGCTCGAAGCTTAACGAGGCGACCAAGCTCGGCGTCAAGGTGCTCACCGAAGACGAATGGGCGCAACTCATCCGCTGATCTAGCGCGTCATCGCGGGCGGAGCGGAGCAATCTAGCTGGATTGCTTCGTTGCTCTGTTCCTCGCAATGACGCCGATCTTATATTCGTCCTACGAGTGCCAAGACGATCACGATAACGAGGATCAGTCCGAGGCCGCCGCCGGGATAGTAGCCCCAGCCGCTGCTGTAGGGCCAAGTCGGCAGCGCCCCGATCAATAGCAAGACGAGGACGATGATCAGAATAGTCAAAAGCATGGCGTTTTCCTCGCGCAACCCAAACGCAGCGAAAAAACGTCACGCCTAACTGGCGACGAATTATGCCGGAGCCAGCCGCGCCGTCGCCGCATTCAGCCATTCACGCGTCGGCGCATCGACAATAGGCGCCAGCGCCGTGCGCACCCGCGCATGATAGGCGGCAAGCCAGGCGATGTCGTCGGGTGTCAGCAATTTCGCTTCGACCAGCCGCAAATCGATCGGCGCCAGCGTCAATGTCTCGAAGGCGTTGAGCGGCTTTTCGGCGCCGGCGACAGGATCGGCCTCCGCGATCAGGACCAGATTTTCGATGCGGATGCCGTAGCCGCCGGTGCGGTAGTAGCCCGGCTCGTTGGACAGGATCATGCCGCGCTTTAATGGTGCGTTGCCGAGCTTTGAAATGCGCGCCGGCCCCTCATGCACCGACAAATAACTGCCGACGCCGTGGCCTGTGCCGTGGTCGAAATCGAGCCCGGCACGCCACAGGAATTGCCGCGCCAGCGTGTCGAGTTGCGCGCCGGTGGTGCCGTCCGGAAACACCGCGCGGGCGATGGCAATATGGCCCTTCAGCACCAGCGTGAAATTTCGCCGCATCTCCTCGCTCGGCGTGCCGATCGCGATGGTGCGGGTGATGTCGGTGGTGCCGTCCTCATATTGGCCGCCGGAATCGATCAGAAACAATTCGCCCGGCACGATGCGGCGGTTGCTCGCGCGGGTGACGCGGTAATGCACGATGGCGCCGTCGGTGCCGGCGCCGGCGATAGTCGGAAACGACACGTCTTTTAGGAGGCCGGTGTCGCGGCGGAAGCTTTCCAGCGCTTCGACCGCGTCGATCTCGCTCAACTGGCCGCTCGGCGCTTCGCGGTCGAACCAGGCCAGAAACCGCGTCACCGCCGCGCCGTCGCGCAATTGCGCGGCGCGCGCGCCGGCGATCTCGGTTGCGTTCTTGACCGCCTTCATCGGTGCGATCGGATCGCCGCCCCGCAGCACCTTGCCGCCATTGTCGCCAATGAGCCGCGCAATCGCCTCCGGGCAGGCGCCGGGATCGAGGCGCGCCGCACGTCCTGCCTCACCCAACGCAGCGAGCGCGCGCTCGAAATCGTCGGGCGCACGCACCTCGGCAAGCTCCTCCAGCCGATGCCGAACGTCGTTGCCAAGCTTGCGGTGATCGATATAGAGCGCCGGTCGTCCTTCTTGCGGCACCGTGGCAAACGCGAGCGCCACCGGCGTATGCGGCACGTCGCTGCCGCGAATATTAAGCAGCCAACAGACCGCATGCGGATCGGAAACGATCAACACGTCGGCGCCGAGTTTCTGCAGCTCGGCGCGCACGCGCGAGAGCTTGGCCGAAGCCTCCTCGCCGGCATAGCGCAGATCGTGCAGCGCGACGGCGCCGAGCGGCGGCCCCGGGCGGCCGGTCCAGCAGGCGTCGATCGGGTTGTCGGCGACCGCAACAAGGCTCGCGCCCGCCGCTTCGCAGGCCTCGGCGAGCCGCTCCGCGCCATCGACGGTGTGCAGCCATGGCGAGTAGCCGAGCTTGGCGCCTTTCGGCAGCCGTTGCTCGATCCACGCGGCCGGCGGATGCTCGACCAGATGCTCGATGTTAAACAGCGCGGTGTCGATTTCATCGCGCGCCTGCACGGTATAGCGGCCGTCGACAAACAGCGCCGCGCGATCCTCGAGCACGATGGCGGCGCCAGCCGATCCGGTGAAGCCGGTGAGCCAGGCGAGCCGCTCGGCGCAGGGCGGCACATATTCGTTCTGATAGCGGTCCGAACGCGGCACCACGAATCCGTCGAGGCCGCGCCGCTTCAGCTCGGCCCGCAGCGCCTCGAGCCGCGGCGCGCTATTGGCGCGCTCGCCGCGATCTTCGAACGATTGAAAATGCGCCTCGAACATGCGGGACAATCTATGGATCGTCGTGGCGGCGGGCAATGCTGGTGCGCGATGGGCACCTCAACACCAGCGTTGCCCAGCCGTCGAGCATAATGCGCCGCTCCAGCCGGAACGCGCCATAGGCGGCGAGCGCGGCATTGGCCTGCGCCGTCAACAGCCCGGACAGCACGACGTGGCCGCCCGGCGTGACGATCTTGGCCAATGGCGCGGCCAAACGCTGCAGCGGTCCGAGCAGGATATTGGCGAAGACGAGATCGAACGGCGCGTGGCGGCGAATACCCGGCGCGGCAAGGCCATCGGACTTCACGACTTCAACCAAACGGCCGGCGCGGTTGCGCCGGGCGTTGTCGCGCGCCGCGCGCACGGCGACTGCGTCGATGTCGGTTGCCAGCACACGGGCGTGCAAGGCGCGCGCCGCGGCAATGGCGAGCACGCCCGAGCCGGTGCCGAGATCGAGAATGCGCGGCGCTGCGCTTCCACCACGCATTGATTTGCACATTGAATCCAGCGCCAACAGGCAGCCGCGCGTGGTGCCGTGATGCCCGGTGCCGAAGGCAAGGGCCGCTTCGATTTCGATACCGATGCGGTTGGGCGGTACTGAGCCGCGATCATGTGCGCCGTGGACGACAAAGCGTCCGGCCGCGACCGGTTTCAATCCGGTGAGGCTTAGGCCGACCCAATCCTTAGCGGTGAGGCGTTCGAAGGCGAGGGCTTTAGCCATGGCTGCGCCGCCGGCGACCGCGGCCAGTTCGCGGATGATCCGGATGTCGGCCCCGGCGCGGCAATACACGTTGACGCGCCACGCGCCGGAGCCGCGGCGCTGCGGGCTGCGGCCTTGTCCGGCAAACGGACCGTTGCCCACAAGGCTAACGGCGACCTCGTCGGCCGCGAAGCTTTCGGTCACGAGATCGGCCAAACGCCGCGCCGATTGTTCATCGGTTTCGAGGCCGGCGACCATCGTCTCGTGTGCTCCGGACGGTGACGAAGTCATTGATTGCATGGGGCTTGTGCGCTGATCCCGTTATTCACGGCCGAAACGGTCGTTGTCAGGCCATTGCATTTCGCGCAAAGCATATCCACCGCCTTATCCCGAATTATTCCACCGGCTTTCCACAATATTTGCCGGTGACTTTCACAGCTTTGTCAACCGGAGCAGGGTGCTTTGGCGATAGCATGCATCCCAATAACACGCGCGCCAAAATTCTTTGCCGGGAGAGAGCGATGAAACATCTATCGTTGGGAAAATTGACCGCAGCGGCGGCCGGGGTTCTTGCCGTCGTCGTTGGCGGCCTGCTGTTGCCAAGCGCGCGGGGGCAGATGGCGCCGCAACCGGATTACGCGGCGCTGATGGCGGCGCCGGACCGCAGCGATGCCGACAAGGCTACCGACAAGCGCCGCGACCCGGTGCCGTTTCTGCAATTCGCCGCGCCGCGGCCGGGCATGAAGGTGCTCGATATGGCGGCCGGCGGCGGCTATTCAACTGAGCTTGTGGCGCGCGCGGTGGCGCCGAACGGCATCGTCTATGCGCAGAACCCGCCCGATCTCGGCGACAAGCCCAAGGCGGCGTTCGAGGCGCGGCTGAAGACGCCGGCGATGAAGGACGTCGTCGCCGACATCCGCCCGTTCGACGATCCGATCCCGCCCGGCGTCCACGATCTCGATATGATCACTTTCCTGTTCTTCTACCACGACACCAGCTACATGAATGTCGACCGCGCCGCGATGGACAAGAAAATGTTCGACGCGCTCAAGCCCGGCGGCGTTCTGGTAATCGCCGATCATTCGGCGTTGCCCGGCCAGGGTATTTCGGTCAACAAGACGCTGCATCGCATCGAGGAGGCGACGCTGCAGAAGGAGATCGAGGCGGCGGGTTTCAAGCAGGTTGGCGAAGGCAATTTCTGGCGCAATCCGGCGGATACCCACGACTTCCCGAGCTACAAGCCGAACATGCCGGTCGATAATTTCGTGCTGAAGTTTGAGAAGCCGGGATCGTAAGCCGGGTTGGCCATCGTCATTCCGGGGCGCACCGGAGGTGCGAGCCTGGAATCCATGATCACGGATCATGCGGTACGGTGCTGAACTATCCGCGTGACCTATGACTATGGTTCTGGACTCGCCGCTTCGCGGCATTCCGGAATGACGAGATCAGGGCAACGCTAGGCGATGCGAGTGTCGGGGCTCAACGCGTGGTGAGCCAAGCGCTCACCACTGCCGATAGACCGGCGCGCCGTAGCCCGGCTGCGCGTAATAGCCCTGGCCGTAGCCCTGGCCGCCGTCATAGGGCTGGGCATAATAACGTTGGCCATAGGGCTGCGGCTGCGGCGGGAACAGCGATTGCCGCTGCGCGTATTGCTGATCCTGATATTGCGGCGCCTGCTGAGAGGAGTATTGCGGCGCTTGCTGCTGATAGCTGCGCTGCTGGTATTGCGGCGCGATCGCCATTGGCTGCGCATTATCGGGCTGCGCATTATTCGTCTGCACGCTGTAGCCCTGCGGATTGTAGACCGTCTCGTTCTGCGGCAGGCGCGACGCCACCACCGGCGCGTTGCTGCTGCCGGGCGTGCGGCCGCCGATGCTGACCGACGTATTGGCCATGCCTTCGCTCTTCACCAGATCGAACAAAGTGGCGGCATGATCGGGCGACAGCCGTACGCAGCCGTGCGATACCGCCAGGCCGAGATGCTTGACGTCGGAGAAGCCGTGGATAGCGTGGCCGTGCAGGTCGAAAAACATCGAATGCGGCATCGGCGCATTATCCCATTCCTGCGAGAAATGGTCGGCGTCCATGCGGTTGATCTTGAACGAGCCGCTCGGAGTGTCGTAGCCCGCCCGGCCGGTGGACACCGGCCACACATAGCGCGGCTGGCCGTCGACCGCGACCGACATGCGCTGCGTGCTCTTATCGACGGAAATGGCGATATTGGCGTGGGCCGCGGCGGCGAACGGCAACGACATCGCTGCGGCCAGGAGCGAGGCGGAAATCAATATGGCGGGACGCATGATGTTTACCTGAAGCGGACGGTCGCCCAACACTTAGAAGTCTTTCGCCTGTCTTTGGTTCAAATCAAGAGCGTAATTTCACCAACGGGCGGAATGGTGAACGGATTGGGGCGGGATTGGTGAGTTCTTGGCCCGGCCGATCTCATTTCTGTCACGGCGGCGATCCTAAGACTAATGCCGTTTGAAAAACTGTACGTCCCGCTCGTGCTTCTCGGCGGCGGCGCGCGAATTGAAGGTGCCGAGGTTGCGGCGCTTGCCGGTCTTCGGGTTCGCTCTGCGCGAAAAGAGCCGGAATTTGCCCGACGAAAGCTTGCGAATCATGGCGCGGTCTCCTGCACGCACGCCTACCGCGCCGGCGGCGCCGGGATCGTCAGCAAGAACTCGGTGCCGGGGTTGAGCCGGCGCACCTGCAGATCGGCGTGGACTTGCGTGGAGAGCGCGTTGATCAGCCGCATGCCCAATCGCTTGCCGGAACGAATATCGAAATCCGCCGGCAGTCCGATGCCCCGGTCGCGCACTGCAATGGCAATCGCGCCGTCGGACCGCGAGACGTTGAGCCATACCTCGCAGCCGCCGTCAGGGTAAGCGTATTTGGCGCTGTTCGTGATCAGCTCGTTGACGACGAGCGCGACAGGAATGGCGGTGTCGGCGGCGCATTGCAGGCCGGACGCGGCCGTGACGTGAAGCGTGCAGTTCGGCATCGCCTTGCCGAGATCGTTGCAGATATCGGTCAGATAAGCGCCGAGATCGACCGCGCCAATGCGATCGCCGCCATAGAGCCGCTGATGGGCGCGCGCGATGGCGGCGATGCGGCTCGATGCGTCGCGCAGCGCGTGGCGGACTTCCTCGCTTGGCGTGGTCGTGGTCTGCAGATGCAGCATGCTGGCCACGATCTGCAGGCTGTTGTTGATCCGATGATTGACCTCCTTGGCCAAAATTTGATGGCGTTCCAGTGCGGCCGTCAGATTGCGCTCGGCGCGCTGGCGGTAAATGGCCATACCGAGAATGTTGGCGGCGCCTTGCAAAAAGGAAATATCGTTGGCGGAGAATTCGCCCTCGGAGCGGCTGTCGACTTCAAGTACGCCATAAGGTTCGCCGTCGCCTTGCAGGATCACATTCATGGCGCGGCGGATGCCGTGCTCGAGAAGCAATTCGGGCGTGCGGAAACGCTCCTCGTTTTCCAGATGATTGGAAATGACGGCCTTGCCGGTGCGTAGCGCGTAGCCGGCGGGCGAGGCCACATCGGCGCCGATAGTGGCCGCGCCGACGACGCCGGGCTCCCAGCCGACCCCGGCGCGCACCAGAAAGCGGCCTTCCGCCGGTATGAATTCCAGGACCTTGGCGAAATCGGCCGCCAAGCCTTCGGCTGTGAGCCGGGTGGTCAGGTCGAGGAGCTCTGGAAACGGCCTGCCCTGTAGCGCACGCACGCCGAGCTCCGCCAAAATTTCCTGCTGACGCACCCGCAGGCGAAGCGCCTCGGCCGTCACATCGGAAGGCGGTGCGCCCTCCGGCGGTTCGGCAACGAACTCGGACGTTTTCTGGTGAAACTTGATAGCGCCGGGCATGTTTCCGTTTCGATAAGAGGGTGGTTCCATCAAACTGTGCTCGACAGCAATCCCGCGCGGATCGAACCGGCGAACTCAAGCGAGGTGTGCGTACGGTCGGTTTTCGTACAGCCAGCTTTTCGAATGTCCGCATTAAGCGGTGGAACTAAGGGGAATTGACGGCGCTCCCGATATGGCGAGCGGCAATTTTTTCCCGCGAGGACTTCCTCACGTTCGACTCCGAACCTGGGCCAAAGTTCCATCGATAGGCCTGTCACAGCGCCCAGGCGCGCAATGTGTCTTTTATTGCCGCCGGATCGTAGGGTTTGGCGAAGAAACGGCCGCCGTCCGGCAGATCGCGCGGGCCGACCCTGTCGCGCCCCGACGTGACGATGATTCTGATCGGCGGCCAGCGGTCGCGCACGGCATGCGCGAGCTTCAGCCCATCCATCGAACCCGGCATGTGAATATCGGTAATGACCACCCGGATGTCGCGGCGGCGCTCCAAGATCGCGATGGCTTCATCGGCGTTTGCGGCCTCGATGACCGCAAAACCCGCTTCTTCGACGGTTTGCACTGCGCAGAGACGAACCAGAGGCTCGTCTTCCACGATCAGGACGGCAGTCGGTTTCGGGGAGTTTGCCATTCCGGCCTCTAGGACGCTGAACACACCTCCAATAGAGGCATCAGCGCTAACGTACGGGGCATGCAGGACGTTCCCACAATAAGGCAGGGCTGTGGGCGATTGGGGACGGGGACGATTGTGCCGTTGCCGGTATGGCTGAGGGGAAGGCGCCGTATCGGGGCGCCGCACCACTGGGATCGTAACAGGCTTAGAGGTTGCGACGATTCCGGATCAGCGGTGCACCGTTACGCTCCGCTCCACGCAGCGCCGCATCCGGGAGACCCTCGCAAAGGAACAGAGCTACTCCGCCGGCAGCTTCGGCTTGGGCTTGGCCTTGATGAACGTGCCCTTGAGATTATCCCAGAGCTGAATCTTGGCGCCGTGGCGGTGCATGATGATGCTCTGCTGCGTCACCGACAGCGAGTTGTTCCAGGCCCAGTAGATCACGAGCCCGGCCGGGAATTTCGCCAGCATGAAGGTGAAAATCAACGGCATCCAGTTGAAGATCATCTGTTGGGTCGGGTCCGGCGGCGCCGGATTGAGCTTCATCTGCACCCACATGGTCACGCCCATGATCGCCGGCCAGAAGCCGAGATGCAGGAAGCCGCCGATCACCGGAATGATGGTCGGATCGAACGGGATCAGCCCGCCGAGCGTGAAAATGTTGGTCGGGTCGGGCGCCGAGAGATCGTGAATCCAGCCGTAGAACGGCGCGTGGCGCATTTCGATGGTGATAAACAGCACCTTGTAGAGCGAGAAAAACACCGGAATCTGGATGGCGATCGGCAGGCAGCCGGCAATGGGATTGATCTGCTCCTTCTTGTAGAGCTCCATCATCTCCTGCTGCTGCTTCATCTTGTCGTTGGCGAAGCGCTCCTTGATCATCGCCATCTGCGGCTGCACCGCCTTCATCTTCGCCATCGAGGCGTAGGACTTGTTGGCGAGCGGAAAGAACAACAGCTTGACGCAGACCGTGACGATCAAAATGGCGATGCCGAAATTGCCGACCAGATGGAAGAAGTAATCGATGGCGAGGAACATCGGCTTGGTTATGAAATAGAACCAGCCCCAATCGATCAGCAGATCGAAATGGTTGAGGTTCAGCGCCTTATTATAGCCGCCGGGGCCGAGCGGGAAATTGATGCCGACAACGGAGACCTCCTTGGCGCCGGCGAACAGCCGCGATGTGGTCGACGTGTCGGCGCCGGGCGCCACGGTCTGCGGCTGCGCCAGATAGTCGGTCTGGTAGATTTCCTTGCCGTTGATGTCCTGCGCCGAAAAACGGGTCTTCACTTTGGCGTCGATATCGGGAAGCAGCACCGCGGCAAAATATTTGTCGGTGAAGCCGAGCCAGGCGTCGGTGACGTCCCAGCTCTCGGTCTTGGTTTCGGCGATCTTCTTGTAGCTCTCTTCCTTCTCGCCATCGGCGCCCATCACGCCGATCGGGCCTTCGTGCAAAATGTAATAGCCGAGCACCGGCGGCGTGCCGTGGCGCGAGACCAGCCCATAAGGAAACAGCGTGACCGGCGCGTCGCCTTTATTCGCAACTTGGTCCTTGACGGTGAAGAGATAATGATCGTCGACCGCGATGGTGCGGGTGAAGACGAGGCCCTGGCCGTTATCGTAGGTCAGCGTCACCGGATGATCGACGCCGAGCGCGCCGGACCCGTCCTGCTTCCAAAGCGTGTCGGGACCCGGCAGCGTGGCGGTGGTGCCGGTCGCCGGCACCCAGCCGAATTCGGCGTAATAGGCGTCGGGAGCGCCCGAGGGCGAGAACAACACGATCGGCGGTGACTTCGGATCGACGTCCTCGCGGTACTGCATCAGCGACAGATCGTCGATGCGGCCGCCCTTGAGATCGATACTGCCGGAAAGCCGCGGGGTGTCGATGGCGACATGCGGGGTCGCGGCGATGACTTGCTCGCGGGTTCTGCCGGGCGGCTCGGCCGGCGGCGCGTTCGGCGCGCCGGGTCCGGTGGCGGGACTCGCGGGCTGGCCGTTATTGATTTGATTGGCGGCGGACTGGCTCGCAGCGGACTGATTGGCCCCAGGCTGGACTTGCGACTGCTCCTGCTCCTTGAGCTTGGCCTGCTGTTCCTGGCGCTGCATCTGCGGATAGCCGACGAAATATTGCCAGCCGACGACGACGATCAGCGACAGAACGATAGCAATAATCGTGTTCTTATGATCGCCCATGACCCGCTCTTAATTCCCGTCCTTGCGCTGGTCTCGAAAGCTTGCGTGTTCGGCGCGCGAACCGCGCCCGGTGGGCGAACCCGCTCTATGTAGGCCCGCACCGCTGCCGCCACTAGGCTCGGCCGCGGGGCGTTCTTGCCCGCTTCCAGGCTCTGCGTGAACCCGCCGCAGTGCCGCAGCAAATTGCCGGGCCATATCGGTGAAGGCGGTCTCGAGGGCCGAGCGGCGGCCGATCACGACATAATCATGACCGCACCGAAGTGCCTCGGCCGGGGCGAGCCGCACCATTTCCCGCAACCGCCGCCGGACGCGGTTGCGCTCGACGGCATTGCCGACCCGGCGCGACACCGTAAAGCCGACGCGAACCGGACCGATGGCTTCGACGCTGCGCTGCCGTGCTTGCAGCACAAAGGCGCCGGTCGGCGCCTTTTGGGCCTGGGCGGCAGCCTTGAAGTCCGTCCGGCGTTTCAACCGTTCCATGGTTGCGACTTTGCCTTAAAGGGCCGGCTATAAAACGGCTGCGCAACGAAAGCTAAACGCCGACCAACGGCGGATTACGCGCTCAGCCGCTTGCGGCCACGGTTGCGGCGCGTCGCCACAACCTTCCGGCCGCCCTTGGTCGCCATGCGGGCGCGAAAGCCGTGGCGGCGTTTGCGCACCAATTTGCTCGGCTGGTAGGTCCGTTTCACCAGAAATCTCCTAGACCCGCGTTTTGCGCGATTTGGCGCGGCTTATACGCAAGCCCTCCCGGCTCGTCAAACGCGCCCGATCGGGTGCGCGTCACACGGTTTACAGGGGGCCGATCTTGGGTTTGATGAGTGCATGAGCCAAACCGAGCGGCAAGAAATCCAGCAAGAGACTAGATCGGAAATAAAGCCGGACCTTTGCGTTATCGGTGCCGGTGCGGGCGGGTTGGCGGCCGCCGCCGCGGCGGCCGCGTTCGGCGTCAATGTCGTGCTGATCGATCGTGGCCCCGTCGCCGATGGGGATCGGAGCGGCCAGCATCGGGATGCCGGCGCGCTGGCCTCTAAGGCGTTCCTGGCCGCCGCCGCGCGCGCTCACTGGGTGCGGCCGAACGTGTTGCATCAAGGCGTGCTGCATCAAGCCTTGTTGCGCGACGGCGACGACGACGCGGGCTTTGCCGTCAATTACCCGGCCGTGCGCGATTATGTGCGCGACGTTGTCGCCGCGGCGGCGCCGGAAACCTCGCTCGATCGCATCAATGGGCTCGGCGTGCGCGTCCTCCAGGGCGAGTGCCGTTTCACCGATCCGCATACGGTCGCCGTGAACGGCTACGACGTTCGAGCGCGGCGCTTCATCATCGCCACCGGCTCCGCGCCGGCGCTGCCGGACATTCCCGGTCTCGCCGATGTGCCGTATTTCACGACCGGGACGGTGTTCGATCTCAAGGTCTGCCCGCGCCACCTCATCGTCATCGGAGCGCAGCCGATCGGCCTCGAACTGGCGCAGGCTTTTGCCCGGTTCGGCGCTGCGGTCACCGTGCTGGAAGCCGCGACGCCGCTCCATGGGGTCGATACGGAGTGTGCGGCGATCGTGCTCGATGCGCTGGCGCGCGAAGGCATCGCCGTGCGCGCGGGGGTCGAGATTACGTGCGTCCGCGGCGAGGGGGACGGCATCGCCGCCGACATTGCCGTCGATGGTGGCAACGCGACAATCGAAGGCAGCCATATTTTGGTCGCGACCGGACGGCGGCCCAATGTCGAAGCGCTCGGTCTCGATGCCGCGGGCATCCGCCACGATCCGAGCGGCATAACCGTCGATCGGGGGCTGCGCACCAGCAACCGCCATGTCTATGCCATTGGCGAGGTCGCGGGCGCTGCCGCGCTCACCCATCTCGCGCGTCATCAAGCCGGACTTGTGGTCCGCAACGCTTTGTTCCGCACCCCGGTGACGAACGACAGCAATGCGGTTCCCAGCGTGATTTGTACCGACCCGGAATTGGCCCAGGTCGGCCATACCGAAGACGGGGCGCGGGCAGCGGTCGGCCGCATTCGCGTCCTGCGTTCGGCCTATGGCGAGAACGACCGCGCCCGCGCATCCGGGACCACCACCGGCCACGTCAAGATCGTCACCAATCGCAAGGGTGCCATCCTCGGCGCGACCATCGTCGGCGCCGGCGCGGCTGAGGCCATCGTGGCGTGGACGCTCGCCATCTCGCAGCGGCTGAATATCGAGGCCATGGCCGGTGTTATTGTGCCGTATCCGGCCTATGCCGAGGTGGGCAAACGGGCCGCTATGACCTATTTCACGCGTGGTTTGACGAGTCCGCTGGTGCGGCGCATCATAGTCTGGCTGCGTCGGTTTGGCTGATCAGCGCCAGCGGCAACAGCATGGCTCGTCATGACGGATGAAACAGCCGCGCGGCCGGAAGCGGTCCGGACGCCGCGTTTCGGTCTTTCGGGAAAGCTCCTCGTTCTCACGATCCTGTTCGTGATGATCGCGGAAGTGCTGATCTATGTGCC
>DATAWA010000152.1:0-30471 GCA_036267435.1 Xanthobacteraceae bacterium | reverse complement strand
CGCGGCGACGGAGGAGTTGTCGTCGATCGTCGAGGAAACGGCGACCGACGGCGCCGTCAAAGGCGTCGTCATCACCTCGGGCAAGGACACGTTCTGCGCCGGCGCCGATCTTACGATGCTGGAAAGCTTAAGCCGCACATTTGCCGATCTGGTCGCGTCGCAGGGCGAGGAAGCAGCCGCCGCGCGGCTATTCGAGGAGAGCCGCAAGTGGTCGCTGCTGTGCCGCCGGATCGAAACCTGCGGCAAGCCATGGGTCGCCGCGATTAACGGCACCGCGGTCGGCGGCGGCTTTGAACTCACTCTCGCCTGCCATCGGCGGATCGCCGCCGACAACGGGCGAACGCGGCTCGGCCTGCCGGAGATCAAGGTCGGCCTGTTTCCCGGCGCCGGCGGCACGCAACGTATCCCCCGGATGCTGCCGCCTTCCGACGCGCTGCAATTCCTGCTCAAGGGCGATCAGGTGGCGCTCAACCGGGCCAAGGCGATGAAGCTTGTCGATGCGGTGGTGCCGCCCGGCGATCTCATCAAAGCGGCAAAGGAGTGGATCAAATCGGGCGGTACCGCCAAGGCGCCCTGGGACGTCGACGGCTTCAAGTTGCCGGGCGGCCCGGTCTATTCGAAGGCCGGCATGATGGTGTTTCCGCCGGCTAACGCCATCTACCGGCGCGAGACCTACGACAACTATCCGGCGGCACGCGCCATTCTGCAGGTCGTTTATGAGGGCCTGCAGCTGCCAATGGACCAGGCGCTCCGCGTGGAGTCGCGCTGGTTCGCTCATATTCTCCGCTCGCCGGAAGCCGCCGCGATGATCCGCTCGTTGTTCGTCTCGATGCAGGATCTGAACAAAGGCGCGCGGCGGCCGGCGGTGCCGGCCAAACCGCTGAAAAGGATCGGCGTGCTCGGGGCCGGTTTCATGGGCGCCGGCATCGCTTATGTGAGCGCGTTGGCCGGACTCGACGTCGTGATCATCGATCGCGATCCGGAAACCGCCGAGAAGGGCAAGGCGCACTCGTACAAGCTGATGACCGATCAGATCAATCGCGGCCGGGCCACCACCGCGGACCGCGACGCGGTGCTCTCGCGCATCCATCCAACCGCGGATTTTGTCAAGTTGAAGGATTGCGATCTCGTCGTCGAAGCCGTGTTCGAGGATCGCAAGATCAAAGAGGAAGTAATTTCCCGGACGCAGAACGTGCTCGGCGAGCAAGCGGTCTTCGGCTCCAACACGTCGACGCTGCCGATCACCTCGCTCGCCGGCGCTTTCAAGGATCATAGCCGCTTCATCGGCATTCATTTTTTCTCGCCGGTCGAGCGCATGATGCTGGTCGAGATCATTATGGGCAAGGAAACCGGCGAGGCCGCACTGGCGGTGGCGCTCGATTACGTCCGCGCCATTCGCAAGACGCCGATCGTAGTCAACGACTCGCGCGGCTTCTACACGTCGCGTGTGGTAGGCACTTATATCCGCGAGGGGCATTTGCTGCTGACCGAAGGCGTGCCGGCGGCGATGGTTGAGAATGTCGGCCGCATGGCCGGCATGCCGGTCGGACCGCTGGCGCTGACCGATGAAGTCGCGGTCGATTTGGCATGGAAGATCCTTAAGGCGACGGAGGCAGACCTCGGCGTCAAAATGATCGACCTCAAGCAAAAGACCCTGCTCGAGGAAATGGTGGAGAAGCGTGGGCGCTATGGCCGTAAGAACGGCAAGGGCTTTTACGACTATCCACAGACCGGGCCAAAGCGCTTGTGGGCTGGATTGGCCGAATTGCAGCCGAAGAAACTCGATCCCGACACCGTCGACATCGCCGTCTTGAAGCATCGGCTGCTGGCGATCCAGGCGCTCGAATCCGCCCGCTGCATCGAGGAGAAGGTCGTTACCGATGTCCGGGAAGCCGACGTTGGCTCGATTCTGGGCTTCGGCTTCGCCCCTTTCACCGGCGGCACCATCTCCTATATCGATGGCATGGGCGTCAAAACCTTCGTCGATTTGTGCAACGGCCTTGCCGCGGATTACGGCGATCGGTTCAAGCCGTGCAAGCTTTTGATCGATATGGCGAAAAAAGGCGAGACGTTCTACCGCCGCTTCCCCCCGCCGCAGCGTAAGGCGGTCGCCTGACCGTCATGAGCGCCACATTGTTCTTACCTGCGTGCCGCGTATAAGGTCGCGGCCCATTTCTCCCGGGACACTTTATGGCGCGTGATCAAGTCGACCTGACGCCGATCGAGCGGCGCGACGAGCTCGTGAATTGGCTTGCTCAGGGCGCCAAAGCGAAATCGCAATTTCGCATCGGCACCGAACATGAGAAGTTCGCCTTCACGCTGGAAGGCCACCGACCGGTGCCGTATGAGGGCCATCACGGCATTCGATCGCTGCTCGAGGGCATGCAGCTCTTGCTCGGCTGGCAGCCGATCATGGAGGGGCCGAATATTATCGGCTTGTTCGACGTCACCGGCGGCGGCGCGATCTCTCTCGAGCCGGGCGGCCAATTCGAGCTGTCCGGTGCGCAAGTCGAATGCGTCCATCAGACGTCGAGCGAACTGATGGCGCATCTTGCGCAGGTGCGCGAAGTGGCGCAGCCGCTGCATATCGGATTTCTCGGCATGGGCATGACCCCCGATTGGACGCGCGCCGAAATGCCGAAAATGCCCAAAGGCCGCTACAAGATCATGACAAACTATATGCCGAAAGTTGGCACGCTCGGCCTCGACATGATGTATCGCACCTGCACGGTGCAAACCAATCTCGACTTTGCGTCCGAAGCCGACATGGTCAAGAAGCTGCGGGTATCGATCGCGCTGCAGCCGCTGGCGACCGCGCTGTTCGCCAATTCGCCGTTCACCGAGGGCAAGCCCAACGGCTACCTTTCGTATCGGGCACATATCTGGAGCGACACCGACAACGCGCGGGCCGGCATGCTGCCGTGGGTGTTCGAGCCCGGCATGGGATTCGAGTGCTGGGTCGACTATGCGCTCGACGTGCCGATGTATTTCGTCAAGCATGACGACGAATATGTCGATGCGTCCGGTCAATCGTTCCGCGATCTGATGGCGGGCAAGCTGCCGGCAATGCCCGGCGCGCGCGCAACAATCTCCGACTGGGCGAACCACCTCAGTACGATCTTTCCCGAGGTGCGGCTCAAGCGCTATCTGGAAATGCGCGGCGCTGACTCCGGCGCGCTGCCAAATCTTCTGGCGCTGCCGGCCTTTTGGGTCGGCATCCTCTATCATGATCCAAGCCTCGATGCGGCGTGGGATATCGTCAAGCATTGGACCGCGGAAGAACGGCAAAAGCTGCGTGACGATGTGCCGAAACAGGGTCTCGCCGCGACGATCCGCGGCCGCACCGCGTTCGAGTTGGCGACGGAGCTCCTCAATCTTTCGCAGGCGGGACTGGTGGCCCGCAAATGTCTCGACGCCGACGGGCAGGACGAGACGCGCTATCTTGAAGTTCTGGAAGATCGGTTGCAACGCGGCACGACGCCGGCGCAGCAACTGCTTGAGAAATATAATACGGTATGGGGCGGGTCGGTCGATCCAATCTACGCCGAGGAAGCGTATTGAAAGCGGCGCGGTGCCCGCCTCCAGTTGCCCTACTGCCCGATGTCGTAGAGGCGCTTGGCCTCGTCGAGCGCCGCATTGCATGCGGATGCATTGCCGGCGGCGTCGGCTTGCTCCGCCGCCTTCAGGGCCGCGCCCGCCTCTTTGCGGCCAGCCTTTTGAGCGTGCTGAACGTCTTCGGGCGTCGGTTGGTGATGCAACTGGGCGCCGAGGGTCTGTGAAAAGGTCGGACCGGTCTTGGGACCGGCCGGCAACGCCTTGATCTGCTGTTTCAGCGCGGCAATCTGATCGGTGCAGGGGCCGCTATAAGCGGCGCCGACGCTGCCGAGCAACGCCGCCGCCACGATGCCAACAAATACAGCCCGCCGCGGGATTGCCCCTGGCAACTCGACTCGATGTTCTTGAAATCGGCTCATGATTGACCTCCGATTTACAGAGAAACTATGCCGGTTGCGACTTGAATTTCCATAACGCTCGCCACCCGGCGGCGTCTTTGCCGATTTGGGGGCAGTGCTAGAATTTATAATTCATTCACCAACTCGATTTTGACCAGCCGCCGGGCCTGTTGGTTATCACTTACTCCGAATAATACCCAGGTTTTTTGTGTGGTTTGTCGCCTTGATTTTATCTTTACGTCTCCTTGTCACAATCCCGTACTTATGACCAAGGCTCCGACCACCGAAGCCCAGCGCAGCAATGCCGAACGGCAGTTGTTCGGCGCCAGACGTGCATTGGCGCATCTCATCGAGATGTACAACAACGGTCAATGGCGTCACTACTACAAAAAAGAAGAGGCGTTCGCCGAAGCGGTGCGGAACGCGCGGCACACCGTCGAACAGTGGACCAGTATCGTCAATCAGATTGACGGCGTCTCCGTCTGATCGCTTGAAATAGCGCCGCCATTTTCATGATATTTGGGCTTCGCTTGCTCAAGCGCGAAACCGGCGACCTGGACACCTGAAGTGAATGAGGCCATCATCCCCGCCGCGAAAAAGCGGGAGGATCGGCTTTGCTCGAGCATTACCACAGTATCGCCGGCGACGGCTTCTCCAACGCCGATTGCGCGCCGTTTCGCGATCTTGCGCCGGAGCCGTGGTCGCAAGTGGAAGCGCCTTTGCAGGCGGCGTAAGTGCCGGCCGGCCGGCGTAGCGCTCCGCTCTCGCCGGCGTCATAGCTCGGGCTCGGCTTTCCCATGGCATCGATCGTCAATGCTGCCTTGTGCGCGCTGGTGGCGGCGGCATTTTACACGGCATTCGGTTATGCGGTCGGCCGACATCTATTGCCGCGGGTGCTGGCGCTCGGAATGGCACCCGTTTTCGGCTGGGCGGTCGTCAGCGCCACGTCGTTGCCGGTGTTGACCTTACTGCGCTTTTCGCCGGCGACGGTGGCGGGTCTGGCGGCGCTTTTCCTCGTCATCGCGGCCGGCGCGCTGATAACGGCCAGCGCTGACGGCGAGCCGGCGTCACAGCCGGCTGTTCCGTTATGGTGCTTTCCGGCTGCGGGGCTCCTCGCGCTTGTTCCCGCCAGCGCGATCCTGCCGAAATTTTCCGCCGGCGGCGTGCACCTCGCCGACCCGATTTTCGATCATGCCAAAATCGCCGCCATCGATGCGATGATGCGGCAGGGGTTGCCGCCGATCGATCCGGTGTTCGGCGCGGTCGGCGGATCGGCGCGCCTCGCCTATTATTATCTCTGGCATTTCAGCGCGGCGGAACTGGCGATGCCGCTCCGCATCAGTGGCTGGGAAGCCGACATTGCCCTGACCTGGTTCACCGCCCTGGCGTCGCTGATGGCGATGATGGGGATCGCGGTCTGGCTCAGCCAGCGCTCGGGCGCCGCGATTTGGGTTGTTGCACTTGCCGCCGCGACCTCGCTGCGCCAGACGCTAAGTTTCATCTTCGGCAGTTACGCGCTCGCGCCGTTCATGGCAACGCCGACCGGCTTTGCCGGCTGGCTGTTTCAATCGGCCTGGGTGCCGCAGCATCTGATGGCGGCGACCTGCGTGATTGCCGCCCTTGTGCTGATCGTCCATTACGCGGAGCGGCCAAGCGCGGCGCGGTTCGTGGTGCTGGTGCTGACCGTCGTCGCGGGCTTCGAGAGTTCGTCCTATGTCGGCGGCCTGACGCTCGCCGCGGCTATCGCGGTCGCTGCGCCGATTTTGTTTGGCGCGGTGCGGCCGGTGCGCCGTGTTGCGGTCGCTGGCGGCTTGGCTGGCGCGGCCGCCCTCGCGCTGTTGATCGCTGCTCCGTTCATTCGCGATCAATTGGCCGCGGTTGCGGCACGCGGCGATGGCACTCCGGTTGTGGTCGATCATTTCGCCGTGCTCGGCGACCTGTTTTCGCCGGCGCTTCGCCGCGCGCTCGATTGGCCCGGTTATTGGGTCCTGCTGCTGCCAATCGAATTTCCGGCCGCCTTTATCGCCGGATTGATCGGGCTTGTGGGGATGGAGCGGACCCTCCCGGCGGGACCGCAAAAAACCGCGACCGCGATGTTCATCGGCCTTGCGGGCGCCGGGCTCGTCATGTCCTGGCTTGTGGTCAGTACGGTCGGCGACAATAACGATCTCGGCCTGCGTGCGGTGCTGCCGGCTGCCATGATTCTGATCGTCGGCGCCGCAGCCGGCATGATGCGCGCGCCGAATCGCCTGCTGATCGCGGTGCTGGCGCTCGGCGGGCTCGTGCTCAGCCTGCCGGACACCGCGGTGATGATTCGCTCCAACGTTGTCGGAACGACCACGGCGAATGCGCAGACCTTTGCCGAGGCTCCCGCCATGTGGGCCGCGGTCCGCCGCTATGCCGCGCCGACGGCGCGTGTCGCCAACGATCCGCTCTATTTGCAGGACGTGACGCCGTGGCCGGTCAATGTCTCCTGGGCCCTGCTCGCCAATCGCAGCTCGTGTTTTGCCGGCCGCGAAATGGCTTTGGCGTTTGCGCCGTTACCGCCGGATCGCCGTGAGGCCATCAATGCGCAATTCATCCGCGTGTTTGCCGGGCAGGGAACGCCCGCCGATGTCGAAGACATGTCCAACAAATATAGTTGCGATGTCGTCGTCGTCGTACCGCAGGACGGCGCCTGGAACCACGATCCGTTCGCCGCAAGCGCCGATTATCGGCTGGCGGAATCGCGTAACGGCAAATGGCGGATTTACGTGAGAAACGCGCGCTAAATGCCGGCGAACCAGTTCTCGCCTTGTTTGCTCCAGAACGTCTCACGAAAATCATTGGTCACTTCGATTGCCCTGATCCATTTGGCGTTCTTGTAGCCAAGCTTGGTCGACGTCCGCAGCCGCAGCGGAAAGCCGAACGGATCGGTGATGGCGTTGCCGGCATATTTGGTGGCAAGGATGGTCTGCGGATGCAGCGCGGTTGCCATGTCGATGCTTTCGGTGAAATTGTCATTGCAGATGAAATAGACGTATTTCGCGGTCAGGTCGGCGCCGATGCGGGTCAAAAATGCCCGCAGATTCGGCCCCGACCATTGACCGATATAGTCCCAGCCCTCGACGCAGACATGCCGGATGATCTCTTCCTGCTCCGGCAACTGATAAATCTGCTGCACCGTCCACGGCTGTTTGTTTCCAATCCGCCCGACAAGCTCAAGCTTCCACGTCGCGCCGTCGACAGGCTTGACATTCTCGATGTCATAATAGGCATTGAAGCGCGGAGGATTGACTACCTGCGAGGCGGAGAACGTCGGCGCCAGATGGTTCGGGCGAAATATCGCCTCCTGGACGCCATCGTTCCAGGCCGATACCGTGCGCAGGAATTTCTGCACCGGAGGTTCCTCGCTGACGTCGCAGCCGGTCAGCAGACCAAGCGCGCCGATGCCGGCGGCGCCCCGCAACAGCGCCCGGCGATCGAAGCCACGGCGCAATGCCGGCTCTCGCGGCCGTAAGATCGACGGGGTGGAAAATCGGATCGGCATGGGGTCACTGCATCATTGTGTCGCTTCGGCTTCGGAGGCGGCCGCTCCGATGTCCGGCGCGCCCGGCACCACCACCGGTCCGCCCGTGAGCATGGCGAGGAGGCTCCGCGGCACCAACAACGCCAAAGTCACGTGCACGAGGATGAAGGCGACGATCGCGGCCATACAGAAGAAATGCACCAGCCGAATGGTCTGGAAACTGCCGAACAGGCCCGAGAGTTCGGAGAATTGCACCGGCTTCCACAGCGACAAGCCGGAAATCACGATCAGCACGCCAACCGCCATGACGCCGAGGTAAAGGAGCTTCTGCACCGCGTTGTAATGGGTCAAGTCGTCATGGCCCAGCCGCAAGCGCAGCGCATCGCCTACGGTGGCAAAGACCTCTTTGATCGAGATCGGAAACAATTTGCGCCGGAAGCGGCCGCTCCCGATGCCATATGTCAGATACGCGATCCCGTTGAGCACGAAGATCCACATGCCGAAAAAATGCCACTGCAAGCCGTACTGCGCCCATTTGCCGATCACGAGCCAATCGGGAAAGTGCAGAAAGCCGAAGATCACATCATCGTTATAGATTTTCCATCCGCTGCCGATCATGATGAAAATCGCTATCGCATTGATCCAATGCATGATGCGGAGCGGCACAGGATGCAGCCGGACATTCTGTGCGGCTTTGCTTGGGGACGACGCCGGCATCGAGCGATTCCATGGTGGCGATTTGGCGACACTACGGGTGGGGTGATCGATGGGCAAGACAAGCCGGTTCACAAAATCGCGCGGCGAGATTGATGGCGATCATTGATTGGAGGCGCTGATGCCTTGGCGGCGGAGGAATCTCTATTCTGGACTGGTCTGCCTGCTCGCAGGTTTGCTCGCCATGCGCGGCGTAGAGGCCGCGCCCGCCGCGCGTGCCGCGCCGTCGTTTGTGCCGCTGATCGTGGCGCAGGCGATGATCCCGCCGACCGGCATGGGCACCGAAGACCAGGCCATGGCGGCAGCGCATATGGCGGCGGCCGAGCGCATGGGCCGGCGTTTCCCGCAACCGGTCCGCGTCGGCGATCTCATCGGTATGCCGGTGCTTGATGACGACAGCCGCACGCTTGGCCATGTGCGCCAAGTCGTGCGTACCCCCGAGGGCCATATCGAATTGATTGTCGAATACGGCGGATGGTTCGGCTGGGGCATGCGGCGGGTGGCCGTGCCGATCGAAGTGGTGGGCATCTTCGGCCGTCAGCTTGCTTCTTTGGATATGCCGCGGAGCGACTATGCCGCGGCGCCGACCTGGCACGACAACGCCGATATGGTCCTCTCCGCCGAAGCCAGTATCAGCGTGGCGCTCGCCCGCCGATGAGATCGCGATCACGACTTTGTGATGCCAATAACTTTTCGGTCGCTCGCGATTTGATAGCTCTGAGGCGGAAGTGATTGGCGCTCGGCCGGCCGCTTTGGCAAGCAAGCGATATTGCGTTGCAGAATTGATTACAGGGGGCATCGATGAATCGAACGGGTCGATCCCGTAACGAATCCGCGCCGGCTGCTGCGGTGGCCGCTTGCGGAATAGCTTTCATGGCAAAGGCGTCGGCACCGGGACGCGCCAAAACACGTCTTGTCCCGCCGCTTACTTTCGACGAAGCGGCAGCGCTCAATACCGCGTTCCTTTGCGATGTCGCCGACAATGTGCTGCTCGCGGCTCGCCATGCAACGGCGCACGGCGGCATCGCCGGTTATGCGGCTTTCGGGCCGACCGGGACTGAAGATTTCTTCCGCCACATCTTGCCGGGAGCGATAGGGCTGATCGGCGCCTGGCTGCCGAACTTCGGCGATTGTCTATTCCACGCCATTGAGCAGATTTTCGCGCGCGGGCACGGCGCCGCCGTGGTGCTTAATTCCGACAGCCCGACCTTGCCCACCGCCTTATTGGTTGAAACCGCCGCAATGCTGGCCAGACCCGGCGATCGGGCCGTGCTCGGCCCGTCGACCGACGGCGGCTATTATCTGCTCGGGCTCAAAGCGCCGCACCGCCGGATGTTTGACGACATCGCCTGGAGCACCGAACGCGTTGCGGAGCAGACGCTGCAGCGCGCCAGCGAAATCGCTCTCGAAGTCCATACCTTGCCGGTCTGGTACGACGTCGACGATGTGGACGGGTTGCAACGTCTGAACGCGGAATTGCGCGGCGAGGATCAGAGCCGGTACGACGGCCACGCTCCGCACCATGCGATGCAGACGGCAAAATTGATCGGCCGGTTGCGGCAGGACCACGATTTCGACGGCCGGATCGATCGGCTGATGCAGACTGATGAAATGCGCGTCTGACACGTAAGCAGCCGCTCGGGGTGACGCCAATGCAAAAGACCGCGACGAGACGCGCTATCGATCCGCAACGCTATTTCGAAAGCGCGGCGGCGGACAATGAAGTCCCCGACCACGAGCCGGTTTGCCTGTATCTGGAGACGACCAACCGCTGCAATCTCTTGTGCACGACGTGCCCGCGCACCTATGAGGAGCTTGAGCCGCCCGCCGATATGAGCTGGGAGCTGTTCACCTCGATTGTCGATCAAATCCCGCAGCTGCAGCGCGCCGTCCTGCACGGCGTCGGCGAGCCGATGCTGGTCAAGAATTTGCCGCGGATGGTGCGCTATCTGAAGGATCGCGGCACTTACGTCCTGTTCAATACCAACGGCACCGTGTTGAACGAAAAGAACGGCCGCGCCCTGATCGCGGCCGAGCTGGACGAGCTGCGCGTTTCTTTCGATGCGGCCAATGCGAAGTCGTATCTCGCCATTCGCGGCAAGAATTATTTCAATCGCATCCTCAAGAATGTCCGTGCCTTTCGCGAATTGCAGGAGCGCGAAGGTCACACGAAACCACGGGTCTCGGCGTGGCTCACCGGCCTGCGCGAAACCATCGCCGAATTGCCCGATTTCGTCCGCGTCGCGGCGGAAACCGGGGTCAAGGAAGTGCATTTGCAGCGCATGGTGTTCTTCAACGACAACGCCATCGGAATGGCCCGGCCGGACCAGGCGCTTTATGAGCGGCTGTCGGGCGAAGAGGCTGTGCACGTCGATCGCGCGACCGAACTGGCACGCAGCCTCGGCATCGAATTCAGTGCTTCCGGCGGTGCGTCGGAGCCCGGCGTCAGTCTCAAACGCCGCGACGATGGCTCGCCATGGTCGCTGTGCCGTCGCCCGTGGACCGTCATGTATTTCACCGCCAATGGTCGCGCCTTGCCGTGCTGCATCGCGCCGTTCTCCCAACGCGGCTATGAGAACTATACGCTGGGCGACGCCACGCAGCAGAGTTTGCGCGAGATCTGGACCGGTCCGGCCTATGGCGAATTCCGCAAGGCGCTGAAATCGAATGCGCCGCCGCAGGCTTGCGCCAGCTGCGGCTTGCGCTGGAGCTTGTAGCGATGGATCCGGAGGCTGCGAGCGTTGCGGTCGTCATTCCGACATTCAATGAAGCCGAATCCATCGCCGCCGTCGTCGCCGAACTGCCTCGCGAGGTGGTCGGCAGGGTTATCGTCGCGGATGGCGGCTCGACCGACGGCACGCCCGAGCAAGCGCTCAAGGCCGGCGCCGAGGTCGTTTCGGTCGGCCGCGGTTACGGCCTCGCCTGCCTTGCCGGGGCCGAGGCGGCCACGGGCACCGACATCATTGTCTTCATGGACGGCGACGGCGCCGACGACCCGACCGCAATTGCCGCTCTGGTGGCCCCGATCGAGGCCGGCCGGTTCGATTTTGTGATCGCCTCGCGCGCGCGGGGCGATCGTCAGCCGGGAAGCATGGCGTGGCATCAGATCGCCGCCGGGCTTGTCGCCGGCTTGCTGACCAAACAGCTTTATGGCGTGCGCTATACCGATATGTGCGCGTTTCGGGCCATTCGCCGCGATACGTTGCTCGCGCTTGGCATGCGCGAAATGACCTATGGCTGGAATCTCGAAATGCAGATGCGCGCGGCGCGTGCCGGACTTCGCGTTCTCGAGCTGCCGGTGGATTACCGCCGCCGCCTCGGTGGAGCGTCGAAGGTTGCCGGTTCGCTGCGCGGCTCGATTAAAGCAGGGCTCAAAATCATGTCGACCTTTGCCCGCGTGGCAATGGAGCCGCGGCCGCGCGCGTCTTGATGATGTTTAGATCGCGACCTTATTGAGGAAGCCATCGACACTGTCGCGCAGGCTGTCGGCGGCCTTCTCGACGGCCATCGACGCCGTCAGCACCGTATCCGCCGAACCGCGCATGTCGCCGATCGCGCGTGACACGCGTTCCAGCACGGCGACCACCGATCGCGTGCCCATGGCCGCCGTCGTGACGTTGTGGGAAATCTCGCCGGTGGCCGCGTGCTGCTCCTCAATCGAACTCGCGATCGCCGTCGTGAATTGGCGGATTTCGTCCATCCGGCCCGTGATGCTGCCGATGGCGCGCACGGCGCCCTGCGTCGCGGACTGTACCGCGGCGATCTGGGAGGCGATGTCGTCGGTCGCCTTGGCGGTTTGTACCGCGAGCGCCTTGACCTCGGAGGCGACCACCGCAAATCCCTTGCCCGCGGCGCCGGCCCGCGCCGCCTCGATGGTGGCATTAAGCGCCAGCAGATTGGTCTGTCCGGCCACGCTCTGGATGAGCTTGACGACGTCGTCGATCTTCTGCACCGCCTGGGCGAGGCCGTCGATGATGACGTTGGTCGATTGAGCCTCAGTCGCGGCGCTGCGCACTACCTCGCTGGCGTTGACCACTTGGCGGTTGATCTCCGCGATCGATTTCGACAATTCGTCCGCGGCGGCCGCCGCGCTCTCGACGCCGCCGAAGGCGTCGTTGGATGTCCGTACCGCGCCGGCGGTATGAGTTGCGGTATCGTTTGATGTCGCCGACAGCCCGGCGGCGGTCGTTTTCATCGTCGCGGCGCATTCGCTGACGGTATTGAGCGCGCTTTCGACACAGCCGCGAAACCACACGATGGCGTCGTCGAGGACGGCGCGGCGAGCCGCCTGTTCGGAAAGCAGCGCGCTGTTGCGTTCGGCCGCCCGGCGGGCCGTGATGTCATGATGCGTTCCGAGCCAGTAGCCGCCGCCGGGTATGGCGCGATTAATCACCGAGATGGAGCGGCCGTCGGCGAGCTCCGAGACAAAGCTGATTTCTTTTCCCGAGCGCATCATGTCCATGAGCTCGGCACAGTACTGGGCCGGATCGCGGTCGAGGTTTCCGGATTGAAAGCGATTGCGGATGATATCGATGAGCTTGACGCCGGGTTTCACCAGGTCCGGCGGCATGCCGTAGATGTCGCGATAGCGGGCATTGCACACGACCAGACGGCCGGCGGCATCGAACATGACGGCGCCCTGGCTCATATTGTCCAGCGCCAAAGTGAGCATCCGGGCTCTGCGGTCGCGCCGGAGCGCGAACAGACCGATGGCACCCGTCCACACGACAACGGCGCATGCCGTCATGACAACAAGCATCGCGTGCTTCCGCCTGCGATTGTCCACCGCAGCCTTTCCTACGCAACAGCAATTTACGTTTCGTTAATGAACCGCTCTATTACCGGCGGCGAAAGGGGCCGGCCGTTTGTCACGAAGCGGCCGGTCCATAAGGCGAGAAATCCGGCTGCCGATCAAGCCGCGAGGATTTGCCGGTCGGGATCGAGCCAGAACGCCCACACCGCCGAGCCGATGACCAAGAGCACGGCCGCGACGATGAACGGCGCCTGCCAGTTGCCGCCTTCGGCCAGAAAGCCGAATACGATCGGCGACAAGGCGCCGCCGAAATTGCCGGCCATGTTCATCATGCCGGACACCGTTCCGGAGTATTTGCCGCCGGTATCCATCGGCACCGCCCAGGATGGTCCGATGGTGAACTCGAGAAAAAACATCGCGGCGGTGAGACATGCGACGGCGACATAGGCGTCTTCCGTCAGCGCCGCCGGCACGATGCATATAGCGCAGCCGAGCAGGCCCATGATCGCCACCACGCGCCGGCCGATCTTGGCGCTGCCGGTGATCTTCAGAAGCCAGTCGGTCGCGAGACCCCCCAGCGTGTCGCCGACGACACCGGCCCACAGCGGCAGCGACGCGAAAATGCCGACTTTGATCAGGGTGAAGTGCCGCACCTCGATCAGATAAGACGGCAGCCAGCTCAGGAAGATCCACAGGCAATAGACGTAGGTGAAGTAGGCGAACATGATCGCCCACATATTGCCCGAGCCGAGCAAAGTGCTCCACGGCACGTTGGTCTGCTTCTCGATCGGCGGCGGATTGATCTCGCCATTGGCGCCGCGCCCGCGGATGACCTCGAGTTCGGCCTTGTTAACGCGGTCATGATCTTCGGGCAGGTTGTGGTAGCTCAGCGACCACCACAACGACCATAACAAACCGACGGCACCGCAAATATAAAAGACCGAGCGCCAGCCGAGCGTCGTCATGAGCAGGACCACGATCGGGGGCGCAATGGCGGCGCCGAGCCGGCTGGCGCTGTGCGTGACGCCCTGCACCAGGCCGCGTTCGCGCCGCGGATACCACAGCTGCATGGCGCGGGTGGCGCCGGGAAAAGCGCCGGCCTCGCCGATGCCGAACAGAAACCGTAACGCTATAAATGAACCGCTGCCGAACGCGGCGGCGGTGGCGGCGGTCATGATCGACCAATAGGCAACGACCCCGGTCAGGACCTTACGCGCGCCAAAGCGATCGGACAGCCAGCCGCCCGGAACCTGGAATAGCGCATAGGCCCAGACAAAGGCGCTGAAGATGACGCCCATCGTGACTTTGTCAAAACCGAATTCTTTGCTGATCTGAGGCGCTGCCGTTGAGATATTGACGCGATCCAGATAGGTGATGAGGTACATCACACTGATCAGCAGCAAGACATACCAACGCCCACGACTCGGTCGATCGCCTGCGGCATCGGCCATAAGTTTCACTCCCCATTGTTGTATTTATTGCCCGGAAACGGCAGCAACTTGCCCGGTTATGCCCAGGTCGGCAAGCGCGCCGTTCGCCGCGGCGTTATAGTGCGGCCGGACCGGAAAAAGGATGGGATCAGCCGATGATCAAGCGCTTCAGCGACCACGCCGCCAACGAGCGCACGTTTCTCGCCTGGGTCCGCACCGCCATCGCGGTGATGGCCTTCGGTTTCGTGATCGAGCGGTTCGATTTATTTCTCCAAGTGATGGCGTCGCAGACGCAGCGGCAGATCAGCCCGCACAGCCAGAGCTTCGCCAACGTGGCTGGGCTTGCCTTCATCGCCATCGGCGTCTCCATCATCGTCGTCGCAGGCTTTCGCTTTGCCCGCACCACCAAAGAGCTTGAAACCGATGACGAGGTGCCGTCAACCGGCGCGCGTTTCGACGTCGCGCTGGCGGGCCTGATCGGGCTCCTCGGCATTTCGCTGTTTCTGTATTTGGCGCGCGCCGTGCTGCCGGCGCTGTAGTGCTTGCCCTGAAATGGGCATCCGCGCGGCGGTCTTCACATCGAAGCGGGCTCGGAGCTCGGCACTTCCTCGGTTATGACCTTGAAGCCCGCCAGCGTGCACGGCCCGAATGAGGTCACGATCGCCACATCGGTGGCGTCGCGGCCGCGCGCCATCAAGATGCGGCCGATGCGCGGCGTGTTGTGGCGCGCGTCGAAGGTGTACCAGCGGCCGCCAAGATAGGCTTCGAACCAAGCGGAAAAATCCATCGGCGTATCTTCCGGCGGCACCCCGATGTCGCCGAGATAGCCGGTGCAGTAGCGCGCCGGCACGTTCATGCAGCGGCAGAGCGCAACCGCGAGGTGGGCGAAGTCGCGGCAGACGCCGCGGCGTTCGGCATGGACCTCCCAGGCGCTTTTGGTCGGGCTGGCGTGCTCGTAGCCGAACGTTATGCGATCATGGACGTAATCGCAGATCGTCTGAACGAGCGGCCAGCCTTTCGGAACCTGGCCGAACAGCGACCATGCCATGGCCGAAAGGCGGTCTGTCTCGCAGTAGCGGCTGCCGAGCAAATAGACCAGCACGCCCACCGGCAGGTCTTCGAGCGCGTGCTGCTCGGCGCCCGGCGCCGTTTCGTCCGGCGCGCCGTTGTCCTGCACCACGAAGTCCGCCGACGCAATGAGCCGTCCGGCAGGGGCACGGATCACATGGCAGAAGTTGCCAAAGCCATCGTGATAGGTGTTGGGCACGATCGGCGGCTCGAGCCGCATGCGATCGAGCGTGATGAGATCGGCAAAGCGCGACGGATGGACGCTGAGTGTCATGATCATCGGCGTCGCTTGCGGGCAATCGTAGGAAATCTCGTAGCCGGCGCGAATCTTCATCTCCTACTGCCTCGGTCCGCGGCGTTCCGTTCGGAGGCCAAGGCGAACGTGCTGACTTGTGCTACGATGTCCATACGCATTCTATGCGTCGCTATGCATTTCTCGGGCCAAATATTGTGCAGGTCGGGCGGTTGTGACTCTCGATGAATGAATTGATCAAGACGCTCTTGGCCGCGGATGAGCCACGGCCGGTGACGGTTTACAACGCCGACGGAACATCGCCGTTCCTCTTGGTCGCCGATCATGCCGGCAATTTCATCGCGCGCGCGCTCGGCCGGCTCGGTCTCGCGGAGGCTGAGCTGCAGCGCCACATCGCCTGGGACATCGGCGTCGCCGGGCTCGGCCGCCTGTTGGCGGATGCGCTCGACGCCACGCTGATCCGGCAAAACTATTCGCGCCTCGTGATCGACTGTAACCGGCCGCTGCAGGCGGCCTCGTCGATCCCGGAGCTCAGCGAATCGACGGAGATCCCCGGCAATGTCGGTTTGATTGAGGCGAGCAAAGCGGCGCGTGCGACCGAGATTTTTCGGCCCTATCACGATCGCATCGAGGCCGAACTGGATGACCGGCGTGGCAGCGACCGGGCTACGGCGCTGATCTCGCTGCACAGCTTCACGCCGGTGTACAAAGGCGAGGCGCGGCCCTGGCATGCCGCCGTGCTCCACAATCGGGAACCGCGTTTCGCGCGCCGGCTGATCGCGTTCCTGAAGGCGGAGAAAGAATTCACCGTGGGTGAAAATGTGCCCTATACGGTGAGCGACGCGACCGACTACACCATTCCGGTGCACGCCGAACGGCGCGGCCTGCACCACGTGCTGATCGAGATCCGTCAGGATTTGCTCGCGGACGAGAGCGGGCAGCGAGACTGGGCGCTACGCTTGGCGCGGCTGCTGCCGCTCGCTTATCGGGACTTATGAGAGGAAATAGGAAATGGTGCCCAGGGGCGGAATTGAACCACCGACACCTGCATTTTCAGTGCAGTGCTCTACCAACTGAGCTACCTGGGCCCAAGAAACGACCACGAACCGGCGCTTATAGAGCCTCACGAGATAGCTGTCCACAACACGAAATTCGTCGGGATGTCGAGGGATTGCCGAATTCCGGCGCCGACGATTTGTGCGCCCATTCAATGCTCGGTCTCGCCGCCGTCATCGCGCCGTTCGTCCTCTTCCTCATCCTCCGCAACCGGAACCGCATAGACCCCCGAAAACCATCGGTGCAGATCGACGTCGGCGCAGCGTTTGGAGCAGAACGGGCGAAACGACGCGTCCACCGGTTTGCCGCAGATCGGGCATTTCGGGCGCTTGGTCGCATCGTCTTTGTTCGCATCGTCTTTGTTTACATCGTCTTTGTTTACATGGGCCATGACGGCAATATAGGGCGCGCGGCGGCGTCAGGCGATGTTCAGCCAGCCGAAATGGATCGGATAACCTTCGCCGGCAAGGAGCGTCGTGGTCTCATAGAGCGGCAAGCCGACGACGTTGGAATAAGAGCCGACGATCTTGACCATAAAGCTTCCGGCGATGCCCTGTGCCGCGTAGCCGCCGGCTTTGCCGCGCCATTCCCCCGACGCCAGATAGGCCTCGATGTCCTGGTCGGACAGTCTCTTGAAGCGCACCCGGGTTTCGACGTAGCGCTGCCGGAACGTCTCCTTCGGCGTAACCAGCGACACCGCGGTATGGACGCGATGATTGCGCCCCGACAAGAGCCGCAGGCACTGCGCCGCTTCGTCGAGCAATTCCGCTTTGGGCAGAATGCGGCGGCCGACCGCGACGATGGTGTCGGCGGCAAGGATATACGCGCCTTTCAGCTCGTCATCGATGCGGACCATGGCGAGCGCGGCTTCCGCCTTTTCCCGCGCCAACCGCGTAGCGCAGGCGCGCGGCAACTCGCCCCGCTTCGGCGTCTCGTCGATATCGGTCGGGCGCAGCGCATCGGGCTCCATGCCAACCTGATTGACAAGCGAGAGCCGGCGCGGTGAGCCGGAAGCGAGCACGAGTTTGGGGCGGCCGATCATTTGAACCGGTAGGTAATCCGGCCCTTGGTCAGATCGTAAGGCGTCATTTCCACCAGCACCTTGTCGCCGGCCAGTACGCGAATGCGGTTCTTGCGCATCCGTCCCGCAGTGTGGGCGATGATTTCATGATCGTTCTCAAGCTTGACGCGAAAGGTGGCGTTCGGAAGCAACTCCGACACGACACCGGGAAATTCTAAGAGTTCTTCCTTCGCCATTCGCTTCCCGGAAATGTTGCGCCTTAACCGTGGCCGTCACCGGATGCGGCCAAAATTCGCGCGAAAACTAGCGGATGACGGAGCACTTAACAACCACCGTGGCGAACGGTTTCGCGGCGGTCCGCACGCATCGGGCCGGATCACTCGTTCCCCGTGCCGCGGGTGACGAAACGCTCGCGGATGCGTGCCAAAAGCTGATCGCGGACTTCACGATAAGCGTTGAGCCGCTGCTCGCGGCTTCCCTCGACGGCGGTCGGATCGGGTGTCGGCCAATATTCGACGTCGACGCCGCTTGTCCTGGTGAGTTCGAGTGCCCGGTGATGCGCTTCCGGCGCCAGCGTGACGATCAAGTCGAAATTCAGCCCCTCCCACTCTTCCAGCTCCTCGAGCGTGATCGGCTTGTGCCGCGATATGTCGAGGCCGATTTCGGCCATGGCGGCAGTCGCGAAGCCATCGGGTTCGCCTTTGCGCACTCCGGCAGAAACGACATAGACGGCGCGCCCGAATATCTGGCCGAACAACGCCGCCGCCATCGGCGAGCGCACCGCATTGCGGCTGCAGGCGAATAGAACGGCCAGTGGCGGCCTCACTGCCGGCGGCATCAGGCCCTTAGCCCTTCCAATACAAAACCGAGATCAGCGTGAACAGCCGCCGTGCCGTATCGAAATCGATATCGACCTTGCGCTTGAGCCGATCCATCAGCAGTCGGGAGCCATCGTCGTGCATGGCGCGCCGCGCCATGTCCAAAGCTTCGATGCGGTCCGGCGTCGCGGTGCGGATGGCCGCGTAATAGCTGTCACAGACGACGAAATAGTCCTTGATGATCCGCCGGAACGGCACCAGCGACAGCATATGGGCGATGACCGGCGCGCCGTCACCGAGCCTGATGTCGAACACCAGACGATTGCCGCTGATGCCAAGCTGCAGCTCATAAGGTCCGCGGTCGTCACCGACCGGAGAGAATTTATTGTCTTGGATCAGGTCGTAGATCGCGACCCGTCTTTCGTGCTCCACGTCGTCATTCGAGCTGCCCAGCGAAGCTTCGTCGATCGTGACCGCGATGAGGCGGCCTGCATCGTTTTTTGCTGGGCTGTTCCGCGCCATCAGCGATTGAGCCGTATGGCAACGGAGCGGGCATGGGCGTCCAGCCCTTCCGCATGGCCGAGCACGATGGCGGCACCGCCGAGCGCGCGCAACTGGTCGGGGCCGCATTTGAGGATCGAGGTGCGCTTCATGAAGTCGAGGACGCCGAGCCCGGAAGAAAAACGCGCGGAGCGCGCCGTCGGCAGCACGTGATTGGAGCCTGCGACATAATCCCCGATCGCCTCCGGCGTATAGGCGCCGATGAAGATGGCGCCGGCATTGCGGATGCCGGCGGCGAGGCGCTCGGCGTCCGCGGCGGCGATCTCCAAATGCTCCGGAGCGACCGCGTCAATGAGCGGCAATGCTTCATCGAGCGTGCGGACCAGGATCACCGCACCGAAGTCTTGCCATGATGCGCGGGCCACTTTGCCGCGCGCGAGCCCTTTCAATTGGCTTTCGAGCGCGCGCTCCGTTGCCGCGGCAAGCGCGGCGTCGTCGGTGATCAGGATGGCCTGTGCGCTGGCGTCGTGCTCGGCCTGCGCCAGCAGATCGGCCGCGATCCAGTCGGGATTGCCGGTGCCGTCAGCGAGGATCAGGACTTCGGACGGCCCGGCGATCATATCGATGCCGACCTCGCCGAACACGATACGCTTGGCGGCTGCCACATAGGCGTTGCCCGGTCCGACGATCTTTGCCACCGGCGCGATAGTGGCGGTGCCGTATGCCAGGGCGGCGATTGCCTGCGCGCCGCCGATGCGGAAAATTTCGTCAACACCGGCGAGCCTGGCTGCCGCCAGAACCAGCGGGTTGAGTATGCCGCCGGGGGCGGGGACCACCATTGCGATCCGCGGCACGCCGGCGACCTTGGCCGGCACGGCGTTCATCAGCACCGAGGAGGGATAGGCGGCAGTACCGCCGGGCACGTAGAGACCGACCGCCTCGATCGCAGTCCAGCGCGCGCCAAGCTCGACCCCGAGCGCATCGGTAAAGCGATCGCTCTGCGGCAGCTGGCGGCGGTGATAGGTCTCGATGCGGCTGCGAGCAAGCTCGAGCGCATCAAGGGCATCGCGGCTGCATGACGTAACCGCAGCGCCTATCTCGTCCGCGGTCACTTGCAGCCCGACGCGGTCGAGATCGAGCTTGTCGTATTTGAGGGTGTACTCCTTGACAGCCGGATCGCCGCGACTGGCGACATCGTCGATAATGGCGCGCACGGCGGCTTCGACGTCAGCCGCAGCCTCGCGTTTGGTGCCGAGGAATGCGCGAAACTTTAGGGGAAAATCGCCAGAGCGAATATCGAGGTGGATTGCCATGAGCCCAAACTGAACTGCGCGTGGCGGCAGCGCCAGCTTTTCTCTCCGCCGGCGCGGTGACTAGCAGTCCTCTGTAATTATAACAATTCTAATATTGCGCTTTTAGATTGACAAAAAGTCCGCTGTTCCCCAACTCCTTAGACAATTCATGGCTTCAAAATTCAGGTGCTTGTCGTCAATGTTCCGGCGTGCAATCGAAAAGGGCTGCCGCAGGCTCGGGCCGTCGCTCGCGATCATGGCGGCGATCGTGCTGCCCGCCGCCGCAGCACACGCGGACACGGTCAAGCTTTCGATCACGATCAAGGATCAAAAATTCGATCCTGCCGAGCTGCACGCGCCTGCCGGCCAAGCGGTCGAGATCGCGGTCAAGAATCTCAATCCGATTGTCTCGGAATTCGAGAGCTCCGATCTGCACTTCGAGAAAATCGTTCCGGCCGGTGGTCAGGGCGTCGTTTACGTGCGCCCGCTGCAGGCGGGCCGCTACAATTTCTACGACGATTTTCATCATGCGACGCAAGGCTACCTGGTGGTGCCGTGAGGGCACATTTCAGGCCGTGAAATGAAAGAGGTGCGAGGTTTTCCGTGCTTGCCGCTCTCCTGATCGTGTTCCGCGAGGTCTTTGAGGCTGGCCTGATCGTCGGTATCGTCATGGCGGTAACGACCGGCGTTGCCGGCCGCGCGCTTTGGATCGCCGGCGGCGTCGTCGCCGGAGTACTCGGCGCGTGCCTGGTGGCGCTATTTACCAGCGGCCTGTCGAATCTGTTCGGGGGCAGCGGCCAGGAAGTGTTCAACGCCGGCATTCTCGGTTTCGCGGTGCTGATGCTGACGTGGCACAATGTCTGGATGGCGCGGCACGGCCGTGAGCTCGTTGCCGAGCTGCGCGCCGCCGGCGAAGCGGTGGTGGCCGGCTCGAAATCGCTTCTGGCGCTCGCCATCGTCGTGGCCATTGCGGTATTGCGCGAAGGCTCCGAAGTCGTGCTGTTTCTCTACGGCGTCGCCGCGGCGCAGGGCGGCGCGAGCTGGTCCATGGTCGGCGGCGGCTTCGTCGGCCTGATCCTCGGCTCGTCGGTGTGCCTGATGACCTATCTTGGACTCATCACAATTCCGGCGCGTTATCTGTTCGGGGTCACCAGCGCATTGATCGCGCTGCTTGCCGCGGGCATGGCGGCACAGGCGATCGCTTTCCTCGAGCAGGCCGATATCCTCACGGCGCTCGACGAAACGGTATGGGACACGTCGCGGATCCTGAGCGATTCGAGCTTCTTGGGCCGCGCGCTGCATACGCTGATTGGCTATGTCGATCAGCCGACCGCCATGCAACTCATCGTCTACCTGGCGACGCTCGGCGCCATCGTCCTACTGATGAAGCTCTTTTCGAGTCCTCCGGCACGGCAACCGCGCACGGCGTGACGGTCCCCATTCGCACTGGTGGACTTGCGCCGATCAGGCCGTGGCCCGGCCGGCGGTAAAATGATCGGGACAAACAGCGACGGCGGACACCTCGCCGAGATCCGCCAATTCCGCCTCCAGGCATTCGACGTCGAGGCGGATGACGCCGCCGCCGGAGAAAATCAGCGATACGACACCGGCCGGTGCGTCGGACTGGGCGAATTCGACCGCCAGGAGATTTAGCAGCGTGTTCTTGCTGGTTTGATCGAGATTGCGGCATTTGCAGGCATTGACACGCTCGAAGCGGAGCGCGGTCCGGCAGCGCCGGTAATTCCCATTCTGTGTATTGCCGTCGACTGCGCTCATCCAGTCGAAACGATGCACCGCCATGACGAACCGATGGTTGTCCGGCTGCCAGAAAATATCGCCGACCTTGACTCTGGCGTCCTGCAGGTGCGCCGACACGACGTCCATATCGTCTTTGTCGAGCGCGACAAGCTTAAGTTCGTCGGTGCACGAGTCCATCGGTCGCCCCGTCTGTCCGTCTGCCTCTACTACTGCGAAAGCTAGGAAGGAAGCCGCCGTGCTGCAAGTCCCGGCCGCGCAGGCTGTTTCTAAAATGCGACGCAGGCCGACCGCACTATCACGCCCACAGAGCGCTGACGGAATTTGCTCTTATACGCCTTCACCGCGGCCTCGAGCCGAGCCTGGTCGTCGCCGTTGCCGGGCAAGACGATTTCAACCTTTTTCGTCGGTTCGTGCACGGTTCTACCGTCGGCGCCGCGCCACTGCCCGACGGCGTCGGTGATGGTCAGGCCGTCGGGAAAGCGCGGAGTCAACTCGTGAGCGACGAAATTCGACCAAGCGGTCTCGCTGACGCCAAGGTGGTGGCCGATGTCGCGACCAAATAGAAGCTCGGCAACCTGCCGTGGCCGTTGTGCGCCCAGGCATGACAGCTCAGGCAACTGGGCGGCGAGCCGCGATGGCGCCGCGAAGCTTAAGCAGACGACAACCAGCAACAACGATGACGCGCCCGCTTTGCCGATTGTCATCTTAGGTCCCGCGTGTTTGAACGGCAGAGCCGATTTGCGGAAGTTCGATTTGCATCTCGACGACCGACGCGCTAAGAACGACCTAACAAAAGCATTTGTTAACTCGCCCGCCGTGTTTGCAATCCCGCTCTTGCTTCAAGTTCCATGATCGCATATGTGGCGGCTGATCGGCTCTCGTAAAGGTGATCTCCATCCACCCCATCGGCTTTTCTTTTACATCCGTAATTGATACAAGCCGGCTTTCTTGAAAGGGAGGCGTTATGGCTAAGAGGAAGAAGAAGCGGCGTTCTTGGACTGCAAGCGAGGTCCGTGACCTGAAGTCCATGGCGCGGAAGAAGACGACGGCATCGCAAATTGCCAGGAAGCTCAAGCGGACCGAGGGCGCGACGCGCCAGAAGGCCTTTAGCATCGGGCTGTCGCTCGATTCTCGTTCCTGATTTTCAACAGCATAGCTGCTTTCGGGATTGTTGATCGGCGCGGACCTCCGACTGCGGAGGTCTGCGTCGTGTCGTATTTTTGTTTGACGCGGTGGTTCGCCACCTTATTGGCGATGCGGAGCCCCGCCAGGCGCGGCCTCATCGAGGAGGCCGGAGCCGTGACTATGACCGGTCCGCCGAGATGGGCGGTCGATGCGGGATTTGGGGCATCGGTTGGCAGATGTACCCCTTGCAACTGCGGTCAGCCGGGGCCCTGCATTAACTAACGGCCGTGAACCCGCCTGAATCCAGATGTAACTGGGCGCCGTCCAGGGTATAATGTTCTTGATTTGATCGGGGACCGGGCCATCCGGCGCGAGGGGCGCCGTTGCCGGTCGCCTTTGCACCGCGGGCGCAGTTCCGGCCCGCCAGACGGTACGCACGCTTCATGAGCCAGATCCCCGGTCCGCTGCGGCAGCAGCCCGCGAGTTCCGAGCTTGCCGCCGCGCTCGGCGCCTGTCGGCGCGCGTTTGTGGCTATCGCGCTGTTTTCCGGCATGAGCAATATTTTGATGCTCTCCGGCGCGTTGTTCATGCTGGAAATATACGATCGGGTACTGCCGAGCCGCAGCCTGCCGACCTTGTTCGGTTTGCTGGTTCTGGTCGCCGGGCTCTACGGTGCCCAGGGTGTGCTCGACATGATCCGAAGTCGGATTTTGGTGCGCGTCGGACGCAGTCTCGACGAAACGATGAGCGCCAGAGTCTATGACGCCATCGTCCGGTTACCGCTCAAAGCCGGCGCCAAGGGTGACGGCACCCAGCCAGTCCGCGACCTCGATTCGGTGCGTGGCTTTTTGTCCGGGAGCGGGCCGGTCGCCTTTTTCGATCTGCCGTGGATGCCAATCTATCTCGCGATCTGTTTTCTGTTTCACACTTATCTCGGCCTGACTGCGCTCGCCGGTGCCATCATCCTGGTGACGCTCACTGTCATCACCGAGATGAAGACCAGGCGCCCGACCCGCAGTGCCGCGCAATTCGCCGTCGCCCGCAACGCGCTTCTCGAAGCGAGCCGTCGCAACGCCGAAGCTATCGCCGCCATGGGCATGGCCGGCCGCATCTCCAAGCACTGGAACGATCTCAATCGCAATTTCGTGACTGCGAGCGGCCGCGCCAGCGACGTCGGCGGCGGGCTTGGCGCCTTTTCCAAGGTGCTGCGGCTGTTGCTGCAATCGACGATTTTGGCGGTAGGCGCCTATCTTGTTATCGATCAGCAATCGACCCCCGGCATTATGATCGCCGCCTCCATCCTAGGCGCCCGCGCCTTGGCGCCGGTGGATCTGGCGATCGCCAATTGGCGCGGCTTTGTCGGCGCCCGGCAAAGCTGGCAGCGGTTGTCGCGCCTGCTCGGGCACCTGCCGCCGGCCACGGATCCGATGCCGCTCAAGCCGCCGGCCCGGACACTGGTCGTGCAAAACGCCGCTGTCGCGCCGCCGGGCCAGCCCAGGATCGTCTGTCAGGATGTCAACTTCACGCTGGCGGCCGGCAAGGCGCTCGGCGTGATCGGGCCCACCGCATCGGGCAAATCCTCGCTTGCCCGCATGCTGGTGGGTGTTTGGTCCGCCGCACGCGGCACCGTACGTCTCGACGGCGCCACGCTCGATCAATGGTCGCCGGAGACGCTGGGCCGGTACATCGGTTACGTGCCGCAGGACGTGGAATTGTTCAACGGCACTGTGGCGCAGAACATCGCGCGTTTTGAGGATCCGCCGGATGCGGACGCCGTGATCGCCGCGGCCCATGCCGCCGGCGTGCACGATCTCATCATCAATCTGCCCGAGGGCTATGAGACCGCGATCGGCGAACACGGCAGCGCGCTGTCCGCCGGACAGGCGCAGCGCATCGCCTTGGCGCGGGCGCTCTATCGCGATCCGTTCCTCGTCGTTCTCGATGAGCCCAATTCCAATCTCGACGCCGAAGGCGACGAGGCATTGACCAGAGCCATTCTCGGCTTGCGGGCGCGGGGCGCCATCACGATCGTGGTCGCGCACCGTCCGAGCGCCATCGCCGGCGTCGACTATATTCTGATCATGGCCAAGGGGCGGCAGCAGCAGTTCGGCCCGAAAGAAGAGATCCTCACGCGCCTCACGCCGGCGAATGCGGCGCCACGAACCTTGAAAGTCGCGGAGCAGGGGGGCGCCGGATGAAGAGCGCCAAGCGGAGCCGGATGGGTGCGGGGCCCCGGTTCATTCGGCCGATCCTGAAGATATTCGCCACGGCGCGGACGGGGGTGCAGTGGGCCTTCGGCGACGCGGGTCCCAAGGACAGCGCGGACGAATCGATCCGCCGTCATGTCATCGGTGGCGCCGTCCTCGTCGGCGTTCTGGCCTTCGGCTTGGGTGGCTGGGCTTCGACCGCGGAAATCTCCGGCGCGCTGATCGTGCAAGGCGACATCGTCGTCGATTCCAACATCAAGAAAATTCAGCATCCGACCGGCGGCGTCGTCGGCCAGTTGTTCGTTCACGACGGCGATCATGTGAAAGCCGGCCAGATATTGATTCGACTCGATGAAACGGTGACGCAGGCCAATCTGGCGATCGTCACCAAAGGCCTGACCGAACTGTATGCGCGTAAGGCGCGACTGGTCGCGGAGCTTAACGGCACCGATACCGTCGCCGTCCCCAAGGAACTGGCCGATCACCTGAATAATCCGGACGTGCAGGATGCGATGACGAGCGAGCGCAAGCTGTTCGATCTGCGGCGGCAGGACCGAGCCGGCCAGAAAGAGCAATTGCAGGAACGGATTACGCAATTGCAGCAAGAAATTGCCGGCCTTGGAGCCCAAGAGGACGCCAAGGACAAGGAAATCGGCCTGATCGAACAGGAACTCAAAGGAGTCCGCGATCTTTACGCCAAGAATTTGGTGCAACTCAACCGGCTGACCTCGCTCGAACGCGACGAAGCCCAGCTGCAGGGATCGCGCGGGCAGCTCGTCGCTCAGGCCGCCGAGGCCAAGGGCAAAATCGCCGAGACCCAGTTGCAGATCATCCAGGTCGATCAGGATCTCGCCAGCGATGTCGCCAAGGAATTGCGTGAGACCGACAGCAAGATCGGCGAGTTCGTCGAGCGCAAAATCACCGCGGAAGATCAGCTCAGGCGCACCGATATCCGCGCGCCCCAGGACGGAATTGTCTTCCAACTAACCGCCAATACCGTCGGCGGGGTCATTGCTGCGGGCGACCCGATCATGATGATCGTGCCTGAAGACGATAAGCTGCAGGTCGAAGCCAAGGTGGACCCCAAGGACATCGACGACGTGCAATTCGATCAGCCCGTGGTGCTGCGCTTCACGTCGTTCAACACGCGCACGACGCCTGAGATTGACGGCAAGGTCATTCGAGTCTCCGCCGACACCACGACCGACCAGCGTACCGGGCGGAGCTACTATTCGGTCCGAATCGCCATGACCAACGACGAAATCAAGCGGCTGGGTGACGTCAAGCTGACCCCCGGTATGCCGGTCGAGGCCTACATTGAGACCGGCGAGCGCACCATGCTGTCCTATCTGCTCAAGCCTCTGCACGATCAGTTGATGCGGTCGTTCCGCGAGAAATAAATCGCCTCCTTTGCAACTGTGAATGCGCTAGGATGCCCGAGCGTTGCCGGAGGGTGCTGTAGCTCATGACCAGAGTGGCCCGCTGGGCGCGCCAGTTCGGGGTGGCGCGCGCGGTCTGTCTTCTGCTGCTGTTCGCGCTCGTTCCGCTGCGGCTCGCCGATCCGCGGCCGCTCGAGGAATTGCGGCTGCGCACCTTCGATTTGTTTCAAGTGCTGCGGCCGCGGGTGCAGGAGGGATACCCGGTCGCCATCGTCGATATCGACGAGGCAAGCCTCAAGACCATCGGGCAATGGCCGTGGCCGCGCACCGTCGTCGCCGATCTCGTCAACCGCATTACGCAAATGGGACCGGCGGCCATCGGCTTTGACGTGGTTTTCGCCGAGCCGGACCGCATGTCGCCGGCCATCGCCGAGCAGAGCTTTCACGGTCTCGATGCCGAGACCCGCACCAAGCTCGACAGCCTGCCCAGCAATGACCAGGTCCTGGCCGACGCCATCAAGCAATCGCGCGTCGTCGTCGGCCAAGCCGGCGCAGCGACACCAACGCCGCAACCCCCCGGAGAAGCGGCTTTGCAGACCGGCTTCGCGGTGCTCGGACCTAATCCGGCGCCCTATCTCGTGACTTTTCCTGGCCTGCTGCGCAACGTTCCGGTGATCGAGGAGGCAGCGGCGGGCCGCGGGCTGTTCTCGATCGATCCCGAGCACGACGGCATCATTCGCCGCGTTCCGGTGATCATGGAAGCGCAGGGCGCGCTGGTGCCGTCGCTGACCATGGAAATGCTCCGGGTCGTCACGCAG
This sequence comes from Xanthobacteraceae bacterium, assembly GCA_036267435.1. Taxonomy (GTDB): domain Bacteria; phylum Pseudomonadota; class Alphaproteobacteria; order Rhizobiales; family Xanthobacteraceae; genus BOG-931. The sequence goes on along the minus strand of DATAWA010000152.1, from coordinate 2,817 downwards.
TCCGGCGCCATTCTGGTGCGCGTCAACAATGCCGGGGTGCAATCGGTGGCGGTGCCGGGTCTGGAAGTGCCGACGGACGAGCACGGCCAGCTCTGGGTGCATTTCAACAAGACCGATCCGGCGCGTTATGTCTCGGCCAAGGACGTGCTGCAGGGCACCATTCCGGCGGACCGGTTCCGCGGCCATCTCGTCCTTATCGGCACGTCGGCAATCGGCCTTCTCGATCTGAAGACGACACCGGTCGAAGCGGCAATGCCGGGCGTCGAAGTTCATGCCCAGATCCTCGAGAGCGTGCTGAGCAAGTCGCTCCTCGTCAATCCGGATTACGCCATCGGCGCCGAGCTTTCGCTCGCCGTGCTGATCGGGCTGGCAATCATCATCGCCGCACCGATGCTGTCGCCGGCCATTGTCGTCTTCCTCGGCGCGGCCGTCATTGCCGGGCTTGTCGGGCTGTCCTTCTATCTGTTCGCCGAGGATCATCTTCTCATCGACTTCACCTATCCGCTGATTTCCAGCTGGCTGATCTACTTGGTGCTGACCTTCGTGAATTATTTCCGCGAGCAGAAGCAGCGCCAGCAAATCCGTTCCGCCTTCGGCTTTTACCTTTCGCCGCATATGGTCGAGCAGCTGGCGAGTTCACCGGAGAAGCTCGTGCTCGGCGGCGAGGAGCGGCGCATGACGATCCTGTTCAGCGACGTCCGCGGCTTCACCACCATCTCCGAGCATTACAAGGACGATCCACAGGGTCTCACCCGGCTGATGAATCGCTTTCTCACGCCGCTCACCAACGCCATCATTGAGCGCAAGGGCACGATCGACAAATATATCGGCGACGCCATCATGGCGTTCTGGAACGCCCCGATCGACGATCCCGACCAGGAAGCCAATGCCTGCGATGCGGCGCTCGCCATGCAGGAGCGCGCCACCGCGCTCAATGCCGAGCTCAAGCGCGAAGCGGAGGCTAATGGGGGGGTCTACATGCCGCTGCGCATCGGCGTCGGGCTCAATACCGGACCGTGCGTCGTCGGCAATATGGGATCGGATTTCCGCTTCAACTATTCGGTGCTCGGCGACACCGTGAACTTTGCGTCACGGCTGGAAGCGCGGACCAAGGATTATCGCCTGCCGCTGGTGATCGGGTCGCGTACCGCCGAGGGCGCCAAGCAGAAGTTCGCCACGATGGAAATCGATTTGATCCAGGTGAAGGGCAAAACGCAGCCCGAGGCGGTATTCGCGGTGCTTGGCCGCGCCGATATCGAGCAGGATCCGCGCTGCCACGCATTGCGCGAGCTCAATGCGCAAATGCTGGCGCGTTTCCGCAAGCAGGATTGGGAGGAAGCGCTCAGGCTGATCGAACGCTGCCGCAAGACCGCCGATGGCTTCGAGGTGCTCGGCCTCTACGACATGTACGAGGAGCGCATCGCCGCCTATCGCGCCGATCCGCCGGGGCCGGACTGGGACGGCGTCTACGAAGCCGAATCCAAATAGCGCAACTTCAGAATGAAATGGAAGCCGGCGCCGGCGCGCCGCGCGCGACGGTGAGTACCGGCGGTGCGAATGCCGCTACCCCGGCGTCGTCCAGTACGAACAGCGGCACGGCCTTGGCCATCTCGACGTCCCGCACCATCGTCAGCCAGCGATTATCGAGGATGATCCAGTGGCCGTCATTGCGTACCGCAACAACGGCATGATCCTCGTCGGCGGCGGTATTGCGGACGATCACGAGTTTGACGTCCTCAGGCGAAATGCCGGCGGCCGTCAACGCCACGTATTTGGCGATGGCGTAGTCCTCGCAATCGCCCCGGCCGGTCGTGAATGTCTCGATCGGATCGCTCCAGCGATCCGGCACGCCCCATTGCGCCATGTCGCTCATCGGTTCGATCGCCAGATTGATCGCGCGGTTGATTGTGCCGATGCGGGCGAGACCCCCGCGGGTCCGGCCTTGCATGACGATGCCGAGAAAATTCCGGGCCGCCTTTGGGCAGTCCTGCGGATCGGCGTCGCAATGGGTCAATATCTCGTTGTCGTTGCGGATCTTGACCTCTACTCCGTTCCACTTGGTCAAAATCTGGCCGAACGAAACCGGCGTGGCAGCGAGGCCGAACGGCAGTGCCACGGGCGGCGACGGAGTGAGCGGTGCGATGTTCGGCTCGGCCGGCTCGATCGACGCGGTTTGATTCCCGATCACCAAATGCGGGTCATCTTGCGGCGGGTCGGTTTGATCGGAGGGATTTGCTGCGGCCGCAACGGTGACGCGATGCTGTGCCGGCGCCGCGAGAGGCGGCGCTGCGGGCTCGAGCGGCGCTAACGCTGCCTCAGGGATGGGCGCAGTCTCAGCCGTGGCAGCCGCCTCAGCGGCGGGCGCCGTTGCCAATGCCAGCACGGCGGCCGACGGCGTGCTCCAGAAGGTATCGGTTTCGCTCCCGGCACACGCCGGCCAGCCTAGGATGAACGCAGCAAAAAACGCTGCCGCTCCGTAACGCAACATTTGACGTCCCCGAACCGCCGGGTCCGGCGCTTGTGCGCTCTCTCCCGGCTTGTTGTTCGAAGACGCGATAGCCCCGCCGTGGCTGCCGCCCGGTTAAGGGGCCGGCGATATGGCGGAGATAACGAAATCAGCGTGTAGCAATCGCCACGCCGTTGCGAACAATTTTATCGATCGCATTGAAATTGCTTTTACAGCGGGCCTTTTCTGCGTTTAAATGCGATAGTTGACTTCGAAACTAACGTCGCCTGGCAATGGCGGCGACATAGGGGGGATTTTTGGATGCGTCTCGCAAAATTCTGCTTTTTTGCCGTGATCGGTCTCGCGCTCGG
>DATAWA010000151.1:0-8373 GCA_036267435.1 Xanthobacteraceae bacterium | reverse complement strand
GCCCCAGGTGTGATGCGAGCCATGCGAGAAGGTGATGGCGCCGGGGCCGTATTCGCGTTTCTGCCGCTTGATCTCGTCGGTGACGAGCTTGATCGCCTCGTCCCACGAAATGCGCACATAGCCGGATTTGCCGCGGTTTTGCGGATTGCGCTCGCCGTTCGGATCGAAATCGACGCGCTTCATCGGATAGAGCAGCCGATCCGGCGAATAGACGATCGACTTGGCGTTCTGGCCGTGCGGCGCCAGCGTGGTCTTGCGCGGCGGCGTCAGCTTTTGGCCTTTGGCCTCGATGGTCCACGACGGGCCGTCTTCGGCCTTGAGATCGATCGGCGTCAGGCGAACGATCTTGCCGTCCTTGACGTCGACAAAGACCGGTCCGCCATTGGTCATGTTGCAGTAACGTGTGACACCGCGGCGCAATTTCCTGCCGTATTTCAATCCTACCGACTGGCTCATCATCAGCGTCTGCGCGAACCAATTGGTCAGGTAGTCCGGCCCCTCGACGGTGAGCACGAAATCCTTCTGCGCATTGATCTGATCGAGCCAGTTGATCGGCGGCGTCAACAGTCCGGCGCCGATCTTGGCATTCTTGAACAGAAGCCTGATGTCGGGCGCCGCGTGAATGCCGGCCTCCGAGGTGACGATGCCCTTCTTGAACGCAAACCAGCGGCCGATACCCTCGTCGCGCGCCATGATCTGGGCGACGAAATCGTGCTCTTCGAGCCGGTTGCTGAATTCCGGATGGCGTTGCGCCGCGCGCTTGAGAAGCTGCGCCGCGCCGAACAAAATGATCGGGAACTTCAATCGGGCGAGCGGCATGGCATCCTCCTCGTGCGCGCAGCGGCGCGCCGGCCGCCGGCGCGCGGGACATTGTCCCGATAAGCGCGCCCCAGCCGGTAAGCGATTTTGCAATATTAGTCCAACTTTGGGAACATCCGCTTGGGCCTTCATCCGGGATGCATTGACGCGATGGCAATACCGACCACAACCATGGCCGTTCGCCTGTTCGAATATGGCGGGCCGGAAAAGCTCATTTACGGCAAATACGACCTGCCGCCGCTCGCCGAGCGCGACGTTCTGGTCAAAAACCTCGCCGGTTCGGTGTCGCTCTGGGACGTCAAATACCGGGCCGGCGATTTGGCGCGCTACCAGCTTCCCGGCCGGGCGCCGTTTCCACTGCCGCAGCAATTGGGCCGCGAAGCGGCCGGCGAAGTCGTCGGGGTCGGACCGGCGGTGCGGCATTTCAAGCCGGGGGATCGTGTCATCGGCGTCACCCACCCCGAAGACCCCGACTCGGCCGAGACGGCACGCGGGCTCGGCAACCTGTCGCGCAATATCGCCATCCCCGGCCACCAGGCGTTCGGGTCTTATGCGCAATATCTGGTGCGCGACGAGGCCATGTGGCTGCCGCTGCCCGACGGCGTCGATGACGAACAGGCCGGCGTGGCGCTGTGGCCGTTCTCCTCCTCGCATCGCATCGTCCACGATCGGCTGAAGGTGCGGCTCGGCGATACGGTCCTGATCGCCGGCGCCTCCGGCGGCATGGGCCAAGCCGCGATGCAATTGTGCAAATTGGCCGGCGCGCGCGTGTTCGCCACCACGCGCCACGCCGGCAAGGCGAAAATTCTGCGCGAGCTTGGCGCCGATGGCGCGGTGGTAACTGCCGACCCCGAAGGCGCGCGCGGCGAGATCATGGCCCTCACCGAGGGCCAAGGCGTCGATCACGCGGTCGATTTCACCGGCAGTCGTGAGGTGCTGCAATTCCTCGGCGGCGTCATGCGTCTCGGCGGCAGTCTGGTCGTTTCCAGCGAACAGGGCCGCGAGCCGATGCCGTTCCTCGCGTCCGACCTGATCCGTCTCGAGCTCAACCTGCTCGGCATCCGCGGCGCCCGCCGCAACGACATGCTGGCCGTCCTTAAGCTCCTCGGCACGGGCCGCATCAAGACCCGCATTGCGGCGCGATTCCCATTGGCCAAAGTCGGCGAGGCGCATGAGCTTTTGGTGAACTCGCCGGACCTCGTCGGCCGCATTGCGCTGTTGCCGTGGTCCTGAGGCCTAGCGCGCGACGATGTTGCGCATCTCGCTTCGCCGTCCGGCGAGAAAGGCCCGCATATTGTCGACGAGGAGCGGCATGATGAACTCCTCGTATTCGACGACATAGCCGCCGACATGCGGGGTGATGAACACGTTCGGCAGACTCCAGAACGGGCTGTCGGGCGGCAGCGGCTCGGCCTGAAAGACGTCGAATGCGGCCCCGGCAATGCGGCGCTCGCGGAGCGCCTCGATCAGCGCCGCCTCGTCGACGGTCTGGCCGCGGCCGGCGCTGATATAATAGGCCGAAGGCTTCATCGCGGCGAACACCGTGGCGTCGAACAGATTGAGGTTCGAAGGCGTCGCCGGCAGGACGTTGATCAGGTAATCGGCCTTGGCGGCGGCATCGCGCAAACTCGCCATCGCCATCATCTCGCCGAAGCCCTGTTCCGGGCGCGGCGTGCGGCTCACCCCGATCGTGCGCATGCCGAAGGCCTTGAGAAGCTCGCCGATCGCCGCGCCGACAATGCCGGTGCCGACGATCGCGGCGGTCTTGCCGTGGAGCGTGCTCCACAGCCGGCGCTGCCAGATGCGGTGCTGATGGTCCTCGACTTGGCGCGTCGCGTCGCGGCTCACGGCCATCATCATATAGACCACCTGCTCGCGCATCGGCGCGCCGTGGATGCCGCGCCCGCTGGTGATCATAACTTCGGGCTTGAGCGCCGGGCTGCGCAGAAAGTGATCGACCCCCGTCGCCAGCGACTGAATCCATTGCAGACGCGGCGCGCCGCTGAGCATGTGGTCGCGCAGCTCGATGCCGAACATGATGATGACGTCGACGTCGGCAAGATCGCCCTTCACCTCGGCGGCGTTGCGGAACAGGGCAAATTGCAGCTGCGGAAATTCCGCCTGCAGCGCGTCGCGGTACATTTCCGCGTGAACGTCGACAATGAGAACTTTGGTCATGCCGGCGGTAAACCGAAATACCGGGCGGCGTTGTTGAACGCGACATCGGCGCGCAAATCGTCGGCAAGCGGCACCTGGTCGAACCATGCGCCGGCTTCCGGCGCCGATTCGAACGGATGATCGGCGGCAAACATCACCCGGTCGCGGCCGAGCGCGGCAAGCGTGCAGTTCAGCGGCTCGGCCGAACACATGCCCGACGTGGTCACGGCGACATTCTCTCGGATATATTGCGACGGCGGCTTGTTGAGCTTAAGGCCCTGGAACGCGGCGCGGCTGTCGAAGCGCCACAACAGGAACGGCAGCGTCTCGCCGAGATGACCCAGCATCAGCCGGCTTTTCGGAAAGCGATCGAAATGCCCGCTGACGATCAGCCGCAAGGCATGCGACCCGGTCTCGAAGCCCCAGCCCCACATCGGCCGCATCAGGGCATTGTGGCCGGACAGCACCGACGGCTGCGCCACCGGATCGGCCGGATGAATATAGATCACCGCGCCGAGCGCATCGGCGCGTTCCCAGAACGGATAGAGCGCGGCATCGTCGAGATATTGGCCATGGGTGTGGCCGTTGATCATGGCGCCGCGGAATTTGAGGTCGCGCACGCAGCGTTCGAGCTCGTCCGCGGCCGCCTTTGGGTCCTGCATCGCCAAGTGCGCGAAGCCGGAATAGCGGTCCGGGCGCTTGGCAATTTCGGCAGCAAGGAAATCGTTCGATTCGCGCGCCCGGCGTGTCGCGATGGCGGCGTCGCGCTCGGCCTGCACACCGGGGCCGGCGATCGACAGCACCGCGCGCGCGATCCCGGCATCATCCATGCTTTTTAGTCGCAACTCGCCGAAGTCGGTCAGCGTGCGAAAGAAGTATTCGGCCCGCTCCGTCGGCACCTCGGACATGGTCGGACGCCAATAGTCGACCAGCCCGGGCGACAGAAAATGCTCCTCTAGCGCGATTTTCTTGACCATGCCTCCCCTCGCCGCTTTATGCCTCTGACGCTCTCTGTACCTTATTTCCGATATTCGCTACAAACCCTGCGACCGCACAGCAGTGGCATAACGCTTTGAGTGGAGGAAAAGCCCGTGACGCAGAAAATACGCGGGGTGACGTTTGAGGAAAACCTCAACAACGCGATGGGACTCGAGTTCTACAACCTGTCCCATCGCTTTGGCTATCAGTCGCCGAATTGGCCCTATTTCGAAGACGTCAAGATCGAGCGCATTCACTACATGGCCAAATCGGGCGTGCTGTCGCAGCGCATCACCACTTCGATGCACAACACCACCCATATCGACGCACCGGCGCATGTAGTGCAAGGCACGCCGTTCATCGACGAGGTGCCGCTGCCGCATTTCTTCGGCTCAGGCATCGTGATCTCGATCCAGAAGAAGAAATGGGAGCAGATCACTTACGACGATCTGGAGAAAGCCGCGGGCAAGATCGTGCGGCCGCGCGACGTGGTCATCGTCAATACCGGCTGGCATCACCTCTACGAGGATAGCGAAGACTATTTCTGCTATTCGCCCGGTTTCGTGGCTTCGGCCGGCGAGTGGTTCGTCGAAAAGCAGGTCAAGGTGGTCGGCCACGACACCCAAGCCAACGATCACCCGCTGGCGACCGCCATCGGCCCGCAACGCAACGGACCGCTGCACCCGCATCTCGCCGCCGAATACAAGGAATGGTCCGGCGGCCGCGACTGGAAGGCCGATTTTCCCGACTGGGAGCCGGTGCACCGCATTCTGTTCAAGAACGGCATTCTCGGCATCGAAAATGTCGGCGGCGATCTCGACAAGGTCACCGGGAAACGCTGCACCTTTGCGTTTTTCCCATGGAACTGGGACCGCGGCGACGGCTGCATCATCCGTCTGGTAGCGATCCTCGATCCGAAGGGAAATTACCGGATCGAGAAAGGGGAGACGTTCTAAATGATCGTGCGCAAGTTCTCGGAAGCCAAGGCCTACGAAGCGCCGAACCACCGCGACTACAAATCGTTCCGCGTTTACGGCGCGGAGATGGGTGGTTCGCAGTCGCTGGTGTTCGGCATCTCGCATTTCCTGCCCGGCGGCGGCGCCGGGCCCGACGCCTCGCCACCTGAAAAGATCTACTATGTGCTCTCGGGCGAACTGACGGTGATTGCCGGCGGCAAGGAGACCGTCGCGCGGGCCGGCGACAGCGTTTATATCGGTCCGAACGAGAACCGCGAAATCGTCAATCGCGGCCACGACGTCTGCACTATCGCGGTCGCGGTCGCGCCGGTGAAGTGATGCCGCAGGCGTCATGGCCGGGCATGACGAGATACATCATGCAAAGTGAGATGCGTTCATGTCCGAAGATTTCCTGAAAAACCCCCTGTCGCTGTTCGACGTCAAAGGCAAGACGGCGATCGTCACCGGCGCGACCGGCGCCTTTGGCGCAATAGCGGCCAAAACGCTGGCCGCGGCCGGCGCGGCCGTGGTCCTGAGCGCGAACAATGCCGAGGGATTGAAAAAGATCGCCGCCGAATGTGCCAAGCTCGGCGGCAACGCCGAGACGATTGCCAAGCGGCCGAGCTCGGAAGCCAATTGCGACGCCATCGTCGCCACCGCGGTCGAGAAATTCGGCGGCCTCGACATTCTCGTGGTGGCGTCAGGTCAGAACAAAGTATCGAAGATCGTCGATCAGAAGCCGGAAGATTTTCTCGACGTGATGGACGCCAACGTCACGCAATCCTGGCTGATGGCGCGCGCGGCGGCGCGGCAGATGACCAAGCAAGGCCGCGGCGGAAAAATCATTCTCATGTCTTCGGCGCGCGGGCTACTCGGTCATCCGGCCGGCTATACCGCCTATTGCGCGTCGAAATCGGCGGTCGACGGCATCACCAAGGCGCTCGGCTGCGAGCTCGGTCCGAGCGGGATCACCGTCAACGCGCTCGGTCCGACCGTTTTCCGTTCGCCGCTCACGGAATGGATGTTCGCCGACGACGAGCGCGGCAAGACGGTGCGCGCGGGCTTTCTCACCCGCGTGCCGAAGGGCCGCCTCGGCGAGCCGGAGGATCTGGCCGGCCCGCTGCTCTTCCTCGCCTCCAAGGCGTCCGATTTCTATACCGGTCATATTCTTTATGCCGACGGCGGCTACACGGCGGGCTAGGCCATGGCCAGGGACGAGGCCAAAGACGTGACCAAAGACGTGGCCAAAGACGTGGCAAAAGACGTGGCCAAAGACGTGGCACAGGCGCGCATCGCCGTCGTCGGCGCCGGGCTGATGGGGCACGGTATCGCCCAGGTTTTTGCGCTTGCCGGGCATGACGTGACCATCACCGACACGGTGATGAAGAATCTCGACGACGTGACCAAGCGAATGGCCGCCAATCTGCGCGACCTCGGCGACGACCCTTTGGCGATCGCGCGGGTGCGGCCGTGTTTCGAGCTGGCCGAAGCGGTGCGCGAGGCCGACTACGTCGTCGAAGCGATCTTGGAAGACCTGCCGCTCAAGCAGAAATTGTTCGCCGACATCGAACGCCACGTGCGCCCCGACACCATCCTCGCCAGCAACACGTCGGTCATTCCGATCACCTCGATCATGGAAGGATTGACGCATCGCGACCGTGCGGTCGGCACGCATTGGTGGAACCCGCCGTTTCTGGTGCCGCTCGTGGAAGTCATCGAAACGCAATGGACGTCGCCCGACGTCGTGGCCTGGACCATGGCGCTGCACAAGAACGCCGGCAAAAAGCCTGCGCATGTGAAGAAGGACGTGCCGGGCTTCATCGGCAACCGGCTGCAGCACGCGCTCTGGCGCGAGGCGATATCGCTGGTCGAAAACGGCATCTGCGACGCCGAGACGGTCGATGCCGTCATCAAGGCTTCGTTCGGGCGGCGGCTTGCCGTGCTCGGCCCCCTCGAAAACGCCGATATGGTCGGCACCGACCTGACACTGGCCATCCATAATACAGTCCTGCCGGCAATCGACAGCCGTCCCGCGGCCTCGCCTTATCTGCAAAAGCTGGTTGCCGACGGCAAGCTCGGCTTCAAATCCGGCGAAGGCTTTCGCACGTGGAGCGCCGACGAGCAGGCGGCGCTGCGCACCAAAGTTCTGCTGCACCTCAAAGAGTCGCGCGACCGATAATATCGCAACATGTCCCGCGAAAGCGGAGACCGGTTTTGCGCCGCGCGCCGTGGCGCGGTCAGGCTTGCAATAATGCGATCAGCTGGCGGCTGTCGTCGAGCCGGTCGAGCCGCAGCACCGCGTCGATCACAGCCTCTTGCCGCTTGTCCGTCATCACGCCGCGGCTGAGCTTGCGGAATTTGCCGATAATATCTCCGGTGCCGGCGAAGGAATGCTCGCTGCCGCGCGGGGCTTCGCGGGTCTCGCGCTCGATCGAGCCATCGCGGAAACGAACCTCGACATCGACTTTGTGCCGGTGCGCGGCACCGAGCGCCGTGATCGCCGGATCGTGCACCACCTTGACGCGGTCCGCCAATGCGATCCGTGCCGGATCGGCAACGCAGTCCGGCGTGAATTCGTCGACAAAGACATCGCCTTCTATGATCAGCGTGGCGACGCAGAACGCCAGATTGAGCTGGGCCGCGGTCAGACCGTCGGGCTTATAGGCCCAACCGGCGTGATCGACCGTGACTTGCGACGCATGCACGATAATGCCGTCGACGTCGCCCGGCGTAAACGGATGCCGCTTGCGAATGTCGGCAATGGCGTCGAGCGTGGTGTGATTGGAGCCGACGCAGGAATAGAATTTCAGCGAGATACGCATGGTCTCGAAGCGGCCGCCAAGACCCGCGCCGAGCTGGCTGAGATCGAACCGATCCTGCGACCGCGAGAACGTCGTGCAAAAGCCGCCATAGGGCGCCTCGAACACATCGACAATGCCGGTGAAATTTTGTCCCGCCAGCAGCGCCGCATATAGTCCGCTTTGCGCGGCGCGGCCGGCATGCATGCGCTTGACCATCGCGCCATATTGCGCGGCCATCAGGCCGGACGATTGCGTGCCGCCGATGCCGAGCGCGTGGACGGTCTGGTCCACATCAAGCCCGAGCCCGCGTGCCGCGCCGGCGGCTGCGGAAAAAATCCCGACGGTGGCGCCGGAGTGCCAGCCCTGGCCGATGTGCTCCTGTCCCATGCATAGTCCGACGCGTGGCCCGATCTCATAACCCGCGACCGCGGCGGTCAGAAAATCTCGGCCTGAAAGCTGGACGTGGCTTTCGGCCACGGCGATCAGCGCAGGCAGCGTTACGGCGCCGACATGAAGCACCGCCTTGCGGTGCACATCATCAAGCTCGAAGCCCTGCACCTGGGTGCCGTTCGCCAGCGCCGCGTGCGGCGACGAGAGCCGCGCATTGGTTCCCCAGATCGAGGCCGTGCGCGATGCGTCGAGCTTCTCCAGAGTGCCGCACA